>DXHQ01000084.1 GCA_019113345.1 Candidatus Faecalibacterium intestinigallinarum
GGCCTGCCCGGCCCGGTACTGCGCATAGCCCTTTTCCAGTTCGGCGTCCAGCTGCGCGTCCGTCAGGCGGCTGACGTCCAGCGGATGCTCGGGCAGCTTGACCTCAAAGGGCAGGCCGCGCTGCAAAATGATCTGTTTGTAAAACATGGTGATCGCGTTGGAAGCCGGGATGCCCAGCGCATTCAGGATGGCTTCCGCCTGCTCCTTGACCTCCGGCTCGATGCGCGCATATAAATTGGCCGATTTTGCCATATAAAACTCCCCTTTCAGCGTCATTCCCGCTCTTATTATACACAATTGTACGCACAAAAGCAAGACTTTTTGCCTGCCCGGCGGGCAGAAACGGGTCACGGGACACGCCAAAAACCGGGCCCCGCGTATCGCATGGTACGCAGGGCCCGGTGTTTTATTTGGGTCAGGATTTGTTCTGTCCGTCCGGCTGTTCGCCCTCGAAGGGCAGCAGCTCTTCGCTGATGACCGAGAGCATCTCGCCGAATTTGGCGCACTCCTCGGGGGAAAAGCGCTCCCGGATGCGGGCGACGGCGCTCTGGACGCGGTCCCCCGCGCCGCAGTAGGTCTCGTACTTCCGGGTGACGTGGAGCAGGTACTCCCGCTTGTCCTGGGCCGAACGGGTCTTTTCGACGTATCCCTTCCGCACCAGGCTGTTGATCTTGTAGGCCGCGTTGGGGGTCGAGACGTGCATGAAGTCGGCGAACTCGTTGACCGTGGGGCTGCCCAGGGCCCGGATGGCTTCCGCCGCGAAGATCTCCGCCGCGGTCAGCCCCGTCTCCTGGTCCTGGAACCGTGCGAACAGCTCGTGGTAAAAGCGGAGGGTGAACTCCTTATATGCCGTTTTGACGATCTGTTCCAGCATAGCGTTCCTCCCACAGGGCCCGCGGCGCGCCGCCGTCCCCGTCAGGTACACGCAGGTCCTTCAGGGGCGTTGATGAGGGCAAAGGTCAGCTCGGCGGTCGCGGCCACCTGGCCGTCCACCGTCGCCTTGGCCTCGCCGATGCCCACCGGGCCCTTCTGCTTGGTCAGGGTGCACTCGATCTCCAGCACGTCGCCGGGGGTCACCTGGCGGCGGAAGCGGGCGTTCTTGATGCCGCCGAACAGGGCCAGCTTGCCCTTGTTCTCGGGCATGGACAGCAGGGCCACCCCGCCCACCTGGGCCATCGCCTCGACGATGAGGACGCCCGGCATCACATGGTACTGGGGGAAGTGCCCCTGGAAAAAGGGCTCGTTGACGGTGACGCACTTGATGCCCTTGGCCCACTTGCCCTCTTCCCCGTCGACGATGCGGTCCACCAGGGCAAAGGGATAGCGGTGGGGCAGGATCTTGGCGATCTCGTCCGAATTATACTTCATCATCTCTCAGCCCTCCCACTTCTTGAACAGGACGCAGGCGTTGTGGCCGCCAAAGCCCAGCGAGTTGGACAGCGCGTAGCGCAGCTCCGCCTTGCGGCCCTCGTTGGGCACATAGTCCAGATCGCAGGCCGGGTCGGGCACCTTGTAGTTGATGGTGGCGGGGATGTAGCCGTCCTTCAGGGCCATGGCGGTGAAGATGGCCTCGACGCCGCCGGCAGCGCCCAGCATATGCCCGGTCATCGACTTGGTCGAGCTGACGGCCAGCTCGTAGGCGTGCTGCCCGAACACCGTCTTGATGGCGGCGGTCTCGCCCGAGTCGTTCAGCGGGGTGGAGGTGCCGTGGGCGTTGATGTAGTCCACGTCGCCGGCTGCGACCCCGGCGTCGTCCAGGGCCTGCTGCATGGCGCGGGCGCCGCCCTCGCCGCCGGGGGCGGGCGCGGTGATGTGGTAGGCGTCGCAGGTGGCGCCGTAGCCCACCACCTCGGCGTAGATCTTGGCGCCGCGGGCCATGGCGTGCTCGTACTCTTCCAGCAGCAGGATGCCGGCGCCCTCGCCCATCACAAAGCCGTCCCGCTCTGCGTCAAAGGGGATGGAGGCGCGGGCGGGGTCGTCGCCCACGTGCAGCGCACGCATCGAGGTGAAGCCGCCGATGGACAGCGGGGTCACACAGGCCTCGGCGCCGCCGCACAGCATCACTTCGGCGTAGCCGTCCCGGATGTGGCGGAAGGCGTCGCCCACCGCGTTGGAACCGCCGGCGCAGGCGGTCACCGGGCAGCTGCACATCCCCTTGAACCCAAAGGTGATGGCGATCTGGCCGGCCGCCATGTTGGCGATGCTGGAGGGAATATAGAAGGGCGAAGCCTTGTCAAAGCCGCGCTGCAGGCAGCGGGTCTGCTCGCTCTCGGTGGTGGAGATGCCGCCGATGCCGCTGGACACGATGACGCCGCAGCGCTCGTGCTCGACAGCTTCGAGGTCCAGGCCGCTGTCAGCCACAGCCTCCTTGGCCGAGGCCACCGCAAACTGGGTGTAGCGGGCCATGTGCCGCACTTCCTTCTTGTCGATGCAGACGGTGGGGTCCCAGTCCTTGACCTCGGCGGCCAGGTGGACCTTCTGTGCGGACGAATCGTACTGGGTGATGGGCGCGATGCCGCACACCCCGTCATGGACGGCCTGCCAGCTCTCGGCGACATTGTGGCCCAGAGGGTTGACGGTGCCCATGCCGGTGATAACAACTCTGCGTTTTTCCATCTTATGCGTTCCTCCTCACATTCCCATGCCGCCGTCCACGCTCAGCACCTGGCCGGTGATGTAGCCGGCCTCCTCCGAGGCCAGGAAGGCCACCGCGGCGGCCACGTCCTCGGGGCTGCCGGCGCGGCCCACCGGGATGGTGGACAGCATGGCGTCCCTTGCGGCGTCGGGCAGGGCTGCGGTCATGTCGGTCGAGATGTAGCCGGGGGCCACCGCGTTGACGGTGATGCCCCGCGCGCCCATCTCCTTGGCCAGGGACTTGGTCATGCCGATCAGGCCGGCCTTGCTGGCGCAGTAGTTGACCTGGCCGGGGTTGCCCCGCAGGGCCACCACCGAGCTGAGGTTGACGATGCGGCCGTAGCGGGCCTTCATCATGGGGCGGATGGCCGCCTTCATGCAGAGGAACGCGCCCTTGAGGTTGGTCTCGATGACGGCGTCGAAGTCCTCTTCCTTCATGGCCATGGCCAGGCCGTCGCGGGTGATGCCCGCGTTGTTGACCAGGATATGGATGCCGCCCAGCTCCTTGACCGCGGTGTCGATCAGGGTCTTGGCGGCGGCGGGGTCGGCCACGTTGCCCTGGATGGCCCGGGCCTCCACCCCCAGTTCCTTCAGCTCGGCCAGGGTCTTCTCGGCGGCGGCGGTGTTGCCCGCATAGGAGAATACCACGTTCGCGCCGCGGCGGGCCAGCTCCAGGCAGATCGCCCGGCCGATGCCGCGACTGCCGCCGGTGACGACGGCGGTCTTTCCAGTCATGCTGCCCATGTTACTCTCCTTTCAGCGCCTCGCAGAGGGCGTCGATGTCGGCGCAGGTCTCGACTGCGCAGGTCTTAAGGGTGGGGACGGTCTTTTTCACAAAGCCGCTGAGGACCTTGCCGGGGCCGATCTCGACGATCATCTCGACCCCCAGCTCGGCCAGACGGCGGATGGTGTCCTCCATGTAGACCGAGGACTGGACCTGCCGCTCCAGCAGAGCGGGGATGGTGTCCCCCTCGCCCATTTCGCGGCCCAGGCAGTTGAACAGCACCGGGAACTGCATCTCGCCGAAGGTCTCGGTCTTGAACCGCTCCCGCAGCGCGTCGCCGGCGGGGGCCAGCAGGGAGGTGTGGAAGGGGCCACTGACCTTGAGGGGCAGACAGCGCTTGGCGCCCAGCTCCTTGGCCCTGGCGGCGGCGTCGTCCACCGCAGCCTTCTGCCCGCCGATGACCAGCTGGCCGGGGCAGTTGTAGTTGGCAATCTCGACCACGCCCTCAGAGGCGGCCGCCTCGCAGGCGGCGCGCAGCTTGTCGCGATCCAGGCCCAGCACGGCGGTCATGCCGCAGGGCACGCCGGCGGCGGCCGCAGCCATCGCCCTGCCGCGGAAAGCGGCCAGCTCCACCGCCTGTTTGGCGGTAAACACGCCGGCGGCGCACAGGGCCGAATATTCGCCCAGGCTCAGCCCGGCGGCATAGTCGGGGCGGATGCCCTTTTCGTACAGGATGGCGGTCAGACCGGCGGCAAAGGCCACCATGCAGGGCTGGGTGTACTCGGTCTGGTTCAGCACCCCGTCGGGGTCGCTGAAGGAGACGGTCTTGAGGTCAAAGCCGACCTCGGCGCTGTCCAGCACCGCACGGAAGGCGGGGTAGGCCTCGTAGAGGTCCTGGCCCATGCCGGGGTGCTGGCTGCCCTGGCCCGCATACAAAAATGCTACTTTCATGCTTCGAGTCCTTTCAGCGTGGCCTCACAGCCGGCCATCATTTCCTCAAAAATCTGGCGCAGGGGCTTGATCTCGGTCAGCATACCCGCCACCTGGCCCGACATGAAGCTGCCGGTGTCCAGGTCGCCGTCAAAGACAGCGCGGCGCAGCGAGCCCAGGGTCAGCTTCTCCCGCTCGGCCAGGGGCATGTTCTCCTTCTCCATCTCGAGGTACTGACGGGCCATCTTGTTCTTCAGGACCCGGACCGGCGCGCCGGTGGTCCGGCCGGTGACGACGGTGTCGTTGGCGCCGGCCTTGATCAGGGCCTTCTTGTAGTTCTCGTGGATGGGGCACTCCTCGCTGACCAGCAGGCAGGTGCCCACCTGGACGCCGCAGGCGCCCAGGGCGTAGGCGGCCGCCATCTGGCGGCCGTCGGCAATGCCGCCGGCTGCGATGACCGGGGCGCTGACGGTGTCCACCACCTGAGGCACCAGGGCCATGGTGGTCATCTCGCCCACATGGCCGCCGCTCTCGGTGCCCTCGGCAATGAAGCCGTCGACGTCATACCGCTCCAGCCGCTTGGCCAGGATGGGGGCTGCCACCACCGGGAAGACCTTGATGCCGGCCTCTTTCCAGGCGGGGACATACTTGCCGGGGTTGCCGGCGCCGGTGGTGACCACCTTGACCCCCTCCTCGACGACGACCTTGGCCAGCTCGTCGATGTGGGGGTTCATCAGCATCAGGTTGACGCCGAAGGGCTTGTCGGTGGCGGCCTTGGCAATGCGGATCTCCTTGCGGAGGGTCTCGGCGTCCATGCCGCCGGAACCGATCAGGCCCAGCGCGCCGGCGTTGGAAACGGCGGCGGCAAACGCGCCGGTGGCAATGTTGGCCATGCCGCCCTGGATGATCGGGAACTCAGTCCCCAGAAGCTCATTGATCTTCATATTAACTAAACTCCTTTTCTTTGTTGGGCGTCAGGCTGCTTATGCAAGCTGAAGCAGAGCGCCGGCCCAGGTCAGGCCGCCGCCGAAGCCGGCGCAGAGGACCTTCTGGCCGCTGCGCAGCTGGCCCGACGTGACCAGCTCGTCCAGCAGAATGGGGACGCTGGCGGCCGAGGTATTGCCGGTGCGGGCAATGTTCCCGGCGCATTTGGCGGGGTCCAGCTTCAGCTTTTTGATGGCGAAATCAAGGATGCGCTGGTTGGCCTGGTGGAAGACGAAGTGGTCCACCTCGTCGAGGGAGATGCCGGCTTTGGCCGCCACCTCTCTGGTGCAGCGGGGCAGCACATCCACCGCAAAGCGGAAGACCTCCTTGCCGTCCATGTGGATGTAGCTGGGCGCGCCGGTGTTGACGCCGGGGATGTACAGTACTTCGCTGTTGCCGCGGCTGCCCATGACGGCGCAGAGGGAGGGGTAATCCTCCCCCCAGCGGACGACGGCCGCGCCTGCCCCGTCCCCGAACAGGACGCAGGTGGACCGGTCGGTAAAGTCGGTGATGCGGCTCAGCACCTCGCACCCGATGACCAGACCCACCTTGCGCGCCGAGGCGGCCAGCAGGCACTCGGCGGTGTGCAGGCCGTAGACAAAGCCGGCGCAGGCGGCGTTCAGGTCAAAGCAGACGGTGTCCTCGGGCAGGCCCAGCTCCTTCTGCAGGACGCAGGCCGCCGAGGGGGTCATGGTGTCCTGGGTCAGGGTGGCCACCAGGCAGACGCCGACTTCGGCCGGCGTGACGCCGGAGCGCTCCATCGCCTGCCGGGCCGCCGCCAGGCAGAGGCTGAGGTGGTGCTCCCCCTCCCCGCAGTAGTGGCGGCTCTTGATGCCGGTGCGGGTGGTGATCCACTCGTCGCTGGTGTCGACCTTCTTTTCCAGGTCGAAATTGGTCACTTCCTGTGCGGGCAGGGCCGAACCGGTGCCGATCAGCTTGATCCCACTCATAGGCGCTCCTTTCTCAGGGCGTTTGCGCCCATCATGCGGAATTTTTTGTATCGGGCCTCGGCCAGGGCCTTGCCGCTCATCTTGGAAAGAGAGGCCAGCTCTTTGGCCAGCAGCTCGTCCAGGGCGCGGTAGACGGCCTGAGGGTCGGTCTGGGCCCCGCCTTCCGGCTCGGGGATGACGCCGTCGATCACCTTCAGCTCCAGCAGGTCGGCGGCGGTCAGCTTCATGACGTCGCAGGCCTCGGCCGAGCGGGAGGCGTCCTTCCAGAGGATGGCGGCGAACCCTTCGGGCGAGAGGACCGAGTAGACGGCGTTTTCCAGCATAAAGACGCGGTTGCCCACGCCGAGGGCCAGCGCGCCGCCGCTGCCGCCCTCGCCGGTGACGATCGAGATGACCGGCACCGTCAGCCGGGAGGAGAGGGCCAGGGTAGAGGCGATGGCCTCGCCCTGGCCGTGGGCCTCGGCTTCCAGGCCGGGGTAAGCGCCGGCCGTGTCGATGAAGGTGACGATGGGCCGGCCGAACTTTTCGGCCTGCTGCATCAGCCGCTGGGCCTTGCGGTAGCCCTCGGGCGAGGGCATCCCGAAGTGGTATGCCACGTGCTCTTCGATGGTGTGGCCCTTGCGGTGGCCGATGACGGTGACCGGCCTGCCGTGGAACAGGCCCACGCCGCCGTAGATGGCGCCGTCGTCCATGCAGCAGCGGTCGCCCCGCTGCTCAAAGAAATCGGTGAACAGGGCGGAGACGAACTCCGCGGTGCCCGGCCGCTCCGGGCTGCGGGCCAGCGCCACCCGCTGGGCGGGCTTCAACTCGTTATTTGCCACGGCTGTCCCCTCCTTTCCCGTGCAGTTTGAGCAGGCGGATCAGGGTGGTGCGCAGCCGGGCGCGGGGGACGATGGCGTCCACAAAGCCGTGCTCCAGCAGGTACTCCGCCGTCTGGAACCCCTCGGGCAGCTTTTCCCCGATGGTCTGCTCGATGACCCGGGGGCCCGCAAAACCGATCAGGGCGCCCGGCTCGGCCAGCATGATGTCGCCCAGGCTGGCAAAGCTGGCGGTGACGCCGCCAGTGGTGGGGTGGGTGAAGATGGAGATGTACAGCCCCCCGTGCTCCGAAAAGCGCTCGATGGCGGCGGAGGTCTTGGCCATCTGCATCAGGGAGAGGATGCCCTCCTGCATCCGGGCGCCGCCGCTGGCCGAAAAGAGGATCAGCGGCAGCTTGTTTTTGTCGGCATACTCGACCAGGCGGGCGACCTTTTCTCCCAGGGCGGCGCTCATGCTGCCCATGAAAAAGCGGCTGTCCAGCACGCCGGCCGCCACCTTCTGGCCGTCGATGCGGCCCACGGCGGTGACGACGCCCTCGCCCAGGCCGGTGCGGCGGCGGGCGCCGTCCAGCTTGGCCTCATAGCCGGGGAAACTGAGGGGGTCGTTCGAGATGAGGTCCTCGTCCAGCTCCTTGAAGCTGCCCTCGTCCAGCACCAGGCTGAGGCGGTAGTAGGCGCCGATGGGGTGGTGGTAGCCGCACAGGGGGCAGACGTACTGGTTCTTGATCAGCTCCCGCCGCAGGACGGACTGACCGCAGTGGGGGCAGTTCTCCTCGGCGTTGGCGGCCAGCACCGCGCCCGAGTCCCGCAGGGCCTTCAGGCTCAGCAGCTTGTGCCGCCGGCGGACAAATACGTTGCTCATGCCTTGGCCTCCTCATCCCCGGCGCTGCTCCATTTGAGCAGGGTGTCCAGGTTCTCGTCCAGGAAGGCGGTGGTGCAGGCGCCCCGGACAAAGTCGGGGTGATAGAGGATCTGGTGCAGCAGGTCGGCGTTGTTGGCCGGCCCGTCGATGACCAGTTCCTCCAGCACGCGGCGCATACGGCGGATGGCCTCCAGCCGGGTGGGGGCCCAGACCACCAGTTTTGCCATCAGGGAGTCATAATAGGGCGGCAGGGTGTAGCCGCTGTACAGGCCGCTGTCCACCCGGACGCCGCAGCCGCCCGGCAGATGCAGGAAGTTGATCTTGCCCGGGCAGGGCTGGAAGCCCTTGGCGGGGTCCTCGGCGTTGACACGGCACTCGATGGCGTGGCCGCGGAGGGTGACCTCCTCCTGGGTGTGGGACAAAGGCAGCCCCGCCGCAATGCGGATCTGCTCGCGGACCAGGTCCATCCCGGTGACGAACTCGGTGACCGGGTGCTCGACCTGAATGCGGGTGTTCATCTCGATGAAATAGAAATTGCCGTCCGGGTCGAGGACGAACTCGATGGTGCCGGCGTTCTCGTAGCCGGCGGCGCGGGCGGCGGCCACGGCGGCCGCGCCCATCTTCTCCCGCAGTTCGGGGGTCAGGGCGCGGGAGGGGGACTCCTCCAGCATCTTCTGGTTGCGGCGCTGGATCGAGCAGTCGCGCTCGCCCAGCTGGATGACATGGCCCATCTTGTCGGCCATGATCTGGAACTCGATGTGCCGGGGGTTGAGGATCAGCTTTTCGAGATACATCTCGCCGCTGCCGAAGCAGGCGACCGACTCGCTGCGGGCCTCCTCAAAGAGGGGGATGAGCTGGTCGGGCTCATAGACCCGGCGCATCCCGCGCCCGCCGCCGCCGGCCGAAGCCTTGATCAGGACGGGGTAGCCGATGGAATCGGCCAGGGCCTTGGCCTCCTCGGCGGTGGCCACCGCGCCGTCCGAGCCGGGCACCACCGGCACGCCGGCAGACTGCATCAGCCTGCGGGCGGCGGCCTTGTTGCCCATGGCGCGGATGACGTCGCCGGACGGGCCGATGAAGGCGATGCCGGCCTCGGCGCAGGCGTCGGCGAACTGGTCGTTCTCGCTCAGAAAGCCGTAGCCGGGATGGATGGCGTCGCAGTGGGCGGCCTTGGCCACCGTCAGGATGGCGTCCATATTCAGGTAGCTGTCCGCGGCGCGGGCGGGGCCGATGCAGTAGGCCTCCTCGGCCAGCTGCACGTGGATGGCCTCGGCGTCGGCGGCGGAGTAGACCACCACCGGCTCGATCTCCAGCTCGCGGCAGGCCCGCTGGATGCGCAGGGCGATCTCACCGCGGTTCGCAATCAAAACACGCTTGAACATTGGCTTTACCCTTCCCGGTAGCGGATCAGGTCGTCCCCGAAGGACACCAGCGCGCCGTCTTCCTGCAGGATCGCTTCAATGACGCAGTCGCACGGAGCCTTGACCTCGCTCATCATCTTCATTGCCTCCATGAGGCAGACGGTCTGGCCCTTCTGCACCTTGTCGCCGACCTGCACAAAGGGCGGCTGATCGGGCGCAGACGCAATGTAAAACGTACCCACCACGGGCGCGGTGATGCACTTGCCCTCCTCCGCAGGGGCGGGGGCGGCGGCAGGCGCTGCCGGAGCCGGCGCGGGGGCGGCGGGCGCCGCCGGGGCAGCCGCAGGCGCAGCGGCCGCAGCCGGCGCGGCGGGCAGGCCCTTGCCCATCTCCAGGTCGGCGTCCTTGGAGTGCAGCTTAAAAGAGGTGAGGCTGCTGGCGTCAAACCGGGCCATCAGCTCCAGAATTTCCTGATTGGTCATAGAAGGCTCCTTTCAGCAATGCGGAACATCTCTTGCCGGGGAAAGGTTTACTCAGCCTTCTCAGCCTCGTCAGCGTGCTCCTTCAGGTAGTTGAAGATGTCGCCGACGGTCTTCATGTTGGGCAGGTCCTCGTCGGCGATGGCGATGCCGAAAGCCTCTTCCAGGGCCATCGACAGCTCAACGGCGGACAGGGAATCGGCCTCCAGGTCGTCGGCCAGGGTGGCCTCCATGGTGACCTTGTCGGCGTCGCAGCTCAGAGTCTCAACGATAATTTCCTTAACCTTCTCGAAGTCCATGATGATTTCTCCTTTTCAACCTTTGTTGTCATGTTGGAATAGTTCAAATTTTGTGACAGATTATTTTATCTAAAATTATTTAGAAAAAATAATTGTACGAGTATTCTAGCAGATTGCTGCAATTTGTCAAGGGGTTTTTGGCAAAAAATACTAGGGCCTCCTCCCCTGCCGGGCCGTCTGCCCCTTTGCATTCCCAACAAAACCGCGCTTTCACAGATGCAAACAAAACCCGCCGGGCGCTCCGCCTTTCTTATCTGCGGGCCATAACGGAAAAACTTTTTAATTAAAAAATTTTATCTTTTTCAAAACAGCGCCGTCCGGCTGACGAACGAAAGCATCCGCCCCCGCCCGCCCTTTCTTGCCCGTCTTTTATCAGCATCTGCCAGAAATCCCTTCCCATCGGACAAAAATTATACAGAACTTCCCCAAAATTTTCCTATCCCCTTTTGGGGCGGGGTGATATACTAAAACCATAGAATCACACGCACCACCGCCGGCCGGGCCCCGGTCCGGCCGGCTTTATGCGAAAGGAGTATGCCCTATGCGCACCACCACCCTGCTCACCGCCGCCCGCTTTGCCAAAGCCGGCGAATCCTTTGCCCCCGTTGCCCTGCCCCACACCTGGAACGCCAAGGACGGCCAGGACGGCGGCAACGACTACTGGCGCAGCGTCGGCACCTATGAGATCGACCTGCCCGACCCCACCGACGGCAAACGTCAGTACATCGAGATCAAGGGCGCCAACCACGTCGCCACCGTCTACTGCAACGGCCGGCTGCTGGGCGAGCACAAGGGCGGCTTTTCCACCTTCCGCTTCGACCTGACCCCCGCCATGAAAAAGACCGGCAACGTCCTGCGGGTCGACGTCTCCAACGCCGTCTCGGACATCTACCCCCAGACCGCCGACTTCACCTTCTTCGGCGGACTGTACCGTGAGGTCAGCTTCATCGAGACGGCCCCCGCCCACTTTGACCTGCTCAAGGCCGGCACCCCCGCCGTCTTTGTCACCCCCCTCGTCTCGGGCACCACCCGGCTCGACCTCTTCCCGGTGGACGCCGGCGGCTGCACCGTCTCGGTCGATCTGAAGGACGCCGACGGCAACGTCGTCGCCTCCGGCTGCGCCCCCGCCGAGCCCCACACCGTCCTGACCCTCGCGGTCAAGAACCCCCGCCTCTGGAACGGCATGGCCGATCCCTACTGCTACACCGCCGAGGCGTCGGTCATGAAGGGCGAGGAGGCCGTCGACACCGTCGCGGTCGACTACGGCTACCGCTCCTTCCACGTCGACCCCAACACCGGCTTCTGGCTCAACGGCAAGAACCTGCCCCTGCACGGCGTCGCCCGCCATCAGGACCGGCTGGACAAGGGCTGGGCCATCAGCCGCGCCGACCACGAGGAGGACATCGCCCTGATTAAGGAAGTGGGCGCCAACACCATCCGTCTGGCCCACTACCAGCACGACCAGTACTTCTACGACCTGTGCGACCACACCGGCTTTGTGGTCTGGGCCGAGATCCCCTTCATCAGCCGCTTCATCCCCGGCAAGGAAGCCCACGACAACACCATCAGCCAGATGACCGAGCTGGTGGCCCAGAACTACAACCACCCCTCCATCTTCTTCTGGGGCATCTCCAACGAGATCCTGATCGGCAAGGACCGCGAGGACCTGCGCCAGAACCTGCGGGAGGTCAACGCCGTGGCCAAGACCCTTGACCCCAGCCGCATGACCACCATGGCCCAGGTGACCATGACCCCGATGGAGAGCGAGCACAACATCATCACCGACGTCGAGAGCTACAACCACTACTTCGGCTGGTACTTCGGCGAGGCCGCCGACAACGGCCCCTGGCTGGACAAGTTCCACGCCATGTACCCCGACCGGTGCCTGGGCGTCTCGGAATACGGCTCCGAGTGCATCCTCAAGTGGCACTCGGCCTACCCCGAGAACCACGACTACACCGAGGAGTACGCCACCGAGTACCACCACGATATGCTCAAGACCTTTGCGACCCGTCCCTACCTGTGGGCCACCCACGTCTGGAATATGTTCGACTTCGCCGCCGACGGCCGCGACGAGGGCGGCATCCAGGGCCGCAACAACAAGGGCCTGGTCACCTACGACCGCAAGATCAAGAAGGACCCCTTCTACGTCTACCAGGCATACTGGACCGCCGAGCCCATGATCCACATCAGCGGCAGCCGCTTTGTGGACCGCGCCCCCGGCGAGCGGAACATCACCGTCTACACCAACTGCCCCACCGTCACCCTGACGGTGAACGGCGCCGAGGTGGGCACCCTCGAGGCGGTCGACCACTGCGCCGTCTTTAAGGACGTCTCCCTCGCCGACGGCGCCAACACCGTCACCGCCAGCTGCGGCGAGGTGAGCGACACCGCCGCCTTCAACGGCGTGGCCGAGCACAACTACGCCTACGACCTGCCCGAAGGCAACGACGCCGCCAACTGGTTTGACGACCCCAAGGCCCGCGAGGCCCGCAAGCCCCTGAACTACCCCGAGGGCTTCTACTCCATCAAGGACCGAGTCGTCGACCTGCTGGCCAACAGCGAGACGGCCGCCGTCATCAAGGACGCCATGAACGTCTTTGCCCACAGCAGCATGATGAGCATGATGGGCAGCGACAAGGACGACAACGCCGGCGGCCTGATGGGCACCATGCGCCTTTCGGACATGATGAAGATGGCCGGCAAGTCCTTCTCGGCCGACGTCAAGCGCCAGCTGAACGAAGCCCTGACCAAGATCAAGAAGGGCTGATCCCCGCAGTCACTTTCTGATAGCCTCCATTTCCAATCTCCTTTCCGGTTCC
>DXHQ01000085.1 GCA_019113345.1 Candidatus Faecalibacterium intestinigallinarum
GCGGCCACTTCTTCGGCGGTGAGCTCGGCGTCGCCGGCTTCCATTTCGGGCTTGGCCGTCTCGGCCTCGTCGTCGTGGTCGGTGCGGGCCACGACGGTCACACGGTCGGTCTCGCCCAGCCGCATCACCCGCACGCCGCTGCCGTAGCGGCTCTGGACGGTGATGTCGGCGGCGTGCATCCGGATGATGACGCCCTCCTGGCTGCTGAGCAGGACGTCGTCCGCCTCGTCTACGATCTTGATGCCGGCCACCTTGTCCTTGGCGGGGTCGTAGTTGCGGACGCCCTTGCCGCCGCGGTTTGTCAGCCGGTAATCCTCGATCCGGGTGCGGCGGCCTTTGCCCTGCTCGGTGACGGTCAGGACGGTGGCGCCCTCGCGGCAGATGGAAACGCCCACCACTTCGTCCCCCTCTTCCAGGCGGATGGCGCGGACGCCGTGGCCGCCGCGGCCCATCGGCCGGGCGTCGCTCTCGTAGAAGCGGATGGCCTGTCCCTTGCGGGTGGCCACGATCAGGGTGTCGTTGCCGGTGGTCAGGCGGGTCCAGGCGATGGAATCGCCCTCGTTCAGGGCGATGGCGATCAGGCCCGACTTGCGGATGTTGGCGTACTGGCCCAGCGGGGTCCGCTTGATCAGGCCCTGCCGGGTCACCATGGTGACGTAGCCTTCCTCGCCGCGCTCATCTCTGGCCGACTGGCGCAGCATATTGGTCACCTTTTCGCCCTCGGCCAGCTGCAGCAGGTTGACGATGTGGGCTCCCTTGCTGGTGCGGCTGCCCTCGGCGATGGTGTAGCCCTTGATCCGGAACAGCCGGCCCCGGTCGGTGACAAACAGGACATAGTCGTGGGTCGAACCGACGAACATTTCCTGGACAATGTCCTCTTCCTTGCGGGTCATGCCCAGGATGCCGCGGCCGCCGCGGTGCTGCGCCTGATAGATGGCCTTGGGCTGCCGCTTGACGTAGCCGGCCTCGGTCAGGGTGTAGACGCACTGCTCCTCGGCGATCAGGTCCTCGATATCCACCTCGCCGGTGACGGTCTCGATCTCGGTGCGGCGCTCGTCGGCAAAGCGGCGCTTGATCTCCAGCAGCTCGGCCTTGACGATGGACAGCACCCGGCTGTCGTCGGCCAAAACGTTCTGCCAGTCCTCGATCTTGGCCCGCAGGCCGGACAGCTCCTCCTCGATCTTGAGGATCTCCAGCCCGGCCAGACGGCCCAGCTGCAGTTTGACGATGGCGTCGGCCTGGGGGTCGTCAAAGCCGAACTTCTCCATAATGGCGGCCTTGGCCTCGGCCATGCCGCCCTTGCAGGCCCGGATGGTGGCGATCAGCTCGTCCACAATGTCGGTGGCCTTTTTCAGGCCCTCCAGGATGTGGGCGCGCTCCTGCGCCTTTTTCAGGTCATAGCCGGTGCGCCGGCGGATCACCTCGTCCTGGAACTCGACGTACTTGGCGATCATCTGCTTGAGGGTCAGCACCTTGGGGATCTTGTGGTCGATGGCGATCATGATGACGCCGACGGTGTCCTGCAGCTGGGTGTAGCGGTAGAGCTGGTTGAGCACCACCTGGGGGTTGGCGTCCCGGCGCAGCCCGATGACGATCCGCATTCCCTTGCGGTTGGTCTCGTCGTTCAGGTCGGTGATGCCGTCCACCCGCTTGTCCTTGACCAGCTCGGCGATGTTCTCGATCAGCCGGGCCTTGTTGACCATATAGGGGATCTCGGTCACCACGATCTGAAAGCGGCCATTCTTCTTTTCCTCGATGACGGCGCGGCCCCGCAGGGTGATCTTGCCGCGGCCGGTGGCGTAGGCGGCGCGGATGCCGCTGCGCCCCATGATGATGCCGGCGGTGGGGAAGTCGGGGCCCTTGATGTGCTCCATCAGGCCGGCCAGGTCGATGTCAGGGTTGTCGATGTAGGCGATGCACCCGTCGATCACCTCGCCCAGGTTGTGGGGCGGGATGTTGGTGGCCATGCCGACCGCGATGCCCTGGCTGCCATTGACCAGCAGGTTGGGGAAGCGGCAGGGCAGCACCTGCGGCTCCTTCTTGGTGTCGTCGTAGTTGGGGTCCCAGTCGACGGTGTCCCTGTCGATGTCGGTCAGCATCTCGACCGCCATCCGGCTCATCCGGGCCTCGGTGTAACGGTAGGCGGCCGGGGGGTCGCCGTCCACCGAGCCGAAGTTGCCCTGACCGTCCACCAGCGGGTAGCGCATCGAAAAGTCCTGCGCCAGACGGACCATCGCGTCATAGACCGAAGCGTCGCCGTGGGGGTGGTAGGAGCCCAGCACCGCGCCGACCGTGTCGGCCGACTTGCGGTAGGGGTGGCCGGGGTCGTTGCCCCGCTCGTGCATGGTGAACAGGATCCGCCGGTGGACCGGCTTCAAACCGTCCCGGACGTCGGGCAGGGCGCGGGAGACGATGACCGACATCGAATAGTCCAGAAAGGCGGTCTCGATCTCCTTCTTGACGTCCCTGATGATCTTTTTGGTCCCGGTGCCGGGTATCATGACGTAATCTTCTTCCATAGTTCCTCCAATGTTCTCTCGCTCAGGCCGGCTTCTCAGACGTCAAGCTTCGCGTACTGCGCGTTGTTCTCGATAAAGCGGCGGCGGGGCTCCACCTGGTCGCCCATCAGGATGGTGAAGGCTTCGTCCGCCTTCTCGGCGTCCTCGATGGTGATCTGCACGATCACCCGGTTGTCGGGGTTCATGGTGGTCTCCCAGAGCTGTTCGGGGTTCATCTCGCCCAGGCCTTTGTAGCGGTTGACCTTGGCCCCCGGCATCTCCTGGGTCAGGGCAGCCATCTCCTTTTCGTTGTAGGCATACTTGACGGTGTTGCCCTTCTGCACCCGGAACAGGGGCGGCTGGGCGACGTAAACATGGCCCTGCTCGATGAGGGGCCGCATATAGCGGAAAAAGAAGGTCAGCATCAGGGTGCAGATATGGGAGCCGTCCACGTCGGCATCGGCCATGATGAATACCTTGTCGTACCGCAGCTTGGAGATATCGAACTCCTCGCCGATGCCGCAGCCCAGGGCCAGCACCACCGGCATCAGTTTGTCGTTGCCGTAGATCTTGTCGGCCCGGGCCTTTTCGACGTTCAGCATCTTGCCCCAGAGGGGGAGGATGGCCTGGATGGCCGAGTCGCGGCCCATCTTGGCCGAGCCGCCGGCCGAGTCGCCCTCGACGATGAAGATCTCGGTCTTGGAGGGGTCGTTCTCGCGGCAGTCGGCCAGTTTGCCGGGCATCCGGCTGTTTTCCAGCACGCTCTTGCGGCGGACCAGCTCGCGGGCCTTTTTGGCGGCGGCGCGGGCGCGGGCCGCCTGGGTGGCCTTTTCAAAGATGGCCTTGGCGACGGCGGGGTTTTCCTCAAAGAACTCGGTCAGCTTGCCGTAGACCATGTTGGAGACCATGGTCCTGATCTCGGTGTTGCCCAGCTTGGCCTTGGTCTGCCCCTCGAACTCGGCCTCCTGCAGCTTGACCGAGATGACGCAGATCAGCCCTTCCCGCACGTCCGAGCCGGACAGGTTCTCGTCCTTGTCCTTGAGCAGGCCGTGGCTGCGCCCGTAGTCGTTGAAGACGCGGGTCAGGCTGGCCCGGAAGCCTTCTTCGTGGGTGCCGCCGTCGGGGGTGTTGACGTTGTTGGCAAAGCTCAGCACCAGTTCGTTGTAGCTGGTGTTGTACTGCATGGCGATCTCAGCTTCCGCCTTGTCGGTCCGGGCCGAGAGATAGATGACATGGGGGTGCAGCACTTCGAGGTTGCGCTTTTCGTTCAGGTAGGTGACAAAGCTGCGAATGCCGCCCTCGTAGCACATCACTTCCTGCCGGTAGCAGGGGACGCCCTCCTGCCCGTCCTCAAGGATGGGGGTGTAGAGCTCCCTCTCGTCGGTCAGGGTGATCTTGAGCCCCGCGTTCAGGAAGCTCTCTTCCCGCAGCCGCTTTTCCAGGGTGTCGAAGTTGAAAACCGTCGTCTCACGGAACATTTCCGGGTCAGGCTTGAAGGTGACGCGGGTGCCGGTGGAGCCTTCCGGCGCGGGGCCCACCTCGTGGAGGGGGCCGTCGGGGTCGCCGCGGCGGAAGGTCTGCTCGTACTCTTTGCCGTCCCGGCGCACCTGGACGGTCAGCCACTCGGAGCAGGCGTTGACCACCGACGCGCCCACGCCGTGCAGGCCGCCGGACACCTTGTAGCCCGAGTTCTCGCCGCCGAACTTGCCGCCGGCGTGCAGGATGGTAAAGACCACCGTAACAGCCGGCAGCCCGGTGTCGGGCTGCACGCCCACCGGAATGCCGCGTCCGTTGTCGGTGATCTCCATGATATCGCCCTTTTTGATCTTGACCTCGATGTGGTCGCAGTGGCCGGCCAGGGCCTCGTCGATCGAGTTGTCCACGATCTCATAGACCAGGTGATGCAATCCCCGCTCGCCGGTCGAGCCGATATACATGCCCGGCCGTTTGCGGACCGCTTCCAGCCCCTTGAGGACCTGGATCTCGCTGCCGTCGTACTCGTGGTCGGTGGCGGTATCCTGACTAGTGATGATATCCTCAGCCATTGTATCTCTCCCTCAATCTCATAGATTTTTCCAGTTTCGTAACTTCTCTTATATGTCTATTTTATCGCAAATGCGTCGTTCTTTCAAGTAAAACCGGCGGTTTTCACCGTTTGGGCGGCTCGGGGCCGGGCAGAGGCTGTTCGGCGCGGCGGCGCAGCGCGGCGCTGGACAGCTCCGACAAAAACACCGTTTCCACCGGGCTGTCCGCCAGCACATAACTCTGCGGCAGTTCGTCCGAAAGGCTGACCACCGCCCCGTTTTTCTGGGCGTACTCCAAAAAGGCCCGCCCCCGCGGCGAGATGGTCGTCGTCTCCAGATTGAAGATGCCGATGATATCCCGCGTATTCAGGACATAGTCCCGCCCCAGATGCCAGTACATCGCTTCTCCTTTACAGCTCGGTCAAAACGCCGCCCTCCATCCGGCAGATCACCCCGTCGGTGTGCAGCAGCGCCGCGTCGTCGCAGCTGGTGACAAAGGTCTGCCGCTCCCGCATCCGGGTCAGCAGGTAGGCCCGCCGCCCCTCGTCCAGTTCGCTCAGCACGTCGTCCAGCAGCAGCACCGGCCGCTCCCCGGTGATCTGGGCCGAGGCGTCGGCTTCCGCCATCTTGAGGCTGAGGACGGCGCTGCGCTGCTGTCCCTGGCTGGCAAAGCTGCGGGCCGGCTGTCCGTCCAAGGTAAAGCTCAGGTCCTCCCGGTGGGGCCCGCAGAGGCTCTGCCCGGCCCGGACTTCCTCGTCGCGGCGGGCGGCCAGCAGCCCGGCCAGCCCGCCCGGCTCAAACTGGGCCTCATAGCAGATGGCAAGCTGTTCCGCCCCGCGGGACAGCTCCCGGTAGTTTTCGGCCGCCATCGGGGCCAGCAGATCGAGATAGGCCCGCCGCCGCGCCTGCACCTCTTCGCCGCAGGCGGCCAGCTCCTCGTTCAGCACCTCCAGCAGGTCCAGCTTTTCCCGCAGGGGACGTTCCAGCCCGGCCGGGGCGCGGCGCAGCAGGCTGTTTTTCTGCTGTAAGATCCGCACATACCGCCGGTACAGCGTCAAATACCCCGGGTAAAGCTGGCAGAGCGCCGCGTCCAGAAACCGCCGCCGGCCGTCGGGCGCGCCCTTGACCAGGCTCAGATGCCCCGGGTCGAACACCACCGCCGGAAAGCTGCCCGCCAGGCTGGAAGCCCGTTTCGGCGGCGCGCCGTTGCGCACCGCATACCGCCCCGGCCGGCCGGGCGCGCCCACCGTCAGCCGGATCTCGTTTTCCTTGCCGCCGGTCTCGACGGTCACCGCCTCGAGGGCGGCAAACTCCGCCCCGCGGCGGACCAGTTCGGCGTCCTTGCCGCCCCGGAAGCTCTTGCCCCCGGTCAGCAGCCAGACCGCCTCCAGCAGGTTTGTCTTGCCTTGGCCGTTGTTGCCGCAGATGACGGTCAGCTCGGGGCCCGGCGTCAGGCAGGCCGCGGCGATGTTGCGGTAATTTTCCAATCTCAGTGAAGCCAGCCGCATCCGTCACTGCCCCTCGGCGATGTGCACCGTCCGGCCGTCCAGCTCGACGGTGTCCCCCGGGACGCACTTTTTGCCCCGCATGGTGCAGACTTCGCCGTTCAGTTTGACCTCCCCGGCCTGCACCCGCTCCTTTGCCTCGCCGCCCGTCTCGCACAGGCCCGCAAATTTGAGCAGGGCATCCAGCTTGATATAGTCGGTATGAATGACCACCCGTTCCATCCCACTCGCCTCCTCAGTCGTTGCGGAACCGCACCGGCAGCACCAGATAGAGGAAATCGTTCCCCTCCGCCGGCAGGATCTTGACCGGGCTGAGCGGCCCGCTCAGCTGCACCCGCACCTGTTCGGTCCGGGCGTTGCGCAGCGCGTCCAGCAGATAGCGGTTATTGAACCCGATTTCCACTTCGTCCCCCTCGCAGGCGGCGGCAAACTCGTCCATCACCCGGCCCAGGCTGGTCTGGCAGCGGACAATCACTTTACCCTCTGTAAAGGTGATGCGGAGGGGATTTTTTAAACGCTCTGTAATAATCAGGGAGGCCCGCTCGATGGTCTCGATGAACCCCTTGGTGTCCAGCACCGCCTGGGTACGGCTGCCGTTGGGGATGACGTTTTTATAGTTGAGGAACTCGCCCTCGATCAGCCGGCTCATAATGGTATAACCGGCTGTATTAAACACGATGTAGCGCCGGTTTACGCTGATGTGGACCTCGGCTTCATCGTCGTTTGCCAGCAGCCGGAGCACCTCGTTCATGGTCTTGCCGGGCACGATGATCCGGATCTCCTTATTGGCTTTGACCTCCCGGTCTACGATCGCCAGCCGGAAGCCGTCCAGCGCCACCACCGTCAGGTGGTCCGGTTCAATCTCAAACAGTTCGCCGGTGTGGGCGGGGCGTTTTTCGTCCTGGCTGACGGCGTACAGGGTCCGCTCGATCATGTCGCGGAAGACGCCGGTCTGGATGGTCAGGGTATCTTCGGCGCCGGTGTTGGGCAGCTGGGGGAAGTCGGCAGCCGGCATACTCTGGATCTCAAACTGGGCTACACCGCCCTGGATCGTTGTTTTTCCGTTGTCCGCCACCGATATGCTGATCTGTCCGGCCGGCATCCGGCGGACCATGTCGTTCAGCAGCTTGGCGTTCAGGACGATGTCGCCGGCTTCGAGGACGTTGGCCTCGATGGTGGTGACGATCCCCAGTTCCATGTCGTAGCCGGTCAGGGTCAGGTTGAAGCCCTCGGCTTTCAGCAGGATGCCCTCGAGGGCGGGTATGGTGGAACGTGGGGTGACGGCGCGGGAAACGCCGTCGATGGCGGCGCTCAAAAGGGTTTTGTCACAGATGATCTTCAATTTCGTTACTCCCTTATTGGCTTTGATTTGTTTTTGGGCTGTCTGGCCCGTTTTGTGTTCCGTAAAAAAGGCGGCTGCCCTTCTGTTTCTATTGATACTTGTTGCAGTAAACGTAGTAGGGGCCGGGGAGAGTGTGGAAAACTCGCTTTTTCCTTTTCCTGACAGGGATTTTCCTTTTCCACCCGGATGTGAAGGGTTTGTGGACAGTTTGTGGAAACGCCCCGGCCCTTTTTCTTTTCAACCTGCACTGTGGAAAAGAAAAGTTGAATGTTGAAAACTCGGTGTAAAAAGTGGAGAACTTTCCGTGCCTCCCGGCAGCTTCCGGCTGTGGCGGGGCAGGGGAGGGCGGTTTTCCTCTTTTTCTTCCGGTTTGGTGGAGAAATCGTCCCTTACGCCTTGACGTTCTTGATGATGTCGTCCACCGTTTCCCGCAGATGCTGGTCATTTTTCATGTCCCGCTCCATGGTCTTGAGGGAGTAGACGATGGTGGAGTGGTCCCGGCCCGAGAATTCCCGGCCGATGTCCTCCATGCTCATCCCGGTCACCTCCCGCAGGATGTAGATGGCCACCCGGCGGGCGCTTGCGATGGAGGCGTTCCGCTTGGTGCCCCGGATGTCGCTCACCGACACGTTGAAGGTCCGGGAGACCTCCCCGATGATCTTTTCGACCGTCACCGGGATGGGCTGGGTCTCGTTCAGGATATCCTTGATGGCGTTCTGCGCCACCGAGATGACCGGCTGGATCCCCTCCAGCATATAGTAGGCGTTCAGCTTTTTGACCGCGCCTTCCAGCTGGCGGATGTTGTTTTTCAGGTGGTTGGCGATGAACTCGGCCACGTTTTCGGGCAGGTCGAGGTGGAGCAGCTCGGCCTTCCGCTTGACGATGGCCACCCTCGTCTCAAAATCGGGCGGCTGCACGTCGGCGGTCAGGCCCCACTCAAAGCGGGTGCGCAGCCGCTCTTCCAGACTCTTGATCTCCTTGGCCGGCCGGTCGGACGCGATGACGATCTGTTTGTGGGCGTCGTGCAGGGAGTTGAAGGTGTGGAAGAATTCCTCCTGGGTCGACTCCTTCCCGGCGATGAACTGGATATCGTCCACCAGCAAAAGATCCGCCACCCGGTATTTGGCGCGGAAATCCTCGGTGCTGCCGGCCCGGATGGCCGCGATCAGCTCGTTGGTGAACTGCTCGCAGGTCACGTACATGATGACAAAGTCGGGGTGGGTCCGCTTGATCTCGATCTGGATGGCGGTCAGCAGATGGGTCTTGCCCAGGCCCGACCCGCCGTAGATGAACAGGGGGTTATAGGCCCCCGAGGGGTTGGCCGCCACCGCCTGCGCGGCCGCGAAGGCAAACTGGTTGGAAGGCCCCTTGATAAAATTCTCGAAGGTAAATTCATAGTTGCCCTGCGGGCTTGCGGGGTTCAGGTCGTACTGCTGGGCCAGGACCACTTCATGGGGCGGGGTGCTGGGCACAACGAGCTGAATGTCCACGTCAAACCCAAGGACCGACTTGAAAGCCTCCTTCAAAAGCCCCAGGTATCGGTCCGAGACGATCTTGCAGATGAAGTCGTTGCGCACCGACAGGGTGATGTGGCTCGAGTCCTCAAAGCTGACCGGCTCCAGCCCGTCGATGTAGAGGTTGTAGGTGGGCTCTGCCATCTGGCCTTTGCAGTAGAGCTGGGCGGCTTCTAATACGTCCTTGAAAGAATCCATAAAAACATCCACTCCATTGAAGTTTTCAACATAGGTACCGATACCCTGTCAGTATAACACAAAATGGCGCAAACGTCCAGAATCAAGGCCCCTATTTATATAATGTACTCAGTATGGGCCGTCCGGGCGGCCTTCATACCCCCGGGCGATGTTGTGTCTGCCGCCCCGCTTACCCCCAAAATATTGTGCTCCGGGCGGTTTTCCACTGCAAAAGGTGAAAATGTTGAAAAACTTTGCACCAAAAAATTTTGCAGGAAAGCGAAAAAACGCTTGACAGAAGGCAAATCCATGCGATATACTATTAAATCGCAAGCCTGTCCCCTCTGTCCCCACTGTACCGGGGCGCATCACAGGGGCGCAAGACCGACATCCAGGACCCCGCACCCCGGGGGCAAGACTTTAGGAGGAACCTACTATGAAGAGAACTTTCCAGCCCAAGAAGCGCCAGCGCAAGCAGGTCCACGGCTTTCTGACCCGTATGAGCACCAAGAATGGCCGCAAGGTCATCAATGCCCGCCGTGCCAAGGGCCGCAAGAGCCTGACTGTCTGATGGCAGACTGCCGCCGGCGGGGCCGCTCTGCCCCGGCCGCAGCATCTCCCGACAATCAAAAATGCGCACGAAAAGGCCGCTGATGGAAATTGGTGGCCTTATTTTTTCAGAAAAAACTGGATTTGTGTGAAAAAATTCGGGCGGCGGTCTTTCAAAGCCGCCCGTTTTTTGCTATACTGACAAGGTAAGGCCCTTTTGCATGGCCGCACAGTTCCAGAAAGGAATAGGAGGCCCGCAGATGCGATACCGTCCGCTGCGGCACAACAACGAGTTCGGGCGGGTCTATGCGCGGGGCAAGGCGTATGTGGACCATGCCCTTGTGCTGTATGTCCTCAAGACCCGCACCCGGCAGACCCGCGTCGGCCTGACCGCCACCAAAAAGGTGGGCTGCGCCGTCCGGCGCAACCGCGCCCGCCGGGTGATGAAAGCCGCCATCGACGAACATCTCGATTACAACATCGGCGGCTACAATCTGATCTTTGTCGCCCGGGCCGCCACCCCGGGCCTGAAAAGCTGGCAGGTGTCCCGCGCGGTGGCCCGGCTGTTCAAGGCTGCCGGCCTGCCCGACAGGGCCCTCGCGCCCGGCGCGCCCCCGCCGGCCAGCCGTCCGCCCCGCAGAAAGGAAGCGCCGGCAGGGGAGGGGGCTGCCCCGTGAACCGGCTGCAACAAGCCTGCCGGGACGCCCTCTGCCTGCCCATCCGGCTCTATAAGCGGTTTCTCAGTCCGGCCCTTGGCCGCAATTGCCGCTTTACCCCCACCTGCAGCGAATACGCCATCCAGGCCATCCAGACCCATGGCTGCGTCAAGGGCCTGCTTCTGGCCGCCTGGCGGATCGCCCGCTGCAACCCCTTCGGCCGCTGGGGCTACGACCCCGTGCCCGAACCGGGCCGCTGGAAAAACCCCGGGCGGGTGCTCCACCCGCCCCGCGCCCGGAAAAACTGACTTTGCTTCTTGTGACGGCCCGGCAGCTGTGAGCGGGCTGTCCCACGCATAAAAAACGTTCCGCGCTCACAGGCGGGACAGAATGGAAGCGCATATGAATTTTTTCTACGTTCTCGCCTGGCCGCTCGGCTACGTCATGGAGCTGATCTACAACATCATCCCCAATTACGGCTGGGACCTCATCCTCTTCACCCTTCTGATCCGGCTGCTGAGCATCCCCCTGTCCCTTAAGCAGCAGAAGAACATGGTGCGGATGACCGCATTCCAGCCCATGATCGAGGAGATCCAGAAGAAGTACAAAGACAAGCCTGAAAAGCAGCAGGAGGAGATGCTCCGGCTGCAGCAGGACTTCGGCTACAGCCCCACCTCGGGCTGCCTGCCCATGCTGCTGAACTTCTTTGTTATGTTTGGCGTCATCGGCGTCGTCTATGAGCCGCTCAACCGCATCTTCCACATCAGCAACGACCTGCTCACCGCCGCCGGCGAAGCTCTGACCAATCTGGGCATCCAGTTCACCATGGTCACCCGCGACAACCTCATCATCGAGCAGGTCCTGGCAGGGGAGCAGAGCGTTACCAGCATCTTCTCGGCCGGCCAGATCGAGACCATCACCGAGTTCAGCCAGCACATGAACTTCTTCGGCATCGACCTGACGCGGGTGCCCCAGTATAACCTTTCCGCCGAAAACCTGCCTCTGCTGGTGTTCCCCATCCTGGCCCTCATCACCAGCTTTATCTCCACCTGGTACAGCATGAACAGCAGCGGCCAGAAGCTGCAGGGCAGCATGAAGGCCATGATGTACGTCATGCCGCTGATGTATATCTTCTTCTGCTTTACCGTGCCCACCGCTTTCTCGCTCTACTATGTCATTTCCAACGTGGTCATGATGATCCAGAGCGCCGTCATGAAGAAGATCTACGACCCCGAAAAGGTCAAGGCCGAAGTCGCCGCCGAGATCGAGCAGAAGCGCAAGGAGCAGCGCCGCGGCGTCAAGAACACCACCGTCAAGATGGTGGACGAAAAGACCGGCAAGACGGTCGAAAAGAATGTCTCGGCCAGCGAGATGAACAAGCTCCGGCTGGAATATGCCCGCAAGCTGGACGAGGAAAAGTACAAGGACGAGAGGACTGTGCCTCTCTCTGAACTGAACAAAACCAAGGAGGAGTGAGTCGGATGATCCGTTCCAAGGAAGCCACCGGCAAAACGGTGGAAGAGGCCCGTGCGGCGGCCTGCGCCGCCCTGGGCGTCAGCGAAGACGACCTGAACGTCAGTTATGAGATCCTCGAGATGCCCCAGAGCACCGGCCTGATCTTCAAGAAAAAGACCCCTGCCAAGGTGCGCGTGACCGTCGAGGAGGAGGACGCCGCGCCCGAAAAGCCGGCGGTCAAGGCGGCGGTCAAACCCGAAAAGGCCGAGATGGCCCAGCCTGCCGAATCTGCCGAACCCGCCGAGCCGGCCCAGCCCGCTGAAAAGCCGGCGCAGCCCAAAAAGCCCGCGCCCTCCGCACCCAAAGAACAGCCCAAGGCCGAGCAGCCCAAGCCCGCCGCCGCCGTCACCGCGGCGCCCGCGGCGGTGGACGAGACCCCCGTCCCCATCGACATCGAGTCCAACCCCAAGGTCAAGGCGGCCGTCGAGTACCTGAAAGAGATCGTCGCCCTGATGGGAGTGGAGGACGTCGCCTTCAGCGCCATCCAGAAAGGGGAGGCCACCATCATCCGCCTGGACGGCGACAAGATGGGCGCCCTCATCGGCCGCCGCGGCGAGACGATGGAGAGCCTGTCCTACCTCGCCAGTCTGGTGGCCAACCGGATGGAAGGGGATTACATCAAACTGGGCCTCGACGTGGCCGGCTACCGCGGCAAGCGGGAGAACGACCTGACCGCCCTGGCCCAGAAGATCGGCCAGAAGGTCCGCCGCAGCGGCCGCTGCTTCTCGATGGAGCCCATGAACCCCTACGAGCGCCGGATCATCCACTCGGCCATCAGCCAGATGGAGGGCCTGCGCAGCGAGAGCAAGGGCGAAGGCAAGGACCGCCACGTCGTCATCTACTCCACCGAGCCGGGCGCCCAGACCGAAGTCTATGAGCGCCGTCCCCGCGGCGGCCGGGATAACCGCCGCAGCGATAACCGCGGCCGCCGGAATGACCGCAGCGACCGCGGAGAGCGTTCCGAGCGCTCCGGCCGCGGTGAGCGCCGTCCCCGCAGCGACCGCAGCCGCGGCCCCCGCACCTCCCATGTGCCCGACCGCAGCTTTGCGCCGGTGGACGCCGCCAGCGCCGCCCCCGTCGCCCCCAAGCGGACCCAGCGGGTGGACGACTTTGCCGACCTCGATTTCGGCAAGATCGAGCTGTAACCGGCTTTTCCCGGCAATCAAAAGCAATATCTCTGTCTGACAGGAGGGAACAGAAATGGCCATCACCGTCAATCTCTATTACACCGGAACCAACGGCAGCGCCCGGCGCTTTGCCGAAGAGATGGTTTCCAGCGGGGTTGTCGCCCGCATCCGGGCCGAAGCCGGCAACCTGCGCTACGAATACTTTTTCCCGATGGACGACCCCGAGACCGTACTTCTGATCGACAGCTGGGCCGACCAGCAGGCCATCGACGCCCACCATGCCTCCCCCATGATGGCCGAGCTTGCCGCCCTGCGCGACAAGTACGACCTCCACATGAAGGTGGAGCGCTATCGCTCGGACGAGGCCGGCCTGCCCGCCCGGGATGCAGCTTTCATTCGCCAGTAAATAGCAAACAGTAAAATAAGCCTCTGCTATTCCAAACTGGAAAGGCAGAGGCTTTTCTTGGTCTGTGTTTTCCACCTTCTCCCGGCAGAAAGTGGAAAACCGCACGACAGATGGAGGGGATCGATATGCAGGAACACACCACCATTGCCGCCATTGCGACGCCGCCCGGTCAGGGAGGCATCGCGGTGGTGCGGCTCTCGGGCCCCGAGAGCTACGCCGTCGCGGCGCAGGTCTTTCGCCCGATGGACAGCCGCAAACGGGTGGCCGACGCCAAAGGCTACACCGCCCTGTACGGACAGTTTGCCGACGGGGCCGAACTCTTTGACGACGGCATCGCCCTCTTTTTCCGCGCGCCCCACAGCTACACCGGCGAGGATGCAGTCGAGCTGTCCTGCCACGGCGGGGACGCGGTGGCCCGCCGCCTGGTCGAAGCCTGCCTCGCCGCCGGCGCCGTCCCGGCCGGCCCGGGGGAGTACACCCGCCGCGCCCTCCTCAACGGCAAGCTCAGCCTGACCCAGGCCGAGGCGGTGATGGACCTGATCTCGGCCGGCGGCCGGCAGGGGGCGGCCCTGGCCAACGCCGCCCGGGGCGGCGCCCTCGCCCAAAAGATCGCCGCCCAGCAGCAGGCCCTGACCAGCCTGCAGGCCCACCTGACCGCCTGGGTGGATTTCCCGGAGGAGGACGTCCCCGCCCTCGAGGGCGGCTCCCTGCGGCAGACCCTGTCCGGGGTCAAGGCCGCCCTCGACGAGCTGATCGGCAATTACAACGCCGCCGCCGTCCTGCGAGAGGGGATAGACTGCGCCATCGTAGGCCGGCCCAACGCCGGCAAGTCCACCCTGCTCAACCTGCTGGCCGGCTTTGACCGGGCCATCGTCACCCCCATCGCCGGCACCACCCGGGAC
>DXHQ01000086.1 GCA_019113345.1 Candidatus Faecalibacterium intestinigallinarum
GTCTTTGGCGAGACCATCGCCAACCCCGCCCTGACCGTGCTGGACATCGAGAAGTTTGCCCGGGCGGCCCACGCCCATGGGGTGCCGCTGATCGTGGACAACACCTTCCCCACCCCGGTCAACTGCCGGCCCATCGAGTGGGGGGCCGACATCGTCACCCACTCCACCACCAAGTATATGGACGGCCACGGCGCGGCGGTGGGCGGCGCCATCGTGGACAGCGGCAACTTTGACTGGATGGCCCACGCCGACAAGTTCCCCGGCCTGACCACCCCCGACGAGAGCTACCACGGCATCACCTACGCCGAGCGGTTCGGCCAGGGCGGCGCCTTTATCACCAAGGCCACCGCCCAGCTGATGCGGGACTTCGGCTGCTGCCAGTCGCCCCAGTCGGCCTTTATCCTCAACCTCGGCCTGGAGAGCCTGCACGTCCGGATGGCCCGCCACTGCGAGAACGCCATGGCGGTGGCCCGCTTCCTCGAAAAGCATCCCAAGGTGGCCTATGTGGACTACTGCGGGCTGGAGTCCAGCCCCTACCACGCCCTGGCCCAGAAATACCTGCCGAACGGCAGCTGCGGCGTGGTGTCCTTCGGGCTGGCCGGCGGGCGGGAGGCCGCCAGCACCTTTATGAAGTCGCTGCGGCTGGCCGCCATCGAGACCCACGTGGCCGACGCCCGCACCTGCTGCCTCAACCCGGCTTCCAGCACCCACCGCCAGATGAACGACGAGCAGCTGAAGGCCGCCGGCGTCCCCGCCGAACTGGTCCGGATGAGCTGCGGCCTGGAGGCCAGCGAGGACCTGATCGCCGACATCGCCCAGGCGCTGGATAAAGTCTGAGCCCCCTCCGACCCTTCGGGCCACCTCCCACCGCCGCACGCGGGGGAGGCTATCAGGAAGGCATTTCAATAACTACCTCTTAGGCTCCCGCGTTTACGGGGGAGCTGTCAGCGCAGCTGACTGAGAGGGTCCTGAAAGGAATCTGCCATGCCCCTCATCATCCCCAAGACCCTGCCCGCCTACGACGCGCTGTATGCCGAGAATATCTTTGTCATGCACCGGGAGCGGGCCCTCTCCCAGCACATCCGTCCGCTGGAGATCGCCATCCTCAACCTGATGCCCACCAAGATCGCCACCGAGACCCAGATCGCCCGGCTGCTGGCCAACAGCCCCCTGCAGGTCCACATGACCTTATTGCAGACGGCCAGCCACGCGGCCACCCACGTCTCGGCCGCCCACCTCGAGGCCTTCTACAAGACCTTCGACGAGGTGCGGGACCGCCGCTTTGACGGCATGATCATCACCGGCGCGCCGGTCGAGACCATCCCCTTTGAGCAGGTGGACTACTGGGACGAGCTGTGCGGGATCATGGACTGGTCCAAGTCGAGCGTCTACTCCACCCTGCACGTCTGCTGGGGGGCGCAGGCGGGGCTCTACCACCACTACGGGGTGCGCAAGGAGCTGCTGCCCGAAAAGATGTTCGGCATCTTTCCCCACCGGGTCACCCGGCCGGCCAACCCCCTGGTGCGGGGCTTCGACGAGGTGTTCTATGCGCCGCACAGCCGCCACACCGGCGTCTGCGTCGATGACATCGCCCAGTGCCCGGCCCTGCGCATCCTGGCGGCCAGCGACGAGGCCGGCCCCTATCTGCTGAGCACCGAGAACGGCCGGCAGATCTTTGTCACCGGACACCCCGAGTACGACAAGCTGACCCTCGACGCCGAGTACCGCCGGGACGTGGGCAAAGGGTTGCCCATCGCGCCGCCCAAAAACTACTACCCCGACAACGACCCGGCCCGGCCGCCCGTCTTCCGCTGGCGGGCCCACGCCCATCTGCTCTATTCCAACTGGCTGAACTATTACGTCTACCAGAACACCCCCTACGACCTGAACACCCTGGACGACACGACGCCGTAAAGGAGGCTGCCCTATGGGCATAGAAACACACTGGGGTTTTACCGTGGGCAGTCTGCCCCACGGGCCCCGCAATCTCATCAGCGATGTGCCGGGGGTGACGGTGGGCCACTGCACCCTGGCCGACGGGGACGTCCAGACCGGCGTCACCGCCCTGCTGCCCCACCCGGGCGATACCTTCCACGAGAAGGTGCCGGCGGCGGCCCACGTCATCAACGGCTTTGGCAAGACGGCCGGTCTTGTCCAGATCGAAGAGCTGGGCACCCTGGAAACGCCCATCCTCTTTACCAACACCCTGAGCGTCGGGACGGTGTCCACCGCGCTGGTGCGGTATATGCTGGACCGCTGCCCCGACATCTGCGAGACCACCGGCAGCATCAACCCGGTGGTCTGCGAGTGCAACGACAGCGGCCTTGACGACATCCGGGGGCTGCACGTCACCGAGGCCCACGCCCTGGCGGCGCTGGCCGACTGCCGCGCCGACTTTGCCGAGGGCGCGGTGGGCGCCGGCCGCGGGATGCGCTGCCACGGCCTCAAGGGCGGCATCGGCTCGGCCTCCCGGGTGGTGGAGCTGGACGGAAAGAACTACTGCCTGGGGGCGCTGGTCCTCTCCAACCACGCCCGGTTCGACGACCTGATCCTGGCCGGCGTGCCCATCCGGGAGCGGCTGGCCGCGGTCCAGCCCAGGATCGCGCCCCACCAGGACCGCGGCTCCATCATCACGGTGCTGGCCACCGACATCCCCCTCACCTGCCGGCAGCTGGGCCGGGTGGCCCGGCGGGCCATCGTGGGGCTGAGCCGCACCGGCTCCTACTGCGGCAACGGCAGCGGCGAGATCGTCATCGCCTTCTCGACCGGCTGCCGCATCCCCCACTACCCGCAGGGGGACCTGCTGCCCCTGCGGGCCATCCATGAGGACCGGATCGACCGCCTGTTCCGGGCCGCGGCCGAGTGCGTGGAGGAGAGCGTCCTGTCCTCTTTGCTGCACGCCGAGACCGTCACCGGGCGGGGCGGACTGACCGTCCGCGGCCTGCCCGACCTTTTGAAAGGAGAATGCTGAATGGACATCCTGGAACTGCTCGCTTCCCGCCGCACCTACCGCCGCTTTCTGCAAAAGCCGGTGCCGGCCGATGTGATCGCCGACATGGCCGAGGCGGTGCGGCTTTCTTCCTGCGGGGCCAACCGGCAGGCCATCCGGCTGGTGGTGGTCCAGAGCCCCGAGATGGTGGCCAAAGTGCAGCCGCTGGTCAAGTGGGCAGCCTACCTGCCCCCCGAGCAGGGCACGCCCCAGCCGGAGGAACAGCCCGTCCTCTTTGCGGCAGTGGTGCAGGATACCTCCATCCCCGGCGACAAGGACACCGACGCCGGCATCGCGCTGGCCAACCTGACCCTGGCCGCCTGGGCCAAGGGGGTGGGCAGCTGCATCATGGGGGCCATCGACCGCCCCCGGCTGACCGAACTGCTGGGCCTGGCCGAAAACGAGAAGCTGCACACCATGGTGGCGTTCGGCTACCCCGCCCACGCCGCCCGGGTGGTGCCCCTGACCGGGGAGACCGGCGTCAAGTACTACCTCGACGCCAACCGCGACTACTGCGTGCCCAAGCGGGACGTGAAGGAGATCGTGCGGTATCTGTAAAGGGCGCCCTCTCCGTCATGCCGCAAAGCGGCATGACACCTCCCCCGAAGGGGGAGGCAAGTTGCGTGCGTCAAACCCGGCAAAGCGGGCGGTGAGGCAAGGCCCTGAGCAAGTGTGCCTCACCCGGACCTGCCCGACACCCACGGGCGTATCTTGGCTCCCCCTGTGGGGGAGCTGTCGCGGCCGCAGGCCGTGACTGAGAGGGCTCTGGTCTTTTTTGTATATATACGTTACTTTTTGGCGAAGCGTGCATAAATTATCTCAATTCGGTTTCAATTTGGGCCGCTTTTCTGCACAAGGCTTGACATTTACATTTGTACAAACTATACTACAGGTTGTCGCCGGGAAGATGCCCGGCTGAACGCCGCATCGTCTGTTTGCGGCCCGGGGCGGCCTGCCCGTCCCCGCACCTGTTTCCCTGATGCAAATACAAGAGGAGTGTATGAATATGAAGAAGATCACCCGCCGCAGCTTTCTGGCAGCTGCCGGTCTGTCCGCCGCGCTGGCCCTGACCGCCTGCTCCAGCACCAGCTCTTCCACCGCCGCTTCCAGCAGCGCCGCTTCCGAGGCCGCCTCTGAGGCTGCTTCCAGCGAGGCTTCCACCCAGGCTATCCAGACCCTGGAGGACCTGGACGGCAAGACCGTCGGCGTCCAGCTGGGCACCACCGGCGACCTGATGATGAGCGAGGAAGTGGGCAAGGCCGACGGCCTCAACCTGGCCGGCGTGGAGCAGTACAACAAGGCCGCCGACGCCGTGCAGGCCCTGCTGACCAACAAGATCGACGCCGTCTGCATCGACGACCAGGTGGCCAAGAACTTTGTGGCCGCCAACCCCGACGAGCTGGTCATGCTGGACACCGCCTACGCGGAGGAGAGCTACGCCATCGCCGTCAGCAAGGACAACCCCGAGCTGACCGAGGCCCTGAACGGCGCCATCGCCGAGCTGATGAGCGATGGCACCCTGGACGCCATCCTGGACAAGTACATCGCCAAGGTGGAGGGCGCGACCGGCTACGTCAGCCCCGAGGGCACCGAGTACCCCAACGGCACCCTGGTCATGGCCACCAACGCCGCCTTCGACCCCTATGAGTACATCGAGAACGGCGAGATCGTCGGCATCGACGCCGAGTTCGCCAAGGCCCTGTGCGACAAACTGGGCTACGAGCTCGAGATCGAGGACATGGAGTTTGACTCCATCATCGCGGCTGTGGTCAGCGGCAAGGCCGACTTCGGCATGGCCGGCATGACCGTCACCCCCGAGCGCGAGGAGCAGATCGACTTCACCGACACCTACTGCACCGCCGCCCAGAACATCATCGTGCTGAAGTAAGCGCACAGCCAGGGCGGACCTATTTCCGCCTGCCGCGCAGGTCGTCCAGCCGGACGGATTTGAAAAAACCTCTTTACAAATCGCGCGTTTTGTGGTTTAGTAAGAGATGCAGAGGACAGAGCAGGTTCTATGCCGGCTCTGTCCCTTCTCTTTGTGTATATATGCATAAAAATTCAGTTTTTTGTGCATATCCGTCCCGTCTACTCCATCTGCCCCCCAAGGAGGGAACCCTATGGCATTTTTCCAAAACCTGTGGGCGGAGCTTGTCAGCGAGTTCACCGCCACCTTCATCGCCGAACAGCGCTACCTGCTGTTCCTGAACGGCCTCAAGACCACCCTGATCGTCGCGTTCGGCGCGGCGGCGATGGGCGTCGTGCTGGGCTTTGTCATCGCCTACATCCGCACCACCCATGACCACACCGGGCACCTGCGCATCCTGAATGCGCTGTGCAAGCTCTACCTGACCGTCATCCGCGGCACCCCCACCATGATCCAGCTGCTGATTATGTACTTTATCATCTTCGGCTCGGTCAAGATCGACAAGGTGCCGGTGGCTGTCCTGGCCTTTGGCATCAACAGCGGGGCATATGTGGCCGAGATTTTCCGCAGCGGCATCATGAGCATCCCTCCGGGACAGATGGAAGCCGCCCGCAGCCTTGGCCTCAACTACACCCAGGCCACCTGGAAGATCATCCTGCCCCAGGCGGTCAAGAACGTCCTGCCCGCGCTGGGCAACGAGGTGATCGTCCTGCTCAAGGAGACCTCCATCAGCGGCTACATCGCCCTGCAGGACCTGACCAAGGCCGGCGACATCGTCCGCAGCCGCACCTACAGCCCCTTCTTCCCCTACATCTCGGTGGCGCTGATGTATCTGGTGCTGGTGCTGGGACTGGAAAAGATTTTGGGCTATCTGGAAGGGAGGCTGGCGCGCAGTGACCGCTAACAAGGAAAAGATCATCGAGGTGCGGGGGCTGAAAAAGACCTACGGCGGCGAGAAAAAGCGCGGCTACAAGGGCCTGACCCCCAAGCTGGACGTTCTGAAGGGCATCGACATCGACATCTACCGCGGCGACGTGGTCTGCCTGATCGGCCCTTCGGGCTGCGGCAAATCCACCTTTCTGCGCTGCCTGAACCGGCTGGAAAAGCCGACCGGCGGCACCATCCAGTTTGAGGGCGCGGTGGTGGACGAGGCCCACATCGACAAGCTGCGGCAGAAGATGGGGATGGTGTTCCAGCACTTCAACCTCTTCCCCCACATGACGGTGAAGGAGAACCTCGAGATGGCCCCCGTCCTGCTCAAGCTCAAGAGCAAAGAGGAGGCCGCCAAAAGGGCGGACGAGCTTCTGGCCCGGGTGGGCCTGTCGGACAAGGCGGACGCCTACCCGGCTAGCCTGTCGGGCGGGCAGCAGCAGCGCATCGCCATCGCGCGGGCGCTGGCCATGGACCCCGACGTCATTCTGTTTGACGAGCCGACTTCGGCCCTCGACCCCGAGATGGTGGGCGAGGTGCTGGCCTTGATGAAGGAGCTGGCCCACACCGGCATCACCATGCTGGTGGTGACCCACGAGATGGGCTTTGCCCGCGAGGTGTCCAACCGGGTCATCTTCATCGACGAGGGGATCATCCAGGAGGACGAGCCCCCCGAGGAGCTGTTCTCCAACCCCAAGAACCCCCGGCTGAAAGCGTTCCTCTCCAAAATGCTATAAAATGCTCCAGGGGGGACCCTTTTCTGCCTGCTGCGCAGGTCAGAAAACCTTCCCCCCTGGTATCCCCCTTTTAGACAAAATTCAACGCAGAACCGCGCACTCGCCCTGACGGGCTCGCACACTCTCTGCGCTGAATTTCCCTGTATGTGTCCCACCCGTCCGCACATGTCGGCCGGGCGGGACTTTTTTTGACAGTCTGCGAACCTATAGGTTACTTCTTGCGCAGGTACTTGATGCAGGCCAGGATGACGGCCAGGTAGCAGCCGCACCGGAGCAGGTTCATGACGGCGGTCAGGACCATGCCGGCCCCGATCATGATGGTGGGTGACATCGCGCTTCACCTCCTTCCGGCCGGGGTTACAGGCTGCCGTCCGCGCTGCCGGCGGCGTCGCCGGTCTGCTGGGTGTAGAGGACCATCAGGTGGCTGGCGCTGGCTTCCAGGGTCTCCTTGGCGGCGCGGAGGGCGGATTCTTCGCTCTCGTTCATCTTTTCGGGGTGGTCCCTGCGGATGCAGCGGCGGAGGTTGGCCAGGTCGGTCTTGACCCGGTTCTTTTCGTCCCGGTCGATCTCCTTTTTGCACTTGGAAAGGGCCTCGTCCACCTTGTAGGCCAGAATCTCGGCCTGGTTGTGCAGCTCGAGCCGGCCCTTGCGGCGGCTGTCCTCGGCCTCGTAGGCGGCCGCGTCGGCCATGGCCCGCTGAATCTCGCTCTCCGAGAGGTTGGTGGAGCCGGTGATGGTGATGTTCTGCTCCCGGCCGGTGGCCAGGTCCTTGGCCGAGACCTTGACCACCCCGTTGACGTCGATGTCGAAGGTGACCTCGATCTGGGGCTTGGAGGAAAAGCCGGCCCGGATGCCGCCCAGCTTGAACTTGCCCAGGGACTTGTTGTCCCGGGCGAAGCGGCGCTCGCCCTGCAATACGTTGATCTCCACCGAGGTCTGCATGGGGCGGGCGGTGGTGAAGATCTGGCTCTTGCGGGTGGGGATCATGCTGTTGCGGGTGATGAGGGGGGTGGCGACGCCGCCCAGCGTCTCGATGGAGAGGGTGAGCGGGGTGACGTCCATCAAAACCAGGCCCTGGGCCGCCGCGCCGGTGGCGCCGGCCAGCTTGCCGCCGCCCTGCAGCAGCCCGCCCTGGATGGCTGCGCCCATGGCCACGCACTCGTCGGGGTTGAGGGTGTGGCTGGGCTCTTTGCCCAGAATCTCCCGGACCTGGCGGGCTACCGCCGGCATCCGGGTGCTGCCGCCCACCAGAAGCACCCGCCCGAGGTCGGCGGGGGCAAGGCCGGCGTCCCGCAGGGCGTTCTGCACCGGGTCGACGGTGCGGGCCAGCAGGTCGCCGGTCATCATCTCAAACTGGGGACGGGTCAGGGTGGTGTCGATGTGATGGGGGCCGTCTTTGCCGACGGCGATGAAGGGCAGGTTGATGGCCGCCGAGGGGGCGCTGGAAAGCTCTTTCTTGGCCTTTTCGGCCTCCTCCTTCAGCCGGCCCATGGCGGCGGGGTCTTTGGAGAGGTCGATGCGGTCGGTGCGCTTGAACTCCTGCACCAGCCAGTCGACGATGCGGCCGTCAAAGTCGTCGCCGCCCAGGTTGGTGTCGCCGCCGGTGGCCAGCACCGTGAAGGTGCCGTCCTCGATCTCGATGATGGAGACGTCGAAGGTGCCGCCGCCCAGATCGTAGACCAGAATCTTCTGGGGGGCCTCGTTGTCCAGGCCGTAGGCCACCGCGGCGGCCGTCGGCTCGTTGATGATGCGCAGCACGTTCAGCCCGGCGATGCGGCCGGCGTCCTGGGTGGCCTTGCGCTGGCTGTCGTCAAAGTAGGCGGGGACGGTGATGACCGCCTCGGTCACCTTTTCGCCCAGGTAGCTCTCGGCGTCGCGGCGCAGCTTGGACAGGATCATGGCGCTGATCTCCTGGGGGGTCAGGTCCTTGCCGTCGATGCGCACCCGGTAGTCGCTGCCCATCCGCCGCTTGATGCTGGATACGGTGCGCCCGGCGTTGGCGGCCAGCTGCCGCTTGGCCGCGCCGCCCACCAGACGCTCGCCGTCCCTGGTAAAGGCCACCACCGAGGGGGTGGTGCGCTCGCCTTCGGCGTTGGTGATGACCACCGGCTTGCCCCCTTCCACCACCGCCACACAGGAGTTGGTGGTGCCAAGGTCGATCCCGATCACTTTGCCCATAGTAGAAATCCTCTCTTTTCCTCAGTTTCCCCTTTATTGTACCGTGCAAACATGTCGCTTTTTCAGCTGAAATGTAAAGATTCTGTGTTCAGCTGGGCGGAGAGCTTTCTGAGCGATTCCCGCACGGTCTCGGCGCCGTCGTAGGCGGCCAGGGCGCAGTCGGCCAGGTCGGCGGCGGCCCGCAGCATCTCGTGCCGGGCGTCGGGGTCGCCGGTCTCCTGCCAGAGCAGCCGCAGCCCCTGCACCGCCTCGGCCAGCAGCCGGGCGGCCCGCTCGAGGTCGATGCCGCGGGCCTCGTACTGGGCCTGCCGCAGGCAGATCAGCGGCCAGGTGGTGATGTCCATCTCGGTCTCGGCCAGGGCGGCGGCCCGGCGGTAGGCCATCAGGGCGCGGCCGGGGTCGCCGGGGGTGCGGGCGGTGCCGGCGGCGTACCGGTCCCCGATGGCGACGGCGGCCGGGATATCCCCGGCGGCGGCCGCCTTCTTCCACAGGGAGAGGGCGCGGCGGCGGTCTTTGGCGATGCCGCGGCCGGCGTCGCAGCAGCCGGCCAGACGGCGCATCCCCTCGGGGCAGCCCTTGTCGGCCGAAGCGGCAAACCAGCCGGCGGCGTTCTCCCACAGGCCCAGGGAGGCGGCCTGGACGCCCTTTTTGGCCTCCTCCTCGCCGGGGGCGGGGTCGGGCCCATGGGAATAGAGCAGCCCCCGCAAAAGCCCCTTGTCCAGGGTGGCCGACCGGCCCCAGGGGTTGATGACCAGGGCGGTGAGGTCGGTGCGGTCCAGCGCCTGGCGCATCACCTGCTCCAGCGGCAGCTCGGCCATGGGCAGGCCCAGGGTGGCGGGGCTGCCGTCGGCCTCCTCGGTCCGGGTAAAGACGGGCAGGACCCGATACCCCTTGGGGGCAGACAGGGTCCAGAGGGACAGGTCCGCCGCCTTTTCGGCCGGGATGGGGCTGGAAGCCCAGCTGAACTGTCCCTGGCTGCCCTCGGGGGTCAGCTGGACCGGCGCCAGGACCCGCGTTTCCATCTGCAAGGCGTAGTTCAGCGCCTTGATGAGGCCCCAGAAGCGGTCCTCCCGGTCTTTGTCGCCGGCCTGGTAGAGCCGCTCGACGGCCAGTTCCACCGCCGGGCAGCCGGTAAAGAGCGGCCCGTACCGCAGGTCCCCTGTCGGGGGTCTTTTTCGTTTTTTGACCGGCCGGTACCGGATGTGCTTGTTCCCGTTTGACATGGCTCGCCCTCCTTGCTGCTACCAGTATAGCAGGATTTTCGCCGTTTCTCAACAGGGGACGGGTTTTCGTCTGGCAATTTTGCCCGCGGCGCGGTATAATAAGGGGTAGATTGCAAAAAAGGAGCGGTTTGTATTTGAAACAGATGCTGCGTTATCTCAACGGCTACAAAAAGGAGAGCGTCATTGCGCCGCTGTTCAAGATGCTGGAGGCCTACTTTGACCTGCTGGTGCCTCTGGTGATGGCCGACATCGTCAATGTGGGCATCGCCGCGGGGGACGGCCGGTATATCCTGACCCGGTGCGCCCTGCTGCTGGCGCTGGCCCTGGTGGGGCTGGGGTGCAGCGTGACGGCGCAGTACTTTTCGGCCAAGGCGGCGGTGGGCTACGCCACCGCGCTGCGGCACGCGCTGTTCGCCCACATCCAGTCCCTCGGCTTTTCCGAGATGGACACCATCGGCACCTCCACCCTCATCACCCGGATGACCAGCGACGTCAACCTGGTGCAGGGCGGGCTGAATATGTTCCTGCGGCTGTTTCTGCGCAGCCCCTTTGTGGTGGTGGGCGCCATGGTCTGCGCCTTTACCGTCAATTTCAAGGCCGCGCTGATCTTTGTGGTGACCATCCCGGCCTTGTCGGTGGTGGTGTTCAGCATCATGGCGGTGACCTCCCCCCTCTACCGGCAGGTGCAGGGCAGGCTGGACCGGGTGCTGGGGCTGACCCGCGAGAACCTGACCGGCGTGCGGGTGGTGCGGGCCTTTGGCAAGGAGGCCAGCGAGGCCGGGCGGTTTGAGGAAGCCAACGGCCTTTTGACCCGCTTGCAGCTGAAGGTCGGGCACCTGTCGGCCCTGTCCAACCCCCTGACCTACGTCCTCATCAACCTGGCCATCGTGGCCCTGCTGTGGACCGGCGCGATCGAGATCAACCTGGGCAGCATGGCCTCGGGCGACCTGATCGCTCTGGTCAACTATATGAACCAGATTCTGGTCGAGCTGGTCAAGCTGGCCAATCTCATCGTCCAGATCAGCAAGGCATGGGCCAGCGCCGGACGGGTGCAGGCGGTGCTGGCCACAAAGCCGGGGATGACCTTCCCGGCGGCGGTGACCGGCAGGGCCGACGAGCGGAAAGCCGGCCAGGCCGTCCGCTTTGACCATGTGGGCCTGACCTACGCCGGGGCGGGCGCGCCCAGCCTGACCGGCATCACCTTCACCGCCCGGCAGGGGGAGACCATCGGGGTGATCGGCGGCACCGGCTCTGGCAAGTCCAGCCTGGTCAGCCTCATCCCCCGCTTCTACGACGCCACCGAGGGGACGGTGGAGCTGTTCGGCCGGCCGGCGGCCGACTGGCCGCGGGAGATGGTGCGCGGGAGGGTGGGCATCGTGATGCAGAAGGCCCAGCTCTTCACCGGCACCATCCGTTCCAACCTCCTCTGGGGCAACCGCGAGGCCACCGACGCCGAGCTCTGGGCCGCCCTCGAGACGGCGCAGGCCGCCGGCTTTGTGCGGGAAAAGCCCCTCGGCCTGGACGAGCCGGTGGAGCAGGGCGGGCAGAACTTTTCGGGCGGGCAGCGCCAGCGCCTGACCATCGCCCGGGCCCTGGTGGCAAAACCCGACATCCTGATTTTGGACGACAGCGCCAGCGCCCTGGACTTTGCCACCGACGCGGCCCTGCGCAAGGCCATTGCGGCATTGCCGGGGGAGATGACCGTCTTTATCGTCAGCCAGCGGGCGGCCAGCCTGCAGCACGCCGACCGGATCATCGTGCTGGACGACGGGCACATGGTGGGCTGCGGCAGCCATCGGGAGCTGCTGGCCCGCTGCCCGGTCTACCAGGAAATCTACGCCAGCCAGTTCAAAAAGCCGTCCGAACTTGCGAAAGGGGGTGCGCCGGCATGAGCAAGACCAAAAAAAGCCCCCTGGGCGCGGCCGAGAGCCGCGCGGCCCTGCGCCGGGTGCTGGCCTACATCCGGCCCTACCGCTTTTATGTGGCGGCCAGCCTGCTGGTGGCGGCGGGCAGCGTGGCGGCCCAGCTGTATATCCCGCTGCTGTGCGGCGACGCCATCGACCTGATGCTGGGCCCCGGCCAGGTGGACCGGGAGGGGGTGCTGGGCATCATCCTGGCCATCCTGGCGGTGATGGCGCTGGCCGCCTTCGCCCAGTGGGTGCTCAGCGTCTGCAACAACAAGATCACCTTCTCGGTCACCCGGGACCTGCGCAACGACGCCATCCACAAGATCGAGGCCCTGCCCCTCTCCTACCTCGACAGCCACCCCGCCGGGGACATCGTCAGCCGGATGGTGGCCGACGTGGACACCTTTGCCGACGGGCTGCTGATGGGCTTCACCCAGCTGTTCACCGGCCTGCTGACCATTCTGGGCACCCTCCTCTTTATGTTCCGGGAGAACGTGCTGATCTCCCTGGTGGTGGTGCTCATCACCCCGCTCAGCCTGGTGGTGGCGGGGTTCATCTCGGGCCACTCCTACGGGTACTTCCACCGGCAGAGCGCGGTCCGCGGCGAGCAGACCGCCCTGGTCAACGAGATGATCGAGGGGCAGAAGGTGGTGCAGGCCTTCGGCCACGAGGGCGAGAGCCTGGCCGCCTTTGACGAGGTGAACGAGCGGCTGGCCGCAGTCAGCCTCAAGGCCACCTTCTTTTCCAGCCTGACTAACCCCGCCACCCGCTTTGTCAACAATATCGTCTACGCCGGCGTGGGGCTGGTGGGCGCCTTTTACGCGGCGGCCGGCGGCATCACCATCGGCCAGCTGAGCGTCTTTTTGAGCTACGCCAACCAGTACGCCAAGCCCTTCAACGAGATTTCGGGGGTGGTGACCGAGCTGCAGAACGCCCTGGCCTGCGCGGCGCGGGTGTTCGCCCTGCTGGACGCCGAGGACCAGCCCCCCGAAGCGCCAAACGCCGTCGTGCTGCGGCCCGACGGGCATGTCAGCCTGACCGACGTCTCCTTCCGCTACCTGCCCGACCGGCCGCTGATCGAGCACTTCAATCTGGACGTCCGGCCCGGCCAGCGGGTGGCCATCGTGGGGCCCACCGGCTGCGGCAAGACCACCCTCATCAACCTTTTGATGCGCTTTTACGACGTGGACGGCGGCCGCATCGAGGTGGCCGGCGCCGACATCCGCGGCGCCACCCGGGCCTCCCTGCGGGGCAGCTACGGCATGGTCCTGCAGGACACCTGGCTGCGGGCCGGCACGGTGGCCGAGAACATCGCCTACGGCAGGCCGGACGCCGGGCGCGAAGAGATCGTGGCGGCGGCCAAAGCCGCCCACGCCGACAGCTTCATCCGCCGGCTGCCGGCCGGGTACGACACCGTCCTGGCCGAAAACGGCGGCAACATCAGCCAGGGCCAAAAGCAGCTGCTGTGCATCGCGCGGGTGATGCTCTGCCTGCCGCCCATGCTGATCTTGGACGAGGCCACCAGCTCCATCGACACCCGCACCGAGGTGCGCATCCAGAAGGCCTTTGCCAAGATGATGGAGGGCCGCACCAGCTTCATCGTGGCCCACCGCCTGTCCACCATCCGGGAAGCCGACGTCATCCTGGTGATGCGGGACGGCAAGATCGTCGAGCAGGGCACCCACGACGCGCTCCTGGCCCAGGGCGGCTTTTACGCCAAGTTGTACAACAGCCAGTTTGAAAAGACATGACAAGCAAAGCCCCCGTCCGTTTGGGCGGGGGCCTTGTCATTTGTCTGCGGATATGGTATTCTTTTGTTGGGTGCTGCCGATAAACGGCAAGCGGTTGCTCCCTCTGGCCCGACTTTGTGCGGTCAGGGGCGCTTCTTTGTTCTCCTGACCGTATGGGAAAGGAGGACTGGCAATGGTTACATACTCTGATCTGATCCAGATGGGTATTTTAATCGTTACTGTTATTGACGTAGTCCTCCGACTGATCGAAGCCGAGAGGAACCGTAAACAATAAAAAGAAGTAACCGCCCTGTCTAGCCCACACGTGCGGTTACTTCTCTAACCGGACCAGGGTGACTACCGTTTGTCCGGCAGTACCCTTTCTCTATGTCTATTATACTCCGGCTGTGCCGGGTTGTCAACGTCTGCTGCCGCTGCCAAACCCTCCGAAAACTCCAAACCCTCCGAAAACGCCGAAAACTCCAATCTTATACACCCCTTCCGGCCCGGAGGGGGTGTAACTTTTTGGAGAAATTGGAGTTTTTGGCAGGGTTTGCAGGGGAAGGCCCTTGACAGAGCTGTGCTTACCGTGTATAATGTGCTTAGTCAACAAGTACACTACAGCACAAAGGAGGGACGCCGTTGGAGATCATCATCAGCTCAAACAGCGGCAAGCCGATCTATGAGCAGATCACCAGCCAGATCAAGGCCATGATCATGTCCGGCGAGCTCAAGACCGGCGACGCTATCCCGTCCATGCGGGCGCTGGCCAAGGCCATCCATGTCAGCGTCATTACGGTCCAGAAAGCCTACGAGGACCTGCAGCGGGACGGCTTTATCGAGACGACGGTGGGCCGGGGCAGCTTTGTCTCGGCCCGGAACAAGGACTTCTACCAGGAGGAGCAGCAGCGCCAGGCCGAGGCGCATCTGCAGGCCGCCGCCGAGATCGCGCGGGCCGCCGGCATCCCGCTTGCGGCCCTGGTCGACGTCCTGACCCTGTTTTACGAGGAGGAATAAAGCATGGAAACCCTGCTGGAAGTAAATGGCCTGACCAAGGCCTACCCCGGCTTTACCCTGGACCACGTCTCCTTTGCGGTGCCGAAAGGCGCCATCGTGGGGCTGGTGGGCGCCAACGGCGCCGGCAAAAGCACCACCATCAAGGCCATGCTGGGCCTGGTGAACCCCGACGAGGGGTCGGCCTCCTTCTGGGGGCAGAGCCTGGCCCAGGCGCCCGCCTGCAAGGAGGAGATCGGCGTCGTCTTTGACGGGCTGAACTTCTACCAGACCCTGACCCCCGCCCAAGTGGGCCGCATCCTGCGGGCGGCCTATCGCCGGTGGGACGACGCGCTCTACAAGGAGTATATCCAGCGCTTTGCTCTCCCCTTAGACAAGGAGATCAGGCAGCTGTCCAAGGGGATGAAGGCCAAGCTGGGCATCGCGGCGGCGCTGGCCCACCGGCCCCGGCTGCTGATTCTGGACGAGGCTACCAGCGGCCTGGACCCGGTCATGCGGGACGACCTGCTGGACGTCTTTCTCGACTTCGTCCAGGACGAGGAGCACGGCATCCTGATGTCCTCCCACATTTCGAGCGACCTTGAAAAGGCGGCCGACTACATCGCCCTCATCCATGAGGGGCGGTGCCTGTTCACCCGCCCCAAGGACGAGCTGCGGTATCGGTGGGGGGTGGTCCGGTGCGGCGCGGCCCTGTTCGGCCGGATCGACCCGGCCGAGATGCTGGCCTGGCGGCGGGAGACCTGCCAGTACGACGTGCTGGTGCCCGACAAGGAGGCGTTCCAGCGCCGCCACAAAGACGCCGTGGTGGACAGCGCCACCATCGACGATATCCTGCTTTTATATGTGAAAGGAGAGCGCGCACAATGAAAGCCCTGCTGCTGAAAGACCTGTACAACATCGGCCACAACGCCAGGAGTATGCTGGTGGTGCTGCTCTTTCTGGCCATCGCCATCGTGCCCACCTCGGGGCCGGTCGCCTATATGGTGATGTGCGGGGTGCTGTGCGCCATGATGATCGTCACCACCTTCACCTTTGACGAGGCGTCCGGCTGGACGGCCTACGCCCTCATCCTGCCGGTGCGGCGCAGCCGGCTGGTGCTGGCCAAATACGCGGCCCTGGCCGTCTTCTGCACGGTGGGCATCCTGTTCGGCCTGGCGGCCGGCAGCCTGGGGGACTACCTGACCAGCGACGGTCCCGGCATGGCCGCCGCCCCGCTGGAAGCCGCGGCCGGCGCCCTGGTGGGCTGGGCGGTCGCCTTTGCCATGGGCGGCACCGCCATCCCGCTGGTCTTCCGCTTCGGGGCCGAAAAGGCCCGCATCCTGATCGTGGCGGCCTTCGTGGTCCCGGCGGCCCTGGTCATCGGCCTGGGCGGCCTGCTGCAGGCGGCGGGGGTGACCGAGCTCACCGAGCAGACCCTCATCGCCCTGCTCTGCGCCTCGCCGCTGGCGGCCCTGGCCTGGGGCGCGGCGATGTACCGCGTCGCCTGCGCCGTCTTTGCCAGACAGGAATGCTGAGAAACCTGCCAAAAACTCCAATTTCTCCAAAAAGTTACACCCCCTCCGGGCCGGAAGGGGTGTATAAGTTTGGAGTTTTCGGCGTTTTCGGCATATTGGGGCCGGTCAGTCCTCCACCTTGCGCAGGCCGATGACGTCCGACACCGGCAGCGAGAAGCAGATGGCCCCCGCCTTGGTGCCGGCGCCGGTGGTCTTGTTGATGGCCGTCATGATGGCGGCCTTCTGGCCGGCCGGGGCCACGATGTAGAGGATGTCCTTCTCTTCGGCCAGCGAGACGCCGAAGAACTTTTCGGCCTGCTTGGCGCCGGTGCCGCGGGCGTGCAGCACCGTGCCGCCCCCCGCGCCGGCGGTGCGGGCCGCGTCCATCACCGCGTCCGAGTAGCCCGCGTTCAGCACCGCAATGATCAGCTCGTGGGAAAAATCCATGGCGGGCGCGCCGCCCGTCGGGGTCTTGTTGCCAGTCAGATAAGCCAAGGTCCTGCCTCCTCCTACGCTCTTGATGGGCACGGTCAGCATGATGCCGTTGCCCGGAATGTCCATGTACAGTTTGCGCTTGGCCGCGCGGAACAGCTGCCGGGTGCGCTCGGCGTCGGCCACCGTCGAGACGATGGCCTTTTCGGTGTTGGAAAGCCCGTAGATGGACAGCTGCTCGCTGGTGGCGGTGCCTTTGCCCAGCATGATCAGGCCCATGTTCAGCTCAAGGCTCTGGAACAGCCCGGACAGCTCGGCCACCTGGTCGCGGTCGGTGATGCTGATGACGTAGTTCAGCTCCATTCAGGCCACCTCCTCCCACAGTTCGATGATCTCGTCCTCGCCGTAGGCCGGCATGGGGGCCGCCGCGGCGGGCGCCACCGAGCGGCGCAGCTTGACGACGTAGACCGCGCCCATCACCTGCACCGTGATCAGCGGCATCATGGCCACCAGGGCCACCAGCCCAAAGGCGTCGGTCATGATGCTGCCCCCCAGCGCGTCGCAGGCGCCCATCGCAAAGGGCAGCATGAAGGTGGCGGTCATGGGGCCCGAGGCCACGCCGCCCGAGTCAAAGGCGATGGCGGTGAAGATGGGCGGCGCCACAAAGGAGAGGGCCAGCGCCACCAGATACCCCGGCACCACAAAATAGAGGATGGGCAGGCCGGTCAGCACCCGGATCATGGCCAGGCCGTTGGCGATGGCCACCGCCACGCACAGGCTCAGGCCCATGGCCCGGGCCGAGATGGCGCCGCTGGTCAGGTCCTCCACCTGCTTGTTCAACACGTGGACGGCCGGCTCGGCATTGATGATGAACCAGCCCATCAGCACCGCCAGCGGGATGAGCAGCAGCCCCATCCCCTGACGGACCATCTCGCCGCCCAGCACGTAGCCCAGAGAGGAAAAGCCGACGTTGACGCCGGTCAAAAACAGCACCAGACCCACATAGGTGTAGAGGATGCCCACCACGATGCGGGCCAGCTGGGGCCCCGGCAGCCGCAGCGTCACCAGCTGAAACAGCAGGAAAAAGACAAAGATGGGGGCCAGCGCCGACAGCACCTCGGCCATGTAGTGGGGGATGGCTTCCAGGTAGCCCCAGCCGATCTGGGTGGACTGGCCGAACTCCTCCACCGTCAGGCTGGTGGAGCCGGTGCTGTCCGGGAAGAGAAAGCCCAACAGCAGCACCGCCAGGATGGGCCCGATGGAGCACAGGGCCACCAGGCCGAAGCTGTCGTCCTTGGCCTTTTCGTCGCTGCGGATGGAGGCCACGCCGACGCCCAGCGCCATGATGAAGGGGACGGTCATGGGCCCGGTGGTCACCCCGCCCGAGTCAAAGGCGACGGACAGAAAGCCCCGCTCGGACAAAAAGGCCAGCGCAAAGACCGCCGCGTAAAAGGCCACCAGCAGCCACCGCAGCGCAAAGCCGGTCAGGATGCGCACCATGCAGACGGCCAGAAACAGACCCACCCCCACCGAGACGGTCAGCACCAGGGTCATCCGGTCGATGCCGGGCACATAGGCGGCCAGCACCTGCAAGTCGGGCTCGGACATGGTGATGACCACGCCCATCACAAAGCTGACCGACAGGATGAGCAGGATGTTGCGGGACTTGGTCAGCCGGGAGCCGATCAGGTTGCCGATCTGGCTCATCGACTGCTCCGACCCCAGGGTGAACAGGGCCATGCCCGCCAGGATCATCCCGGTGCCCACCAGAAAGGCCAGCATCAGCCCCGAACCCACCGGCACAAAGAACAGGCACAGCACGGCGACGATCAGCGCGATGGGCAGCACCGAGTCGACGGCCTCCCGCAGCTTTTCGGCAAGTACATTTTTCTGGATCAAGTCGTTGCTCCTTTCTTAATTTAGATTTTTTGCGATATCCATGTAAAGTATAACATACTTTGGCCCGGGTGGCAATTGATAAAATTCCCCTTGACAGCCGGCGCTGCCTGTGGTAAAATCATCGGGTAAAGAAAGCAGCTACGGCCATGCCGCGCTCGCCTTGCGGGTCCATCCGGGGCCCCGGGCTATACCAGGAGCCAGCCCACCAGCGGTGGGGCTGTGTTTTTGTGTGGACGATGCGCGGCTGCCCGGAGTGGGCGGCCGCTTTTTCTGCATTCATGCGATGGATCATTGTTTGGAGGTGTATCGACAATCGCTACCACCGGGAAATCGAAGGAACTCGAGATCAACGGTCAGATTCGTGACCGTGAAGTCCGCCTGATCGGCTCGGACGGCGCGCAGAAGGGCGTCGTGACCATCCAGGCGGCCATGCGCGCCGCCGAGGAAGCCGGGCTCGATCTGGTCAAGATCGCACCGCAGGCCAAGCCCCCTGTGTGCAAGCTGCTGGACTACGGCAAGTACCGTTTTGAGCAGCAGAAGAAGGAGAAGGAAGCCAAGAAGAACCAGAAAGTGGTCGAAGTCAAGGAGACCCGCCTTTCCCTCAATATTGACACCAACGACTTCAATACCAAGGTGACCCAGTCGGCCAAATTCCTGGCCGCCGGGCACAAGGTCAAGGCCTCGATCCGTTTCCGTGGCCGCGAGATGGCGCACAGCGCCCTGGGCGCGGACGTGCTCAAGCGCTTTGCCGCCGCCCTGCCGCAGGCGTCGATGGATAAACCGCCGGTCCTCGAAGGGCGCACCATGTCCATTCTGCTGACCCCGAAACCCAATAAGGATTGATTCTAGGAGGATACCGAAAATGGCTAAGATGAAACTCAAGACCCATTCCGGCGCAAAGAAGCGCTTTAAGCTCACCAAGAACGGCAAGATCAAGCGCGGCCACGCCTTCCGCAGCCACATCCTGACCAAGAAGACCACCAAGCTCACCCGCGGCTACCGTCAGCCCTGCTACGTGGACAGCACCAACGCCGCCACCCTGAAGCGGATGCTGCCCTACGGCTGATGCGGGCGAGACACAAAAGAGAGATTACCGTTTGATCGTTAAAAGGAGATAAAAACCATGGCACGTATTAAAGGCGCAACGATGACCCACAAACGTCGCAAGAAGATGCTCAAGCTCGCCAAGGGCTTCTACGGCTCCAAGAGCAAGCATTTCAAGATGGCCAAGCAGCAGGTCATGAAGAGCGGCAACTACGCTCTGGCCGGCCGCCGCATGAAGAAGCGTCAGTTCCGCAACCTGTGGATCTGCCGCATCAACAACGCCGTCCGTCCCCTGGGCATGAACTACTCCACCTTCATGGCCGGGCTGAAGAAGGCCGGCATCGAGCTGAACCGCAAGATGCTCAGCGAGATGGCCATCAACGACCCCGGCAGCTTTGCCGCTCTGGTCGAGAGCGTCAAGAACGCCTGATAAACCCCGAACCTAAGACGCCCGCGCGCATACGCGGGCGTCGCTTTTGTATGTGTTGAATGCAGCAAGGCCCTGAACGCCTGGCAGGCAGACAGAACAGGGCCCACGCCCTGCCGCGGCACAGCCCCGGCGGGACGGCCCTGTTTTTGTTTGCGGGAAGGGGAGAATAGGATGGAAACGATCACCAGCCGGGACAACGCCCGGGTCAAATACGCCTGCAAGCTGGCCGCAAGCGGCGCGTTCCGCCGCAGCGAGGGGCGCTTTTTTGCCGAGGGGCGCAAACTCTGCCCCGAACTTGCCAGGGGCGCGCAGCTGGAAGAGCTGTTCTGCACCGCCGCCGCGCTGGAAAAGTGCCCCGAACTGGCCGCTCTGCCCGGGACGCACTTTCTGGTGGAAGAGCACGTGGCCGACAAGCTGGCCGGCGTGCCGGCCCACCAGGGGGTGTTCGGGGTGTTCCGCACCCCGGCGCACACCCTGGAGGAGATACGCCCCGGCTGGCGCTGCCTTGCGCTGGAAGGGGTGCAGGACCCCGGCAACGTGGGCGCCCTGCTGCGCAGCGCGGCCGCCTTCGGCTTTGACGGGGTCATCCTGTCGGCCGGGTGCGCCGCGCCCTACGCCCCCAAGACCCTGCGGGCCTCGATGGGGGCGGCGGTCCGCCTGCCGGTCATCGAGACGGGGGCGCTGCCCCCGGTCATCGCCGCGCTGCGCCAAAAGGGCATCGAGTGCCTGGCCGCCGCCCTCTACCGGTCCCAGCCGCTGGGCGCCGCCCGGGCGGGGGCGGGCGGGGTCTGCGTCGTCATCGGCAGCGAGGGCCAGGGCCTGACCGCCGAGACCATCGCCGCCTGCGACCGGACCGTCCGCATCCCCATGACCGACCGGGTGGAAAGCCTCAACGCCGGCATCGCCGGCAGCATCCTGCTGTGGCACTTCCGGGGGGCGGGACTGTGACGGCGGCGGGACGGAGCGCCCAGGCTCCCGACCGGCTGCTGTGCTGGCTGTGGCTGGCCTGCGCCCTCGGCCCGGGCAGCAGGCTGGCCGGCCAGATGCTGGACTGGTGCGGCGGCGACCCCTGCCGCGCCTGGCTGCGGCGCACGGACAGCGAGTTCAAAAAGATGGCGGGCCGCCGGGGGGAGAAAAAGACCCCGGAGGATTTCCGGCCGGTGCTGGACCGCTGCCGGGCAAAGAAAATTCAGATCATCCCCTTCGGCCATGACGACTACCCGCTGTCCCTCTCCCGCCTGCCCGACCTGCCCTTGGTGCTCTACTGCACCGGCAGCCCCGCCTGGCTGAACGCCCCCTGCCTTGTGGGGATGGTGGGCAGCCGCAGCCCCGACGAATACGGCCTGTGGGGGGCGCAGATGCTGGGACAGGGCCTGGCGCAGCACGGCGCGGTCATCGTCAGCGGGCTGGCCGGCGGGCTGGACACCGCCTGCCACCAGGCCGCCGTCGAAGCGGGCGCGGCCACCATCGGGGTGCAGGGGGTGGCCATCGACCGCACCTACCCCGCCGCCAACCGCCCGCTGCGGGCCCAAATGGAAGCCCACGGCTGCGTCGTGGGGGAATATCCCCCCGGGGAGAACGGGGCCGGGCGCAACGGCTTTTTGCTGCGCAACCGGCTGATCGCGGGGCTGAGCCGGGCCCTGGTGGTGGTGCAGGCGCGGGAAAAGAGCGGCACCCTGTCCACCGTGGGCCACGCCGTGCGGTACGGCCGCGCGGTCTACGCCCTGCCCGGGGACGTCACCCGGGAGGCCTCGGCCGGCACCAACCGGCTGCTGCAGGAGGGCCGGGCCAAAGCAGTCCTCGCCGCCGGGGACCTGCTGGACCGGCTGGAGCTGGCCGGCGCGGCCCCCGCCCGGCAGGCGCGGCCCCTCTCGGCGGCCGAACGGCAGGTGCTGGCCTGCCTGACCGATGCGCCCCGGAGGCCGGAAGCCCTGGCCGCCGGCTGCGGGATGAGCCAGCCGGAACTGGCGGCCGTCCTGATGCAGCTGAGCCTGGCCGGCTACCTGCGGGAGCTGCCGGGCCAGCAGTATAGTTTACTCTGAAAAAGAGGTGCGTGAGAAGCATGGCGAAACTGGTTATTGTGGAATCGCCCGCCAAGGCGAAGACCATTGGCAAATATCTGGGCAAGGACTATGAGGTGACGGCCAGCATGGGCCACATCCGGGACCTGCCCACCTCCCAGCTTGGCATTGATGTGGAGCACGGCTACACCCCCCAATACATCAATATCAAGGGGAAGGAAAAACTCATCAAGGAACTCAAGGCCAAGGCCAAAAAGGCCGACGGCGTCCTGCTGGCCACCGACCCCGACCGGGAGGGCGAGGCCATCAGCTGGCACCTGGCAAACCTGCTGGGAATCGACCCCGCCCAGCCCAACCGGGTCACCTTCGACGAGATCACCAAGAAGGGGGTCAAGGAGGGCATGGCCCATCCCCGCCCCATCAACGAGGACCTGTTCAACGCGCAGCAGGCCCGCCGGGTGCTGGACCGGCTGGTGGGCTATAAGCTCAGCCCCTTCCTCTGGCGCAAGATTCGGCGGGGCCTGTCGGCCGGCCGGGTCCAGAGCGTGGCCGTCCGGCTGATCGACGACCGGGAAAAGGAGATCGAAGCCTTCAAGCCCGAGGAATACTGGAACGTCGACGCCACCCTCAGCGCCTCGGGCAAAAAGTTCACCGCCCGCCTGGCCGCCGACGAGGCCGGCAAAAAGCTGCTGCCCCGCACCGAGGCCGAGGCCCGCGCCATCGAACGGGGCCTCGAGGGGGCCGCATATACCGTCGGGGAGCTCAAGCGGGGCAAGCGGGCCAAGCAGCCCACCCCCGCCTTCATCACCAGCACATTGCAGCAGGAGGCCTCGCGCCGGCTGGGCTTTACCGCCACCCGCACCATGCGGGCCGCCCAGACCCTGTACGAAGGCGTGGACATCGCCGGGCAGGGCACCGTCGGCCTCATCACCTATATGCGCACCGACAGCCTGCGCATCTCGGACGAGGCGGTGGCCGCGGCCAAAGACTATATTGCGGGCGCTTACGGGGAACAGTATATCTGCCCCTACAAGCGCACCTGGAAGACCAAAAGCGCCACCGCCGCCCAGGACGCCCACGAGGCCATCCGGCCTTCCATGCCCGCTTTGACCCCCGACGAGGTGGATAAAAGCATCTCGGGCGACACCGCCAAGCTCTACCGGATGATCTGGAGCCGCTTCATGGCCAGCCAGATGGCCGACTGCCAGATGGACACCGTCTCGGTCACCGTCTATGCGGCGGGCTACCGGTTCAAGGCCAGCGGCTTCACCGTCACCTTCGACGGCTTCACCGCCCTGTACGAGGAGGCGGTGGAGGACAAGGAGAAGAAGGAGACCGCCCTGCCCCCCCTCGCCGAGGGGCAGACCCTCGTCCTCGAGCAGCTCAAGAGCGAGCAGAAGTTCACCCAGCCCCCCGCCCGGTACACCGAGGCGTCCCTCATCAAGGCGCTGGAGGAAAACGGCATCGGTCGCCCCTCCACCTACGCGCCCATCATCACCACCATCATCGACCGCGGCTACGTCGAGCGGGACCAGAAAAAGCTCAAGCCCACCCCCCTCGGCCGGACGGTGGACAGTTTGATGCTGGAGCAGTTCCCCCGCATCGTCGACGTCGACTTCTCGGCCCAGATGGAAAAGAACCTGGATAAGATCGAGAGCGGCAGGGCCGACTGGCGCCAGACCATCGACGGCTTCTATAAAGACTTTGACGCCAGCCTGCAGGCGGCCGAAAAGAATATGGAGGGCAAAAAGGTCAAGGTGCCGGACGAGCCTTCCAGCGAGGTCTGCCCGCTGTGCGGCAAGCCGATGGTGGTCAAGGTGGGCAAGTACGGAAAGTTCCTGGCCTGCAGCGGCTTCCCCGAGTGCCGGGGCACCAAGCGCCTGGTCAAGGACACCGGCGGCATCTGCCCCAAGTGCGGCCAGGGCCGTATGCTGGAGCGCAAGAGCTCCAAGGGCCGCATCTACTACGCCTGCGAGCGCTACCCCGACTGCGACTTTATGACCTGGGACGTGCCGGTGCCCACCAAATGCGAAAAGTGCGGCGCCACCCTCTTCCGCCACGGTTCCAAGCTCTACTGCGCCAAAGAGGGCTGCGGCTTTGAGATGCCCGTCCCCAAGAACAACGGATAAAAAGGATGAACAGTATACTGCAAGCAACGATCATCGGGGCGGGCCTGGCCGGGTGCGAGGCCGCCCTCTGGCTGGCCGGGCGGGGGGTGCAGGTCACCCTGTACGAGCAGAAGCCCGTCCATTTTTCCCCGGCCCACAAGAGCGCCGGCTTTGCCGAGCTGATCTGCTCCAACAGCCTCAAGGCCGAGCGGCTGGACTCCGCCTCCGGCCTTTTGAAGGAGGAGATGCGCCGGATGGGCTCGAGCCTGCTGCCCGCCGCCGAGGCGGTCCGGGTGGCCGCCGGCGGGGCCCTGGCCGTCGACCGGGACGCCTTCAGCGCCCGGGTCACCGCTCTGGTGGAAGCGCACCCCAACATCACCGTCCGCCGGGAGGAAGCGACCTCCATCGACGAGTCGGCGCCGGTCCTCGTCGCCACCGGCCCCCTGACCGAGGGGGCCCTGGCCGGGGAGATTGCCCGGCTGACCGGCGGCAGCCGCCTGCACTTCTACGACGCGGTGGCCCCCATCGTCACCGCCGAGAGCCTCGACTACGGCAAGGTGTTCGCGGCCTCCCGCTACGGCCGGGGGGAGGCGGATTACCTCAACTGCCCCTTCAATAAAGCCGAGTACGAGGCCTTCCACGCCGCGCTGGTGGCCGCCGAGCGGGCCCCCCTGCACGACTTTGACCAAAACGCCCAAGCTGCCCCCGACCCCGACGCGGTGGGCAAAAAGGCGGACGCCGTCACCGTCTACGAGGGCTGTATGCCCATCGAGATCATGGCCGCCCGCGGGGCCGACACCATGCGGTACGGGCCGCTGCGCCCGGTGGGCCTTGTGGACCCCCGCACCGGCCACCGCCCCTGGGCCAACGTCCAGCTGCGGGCCGAAAACCGGCAGCGCACCCTCTACAACATCGTCGGCTTCCAGACAAACCTCAAGTGGGGGGAGCAAAAGCGGGTCTTTTCCATGATCCCCGGCCTCGAGCAGGCCGAGTTTGTCCGCTACGGGGTGATGCACCGCAACACCTTTCTGGACGCGCCCCGGGTGCTGACCGGGGAGCTGTGCCTGAAAGAGCACCCCAACGTCTTCTTTGCCGGGCAGATCACCGGCTTCGAGGGCTATATGGAGAGCGCCGCCTCCGGCCTGCTGGCCGCCCGCAGCCTGTACGCCCGGCTGACCGGCCGCCCCTACGCGCCGCCCCCGCCCGACACCATGTGCGGGGCCCTGATGGCCTACCTGACGGCCGAGAACAAGCACTTCCAGCCGATGGGGGCCAACATGGGCATCCTGCCCCCGCTGGCAGACCGCCCCCGCGACAAGCGGCTGCGCTACCTGGCCCAGGCCGAGCGGGCCCTGGCCAGCTTCCAACCCTGGGTGGACGCCCAGGACCATGCCGACTGAGACGGCAGAAAGGAACAAGCTATGAAAATCATTCTGGATCTGATGGGCGGCGACAACGCCCCCCTGGCCCCGCTGGACGGGGCCGCGCAGGCCGTCAAGGAGTACGGCGTGCAGGTCGTCGGCCTGGGCGACGAGGCCCTCATCCGCAAGACGGCCGCCGAAAACGGCATCTCCCTCGAGGGCATCGAGCTGGTCAACTGCACCGAGAACATCGAGATGTGCGACGAGCCGGCCCGCGCCGTCCGCCAGAAGAAGGATTCCCCCATCGTGGTGGGCCTGACTATGCTCAAGGACGGCAGGGGCGACGCCTTTGTCTCGGCCGGCAGCACCGGCGCGCTGCACGTGGGCACCAGCCTGATCGTCCGGGCCCTGCGGGGCATCAAGCGCCCCGCCCTCGCCACCATGATCCCCGCCCAGAAGGGGGCCTACCTGCTGCTGGACTGCGGCGCCAACGTCGAGTGCCGGGTGGATATGCTGGAGGCCTTTGCCGTCATGGGCACCTGCTATATGAAGCGGGTGGAGGGCATCCAGGACCCCTCCTGCGCCCTGGTCAACAACGGCGCCGAGGAGTCCAAGGGCACCCCCCTGCTGCGGGAGACCCACCAGAAGCTCAAGACCACCCCCGGCATCCGCTTTGTGGGCAACATCGAGCCGCGGGATATCCCCGCCGGCAACGTGGACGTGGTGGTCTGCGACGGCTTTACCGGCAACGTGGTCCTCAAGCTGACCGAGGGCATGGCCAAGATGATTATGGGCATGGTCAAGGGGGCCTTTTTGTCCAGCGCCACCGGCAAGCTGGCCGGCCTGATGATGAAGGGCAAGGTGGCCGAGCTGAAAAAGCAGATGGACAGCGAGGAATACGGCGGCGCGCCCTTCCTCGGCGCGCGGCAGCCGGTCATCAAGGCCCACGGCTCCTCCAAGGCCAAGGCCATCAAGAATGCCATCCGCCAGGCCAAGAAGTGCGTCGACAACGACCTGTGCGGCACCATGCAGGCCGCCCTGGACGACGTGGCCGCCGCCAACGCCGCCGCGGCCAAAGCCGACGAAACTTGACCGGAAGGAGGGGATAGCCATGGCGCATCCGCTTGAAACCATCATCGGCTACACCTTCAGGGACCCCGGCCTTCTGGCCACGGCCCTGACCCACACCAGCTATGCCAACGAGAGCCGCGTCCCGGTGGCCCACAACGAGCGGCTGGAATTTCTGGGCGACAGCGTGCTGCAGATCGTCTCGGCCGACTATCTCTTCCACGCCTACGCCGACCGGCCGGAGGGCGATCTGACCCGCATCCGCTCCAGCCTGGTCAGCGAGGGGGCGCTGTTCCAGTTCGCGCAGGAGATCCATCTGGGCGACTACCTGCGGCTGGGCAAGGGCGAGGAGCGCTGCGGCGGCCGGGAGCGGCCCAGCGTCGTCTCGGACGCCTTCGAGGCCCTCATCGCCGCCCTCTATCTGGACGGCGGGATGGCCGTGGCCAAAAAGTTCATCCTGCCCTTCATCACCGAGGGCAAACACGCCGAGGCCGACTACAAGACCCGCCTGCAGGAGATCGTCCAGCAGAACCCCGAAGAGCGCCTGAGCTACGTGGTGGAAAAGGAGTCGGGCCCCGACCACGACAAGCACTTTGTGGTGGCGGTCCGGTTCAACTCGGACTGCGTGGCCCGGGGCGAGGGCCGCAGCAAAAAGGCGGCCGAACAGCACGCCGCCAAAGAGGCCCTCAAGCTGCTGGGCGTCCTCGGGGAAGAATAAGGGATGCTGCTGAAAGAGCTGGAGATCCAGGGCTTCAAGAGCTTCCCCGATAAAGTCAGGATCACCTTTGACAGGGGGGTCACCGGGGTGGTGGGGCCCAACGGCTCGGGCAAGAGCAACCTTTCGGACGCCGTCCGCTGGGTGCTGGGCGAGACCAGCAGCCGCCAGCTGCGCAGCGCCGGCAAGATGGAGGACGTCATCTTCGGCGGCGCCCGCCGGCGGGGGGCGATGGGCTACGCGTCGGTCCGGCTGACGCTGGACAACGCCGACCACGCCCTGGATCTGGACGCCGACGAGGTGACCATCGGCCGGCGGTACTACCGCTCGGGCGAGAGCGAGTACACCGTCAACGGCCAGGCCTGCCGGCTGAAAGATATCTATGAGCTGCTTTTGGACACCGGCATCGGCCGGGACGGCTACTCCATCATCGGGCAGGGCCGCATCGCCGAGATCGTGGCCGCCAAGGGCAGCGAGCGGCGGGAGATCTTCGAGGACGCCTGCGGCATCGCCAAATACCGCTACCGCCGCACCGAGGCCGAACACAGCCTGGCCGCCGCCGAGGGCAACCTCGAGCGGCTGCGGGACATCCTGGCTGAACTGGAAGGCCGGGTGGGCCCGCTGGCCAAAGAGGCCGGCAAGGCCCGGGAATACCTCGCCCTGGCCGAACGCCGCAAGGGGCTGGAAGTCACCCTCTGGGTGGAGGGCATCCGGGCGGCCCGCACCGCCATGCAGCAGCTCGGGCGGGACTACGAGACCGCCCAGGCCGACTGGGAGCGCTGCGACGCCCAGGACAAAGCCGCCCGGCAGGAGGCTGAGGAGATCCGTATGCAGGCGCAGCGCCTCACCGTTGAGATCGAGCGCCTGAATGGGGATATCCGCAGGATCACCGCCGAGATCAGCGGCAGCGACAGCCGGATCGCCGTGCTGGAAAACGACCGGGTCCACGCCCGGGAGAGCGCCCAGGCCCTCCGCGCCGAACTGGCCGAGGGGCGCTCTGGCCGGCAGGCCGCAGCCGCCGAGCTGGCCCGCCAGCAAGCCGCCGCCGAAGCCCTGGACGAACAGGCCGAAGCCCTTGCCGGAGCCGTCCGGCAGCTGGAAGAAGAGCTGGCCGCCCTGCAGAGCCGGACCGACGCCGCCGGCGCCCGGCAGGCCGCGCTGCGCGCAGCCCTCGCCGAGGCAAACAGCCGGGAGACCGCCGCCCGTGTGGAGGAGGCCGCCGCCAAAGCCGCCGCCGAAGCGGCCCGCGGCCGGCTGCCCGCCGCCCGGGAAGCGGCCAAAGCCGAAGCAGACCGCGGGGCCGAACTGCGGGCAAACCTTGCCGACACCCAAAAATACCTCGACCTGCTGGCCGCCAGCGAAAAGCAGCTGGCCAACGTCAAGGCCGGCCTTGCCCTCAAGCTGAGCGGCCGCAAAAAGGCTCTCGCCGCCGCCGAGGAGGACGAGCGGGCGCTGACCCGCGCCAAAGACGCGGCAAGCCAGCGGCTGAGCGTTTTGCAGGAGCTGGAAAAGAACATGGAGGGCTACCAGCACTCGGTCCGGGCGGTCATGCAGGCCGCCGCCGGCGGGCGGCTGCGGGGGATCATCGGCCCCGTCTCCTCCATCCTGACGGTGGAGGCCGGGTGCGAGGTGGCGGTGGAGACCGCCCTCGGGGCCGCCATGCAGAACATCGTGGTGGAAGATGAGGCCGCCGCCAAGGCCGGCATCGCCCTGCTGCGGCGGGAGAACGCCGGCCGCGCCACCTTCCTCCCCCTCGACACCGTCCAGCCCGGGCTGTTCCGGGGGGAGCTGCCCCTGTCCGCCCGGCTGGCCAGCAGCCTGGTCCGGGCAGACGAGCGGTATCAGAACATCGTCTCCAACCTCCTGGGCCGCATCGCGGTGGTGGAGGACATCCACGCCGCCGCCAGGGTGGCCAAAGAGCTGCACTACCGCAGCCGGGTGGTCACCATGGACGGCCAGGTGGTCAACGCGGGGGGCAGCTTCACCGGCGGCAGCGTCCAGAAGTCGGCGGGGCTCTTCACCCGCCGGCAGGAGATACGGGAATTGCAGGACAAGATCGCCGGGCTCGCGCGGGACTGCACCGCCGCCCGGCTGCGGACCGACAAGGCCAAAAGCCAGGCCGACGCGGTGGCCGCCGAGCTGACCGCCGCCGAAGGGGAGGCGCGCACCGCCGCCGACGACCGGGTCCGGGCCGAAGCCGAGGGCCGCCGGCTGGAAGAAGCGGTCCGGCAGGCCGCCGAGGCCGCCCGCCGCCGCACCGCCGAGGCCGAGACTCTCGCCGCCGAGGCCGCCGCGCAGGAAGCCGCCGCCGCCGAAGCCGCCGCCCGGCGGGAGAAAGCCGCCGCCGAGGCCGCCGGGCTGACCGAAGAACTGGCCCGCCTGACCGAGGGCGAGGACAGCTTTGCCGCCCGCCAGAACGAGCTGACCCAGAAACTGGCCCAAAAGCGGCTGGAACAGCTGGCCCGCCAGAAGGACGCCGAGCTCTGCCGCAGCCGCATCGCCGACGCCGAGCAGCGGCTGGCCGACGCCGGCGCCCATCAGGACAGCCTGGCCGAGAGCATCCGCGCCCTGGAGGCGAAGGACGGCGAACTGGTCGGGGCCATCCAGCAGGTGAAGGAGGAGACCGAGCGCCGCCGCGCCGCCGTCCGGGAAAAGGAGGCGGCCATTCGGGACGCCGCCGACCGCCGGATGGAGCGGCAGGCCGCCGAGATCAAAGCCCAGGCCGACGCCCGCGCCGCCGCCGAGCGCCGGGAGGAGGCCGGCCGGGAGATGACCCGCCTGTCGGAGCGCAAAAGCGCCGCCGAGGGCGAATACGACCAGCTGGCCGCCAAGCTCTGGGACGAATACCAGCTGGCCCCCTCCGACGCGGCCAAATGCTGCGTCGCCTACACCTCGCTGCCTGCCCTGCGGGGGCAGGTGGCCGAGGTCCGCCACAAAATGCGGGCGCTGGGCAGCGTCAACGTGGGGGCGGTGGAGGAATACGAGGAGGTCCGCGCCCGCTACGAGGGGCTGAAAGCCCAGGTGGAGGACGTCGAAGAGAGCCGCGCCCGCCTCATCCGGCTGATCGGGGAGCTGAACAGCCAGATGCGGGACATCTTCAGCCGCAGCTTTGCCGCCATCAACGCCCGCTTCGGCCAGGTCTTTGCCGAGCTGTTCGGCGGGGGCGAGGCCTCCCTCGTCCTGGAGGACGAGAAGGACGTGCTGAACAGCGGCATCGAGATTCGGGTCAGCCCCCCGGGCAAGGTCATCAAGAACCTCGAAGCCCTCTCGGGCGGCGAGCGGGCCCTCGTCGCCATCAGCATCTACTTTGCCATCCTGGCGGTCAACCCCTCGCCCTTCTGCATCCTGGACGAGATCGAAGCCGCCCTGGACGACGCCAACGTGGTCCGCTTTGCGCAGTACCTGAAGCGGATCAGCGGCGAAACGCAGTTTATCGTCATCACCCACCGCCGCGGCACCATGGAAGCCGCCGACGTCCTCTATGGCGTGACCATGCAGGAGGACGGCGTCTCCAAGCTGCTCAGGCTGGACCTTGAGCAGGTGGACGCGGCGCTGGTGTCCTGAATCTACATCACGGAACAGCAGGAGGTTTGCCCCTATGGGACTGTTCGGAATCGGAAAGAAGAACAAGGAAAAAACCAAGGAAAAGATGGAAAACGGCCTCAGAAAGACCCGCACCGGCTTCTGGGGCAACATCGTCAACGCCCTGACCGGCGCGGAGATCACCGACGACCTCTACGACGAGCTGGAGGAACAGCTGATCCTGGCCGACGTCGGCGCGGATGTGGCGCTGCACCTGGTCGAGCGGCTGCGGGAGGAAGTGAAAAAGCAGTCCCTCAAGACCGGCGACCAGGCCATGGACGCGCTGCGCGCCATTATCCAGGAGGAGATGGAGCCGGCCGGCGAGATGGACCTGTCGGGCCATCCGGCCGTCATCCTGGTCATCGGGGTCAACGGGGTGGGCAAGACCACCAGCATCGCAAAGCTGGCCCACTATTACCGGGAGCAGGGCCGCCGGGTCATGCTGGCCGCGGGGGACACCTTCCGCGCCGCCGCCAGCGAGCAGCTGGACATCTGGGCCGGCCGGGCCGGGGTGCCCATCGTCAAGGCGGGCGAGGGGGCCGACCCCGCCGCCGTCATCTTCGACACCGTCAAGTCGGCCGAGGCGCGGGGCTACGATATGGTCATCGCCGACACCGCCGGCCGGCTGCACAACAAGGCTAACCTGATGGCCGAGCTGTCCAAGATCAGCCGCAGCGTCCGCAAGGCCGCGCCGGAATCCAGCCTCGAGACCCTGCTGGTCCTGGACGCCATCACCGGCCAGAACGCCATCAGCCAGGCGCGGGAGTTCTGCAAGGCCGCCGACGCCAGCGGCGTCATCCTGACCAAGCTGGACGGCACCGCCAAGGGCGGCTGCGTGGTGGCGGTCAAGCAGCGGCTGGGCCTGCCGGTGCGGTTCATCGGGGTGGGCGAGGCCATCGACGACCTGCTGCCCTTCGACGCGGCCGGCTTTGTGGAAGAGCTGCTGCCCCGCAAATGGAGGAGCTGACCATGAAGATCTGTGCTGCCACCGGCAACCCCGGCAAGCTCAGGGAGCTGCGCCGCATCCTGGAAAAGCAGGGCCATCAGGTGCTCAGCCAGAAGGAGCTGGGCCTTGACCTCGACCCCGACGAGACGGGTGCCACCTTTGCCGAAAACGCGGCCATCAAGGCGGCGGCCTTTGCGGCGGCCAGCGGGCTGCCCACCGTCGCCGACGACTCCGGCCTCTGCGTGGAGGCCCTCGGCGGCGCGCCGGGGGTCTACAGCGCCCGCTACTGCGGCCGCCACGGGGACGACGAGGCCAACAACGACAAACTGCTGGAGGCGATGAAAGACGTCCCGGCGGGCAAACGCCAGGCCAGCTTTGTCTCGGCGGTCTGCCTGATGCTGCCGGGAGGCGCGTCCCTCACCTGCATGGGCGAGTGCCCCGGCCGGGTGGCTTTCGAGCGGCTGCCGGGGGACTACGGCTTTGGGTACGACCCGCTGTTCATCCCCGACGAGCGCGGGGTGGCAGGCGGCGGCAAGCGCCCCAACACCGAGGGGGCCAGCTACGCCCAGCTGACCCCCGCCGAAAAGGACGCCATCAGCCACCGCGGCCGCGCCCTCGAAGCGCTGGAAGCAAAACTGGACGCCTTCCTCAAACAAAACAACGCTGAGTAATACGGGAGAAAATTATGCTTACAAGTAAACAGCGCGCCATCCTGCGCGGCAAGGCCAACACCATGGACCCGGTCTTTCAGATCGGCAAGGGGGAGATCGACCAGCCCCTGATCGACGCGGTCAAGAACTGTCTGGACGCCCGGGAGCTCATCAAGCTCAAGGTGCTGGAGACCAGCCTCTACAACGCCCGGGAGGCGTCGGTCCTGCTGGCCGAGGCCACCGGGGCCGACTGCGTGCAGGTGATCGGCTCCAAGTTCGTCCTCTACCTGCAAAAGAAAAAGGACAGCGCCTACGCTGACCTGCTCAAATGAGACTGCTTTTGTACGGCGGCACCTTCGACCCGCCCCACAACGGCCACCTGAATAACCTCAAAGCCGCGGCCGCCCGGGTCATGCCCGACCTGGCGGTGGTGATGCCGGCCGGCGTGCCCCCCCACAAGGCGGCCAGCGCCACCCCCGCCGCGCTGCGGCTGGAGATGTGCCGCTGCTTTTATGAGCTGGAGGGCGCGCCCGCCCTGCCCAAAATCACGGTCAGCGACTGGGAGATCCGCCAGGCTGCCGGCGGCCGGCGCAACTACACCGTCCTCACCCTCGAAATGCTGGCAAAGCGGTATCCCGAGGCCACCCTTTACCTGGCGGTGGGCAGCGATATGCTGGAGACCTTCCGGGAATGGTATCGCTGGCAGGACATCCTGCGGCTGGCCCGGCTGGTGGTGGTCAGCCGGGAGGCGGGGGACGACGACGCCCTCCACGCCGCGGCCCGCAGCCTCGACCCGATGGGCAGCCATATCCTGCTGGCCCCGGTGGAGGCGCTGCCCATGGCCAGCCGCGCGCTGCGCCGCCGCCTGGCCGCCGGGGAGGACTGCGCCGCAGACCTGCCCGCCAGCGTCCGGCAGGTGATCCGGCGGGAGGGGCTCTACACTTCCCCCGAGCCGCCCGAACCGCCCCGCCGCTGCCATCACCCCGAACACGGATAACAGCAAGAAAGGAGCCCCCTCTATGGACCTCAAGCAAGCCAAAGCCCTTGCCCGCAAGCGGCTGGGCGACAAGCGCTACCACCACACCCTGAACGTGGAAAAGATGGCCGTCAAGCTGGCCCGGCACTACGGCGCCGACCCCGACCAGGCCGCCCTGGCCGCCCTGCTGCACGACACCGCCAAGGAGATGCCCACCGCCGAACAGCTGGCCCTGCTGCGGGCCCATCCCGACCTGGCGGGGGACACCGAAAACCGCCCCACCCCCATCTGGCACGGGGTCTGCGCGGCCATCCTGGCCAGGACCGAGTGGGGCGTCGCCGACGAGGCGGTGCTGTCGGCGGTGGCCTGCCACACGGCGGGCAAGCCGGGGATGACCCTGCTGGACAAGATCCTCTTCCTGGCCGATATGACCAGCGCCGAGCGGGACTTCGACGGGGTCGAATCCCTCCGCAAGCTGGAGTTTGAGGACATCGACCGGGCCATGCTGGCCGCGCTGAACGAGTCGGTCTCCTTCGTCAAGCACGGGGGCAAGCCGCTCGACCCCATGTCGGCCGCCGCCCGGGACGATTTTGCCCGGCTGCTGGCCGCCCGGGAGAGCAGGTGAAGCTTTCATAAAACGGGGGCGAGATTGTTGCAGATTCGGCCCGAGAATGCTATACTGTAACAAGACTGTTTTTTTACATGGCATCACGGCCTGCCTCGGGCGGGCCTTTGAAGGAGATACGACTATGAGTGGAACGCCCCGCCGCATCAATACAGACCGTTCACTGGGTACGCCTTCGGCAGGGGGGGCAGCGGGGGGCGGCGTTCCGCCCAAGCCCCCCGCCCCGCCGCCGTCGGGGCCCGCCCCCCAGGAGGACGATGCGCAGAGCTTTTTCCGCCCTGCCCCCGGCGACGGAGCCGAGCCCGCGGCAGCGCCCCGGGCGGAGGAACCCGCCCCCGGCGGCCCCGGACGGGGCGGCAAGGAACCGCCCCGCCACAGCGCGGGCGGCGGCAGGCGGAAAAAACGCCGCCGCTCCCCCCTCTGGCTGCCCCTGGCCGTCGTGCTGGGGTGCATGGCCCTGGTGGGCTGCGGGGTGATCTACGCCGTCAGCTACGTCAACCGGGTGCAGGAGAGCATCCGCCCCGAGTCGGACGCGCCCTCCATCGTGGAGGAGATCCAGACCCTGGAAGAGTACAAGGGCGACGTGGTCAACATCCTGGTCTGCGGCATCGACTACGAGGAGGGCCGCGCCTATTCCAACGACGGCTCCAACGACGGCATGACCGACATGATCCTCTACTGTCAGTTTGACATCAAGGGCGGGGCGCTGCGGATGCTGCAGATCCCCCGCAACACCCTGGTGTCCACCTCCAACCGGACCGTCACCCTCTCGAGCGGCAAGACCTACAAGGCCTCCAACTATCAGATCAACTCGGTGGCCCTGTCCAACGGGGGCAGCATCGCGGCCCTGGCCGAGGTCATCTACGACCAATACAAGCTGCCCATCGACTACTACGTCACCATCAACATGGAGGCTTTGACCGAGGTGGTGGATAACTTCGGCGGCATCGAGGTCTATATCCCCCGCGACATGGAGTACAACGGCAGCTTCCTGGCCAAGGGCTACCGCAATCTGGACGGCGCGTCGGCCGAGTTCTTTGTCCGCAACCGCCACGGCGAAGGGTACGAGAACGCCGACATCGACCGTCTGAATATGCAGCGGTATTTCTACGCCGCCCTGTTCAAGCGGGCCCGCTCGATGGGCATCCAGGACATCCTCAACCAGATGCCCCTCGTTTTCAACAACTATATCCAGACCGATATGGACCTGATCACCCTGGGCAAGCTGGCGGTGTCCTTCATGCGGATCGACAGCGCCAACATCATGATCGCCCAGACCCCCGTCTTTTCGGGCGGGGTGCCCTTTGTGGGGGCGACCGACAGCTTTGCCGGCTACTCCTGCGTGGTGCCGGACGCCGGGTCCATCGCCGAGCTGCTCAACACCTATTTCCGCACCTACACCGGCCCGGTCAGCGAGGAGGAGCTCAACCTCGTCACCGACGACTGGCCCCACGGGTCGGTGTCCACCAGCGCCAACATCCAGTTTGTGGGCCAGCTGGATAAGGAATCGGACGACGCCATTCTGGAAGGCGATACCGACGTGGAAGGCGCAGTGACCACCGACGGCCAGCCCGCCGGCGGCGCGGGCGCCGGGACGCCGGAATAAATCTGAAGCAAAAAATTTGACAGAAAGGGAACCTATGGAAAATCTGAACGACAGCAAGACCCTGGCCATCCGCATCGCAAAGATTCTGGATAAGAAAAAGGCCCAGCAGCTCCGGGTGCTGAAGGTGCAGGACCTGACCGTCCTGACCGATTACTTCGTCATCGCGTCGGGCACTTCCACCACCCAGGTGGCCTCCCTGGCCGACGAGGTGCAGTTCCAGCTCTCCCAGGAGGGGATCGAGCCCTACCACACCGAGGGCTTTGACTCCAAGAACTGGATCCTGCTGGATTACTCGGGGGTCATCGTGCACGTCTTTGTGCCGGGCACCCGCACCTACTACGACCTGGAGCACCTGTGGGCCGACGCCGAGACGGTGGACGTCTCCCGGTGGCTGGAAGGCGAAGAGGGGCCCGAGGCGGCCGAGTGAGCCGCCCGCGCGGGAGAGCAAGATAAAGTAAGTAAAAACGGGAGCTGATACGAGATGAAGTATGATTACAAGGCCGTGGAGGCCAAGTGGCAGAAGGTCTGGGAGGACGAAAAGACCTTCCACGCCGAGATCGACCATTCCAAACCCAAGTTCTATGCCCTGGTGGAGTTCCCCTACCCCTCCGCCGCCGGGCTGCACGTGGGGCATCCCCGCAGCTACACCGCGCTGGACGTGGTGGCCCGCCGCCGCCGTCAGTGCGGGTACAACGTGCTGTACCCCATGGGCTGGGACGCCTTCGGCCTGCCCACCGAGAACTACGCCATGAAGAACCACATCCACCCGGCCATCGTGACCAAAAAGAATGTGGACCGCTTCCGCGCGCAGCTCAAGAGCCTGGGCTTCTCCTTCGACTGGGACCGCGAGGTCAACACCACCGACCCCGAATACTATAAGTGGACCCAGTGGATCTTTTTGCAGCTGTATAAGCACGGCCTGGCCTACAAAAAAGAGATGAACGTCAACTGGTGCACCGGCTGCAAGTGCGTGCTGGCCAACGAGGAAGTGGTCAACGGCGTCTGCGAGCGGTGCGGCAGCGAGGTGGTCCACCGGGTCAAGAGCCAGTGGATGCTCAAGATCACCGACTACGCCGACAAGCTGATCGACGGGCTGGACAATCTCGACTTCATCGACCGGGTGGTCACTCAGCAGAAGAACTGGATCGGCCGCAGCTACGGCGCCGAGATCGACTTCGGCACCACCACCGGCGACAAGCTGACCGTCTACACCACCCGCTGCGACACCCTGTTCGGCGCGACCTACATGGTCCTCTCGCCCGAAAACACCCTGCTGGCCCGCTGGCTGGAGGAGGGCATCATCAAAAACGCCGCCGAGGTCAAGGCCTACCAGGCCGAAGCCGCCCGCAAGAGCGACTTTGAGCGCACCGAGATCAACAAGGAAAAGACCGGCGTCCGCCTGGACGGCGTCATGGGCATCAACCCGGTCAACGACCAGGAGATCCCCATCTTCATCTCGGACTACGTCCTGGCCACCTACGGCACCGGCGCCATCATGGCGGTGCCCGCCCACGACAGCCGCGACTGGGAGTTCGCCAAGAAGTTCGGCCTGCCCATCGTCGAGGTGGTCCAGGGCAAGACGGCTTCCGATCTCGATAAGGAAGCCTTCACCGACGTGGCCACCGGCACCCTGGTCAACTCCGGCTTCCTCAACGGCCTGTCGGTCCGCGACGCGCAGGCCAAGATGGTCGCCTGGCTGGAAGAGACCGGCCGCGGCCACAAGAAGGTCAACTACAAGCTGCGGGACTGGGTCTTCAGCCGCCAGCGCTACTGGGGCGAGCCCATCCCGATGGTCAAGTGCGAAAAGTGCGGCTGGCAGCCCCTGCCCGAGAGCAGCCTGCCTCTGACCCTGCCCGACATCGTCGACTTTGAGCCGGGCCCCGACGGCGAAAGCCCCCTGGCCCGCCACACCGACTGGGTCAAGACCACCTGCCCCTGCTGCGGCGGCCCCGCCGTCCGGGAGACCGACACCATGCCCCAGTGGGCCGGCTCGTCCTGGTACTTCCTGCGGTATATGGACCCCCACAACCCCGACGCCATCGCCTCCAAGGAGGCGCTGGAGTACTGGTCCCCGGTGGACTGGTACAACGGCGGCATGGAGCACACCACCCTGCACCTGCTGTACAGCCGGTTCTGGCACAAGTTCCTGTATGACATCGGGGTGGTGCCCACCGCCGAGCCCTACCAGAAGCGGACCAGCCACGGCATGATCCTGGGCCTCAACCCCCACAACTTTGCAAACCTGCCCGCCGACGAGCAGAAGAAGCTGCTGGAGGAGTACGGCAGCCAGAAGGCCGCCGAAAAGGCGCTGGAAGAAAAGTACGGCGAGATGGCCCGCCACCCGGTGGTCAAGATGTCCAAATCCCTGGGCAACGTGGTCAACCCGGACGACGTGGTGGACGCCTACGGCGCCGACACCATGCGGCTGTACGAGATGTTCATGGGCGACTTTGAGCAGGCCGCGCCCTGGCAGACCTCGGCCATTGCGGGCTGCAACCGCTTCCTGGACCGCGTCTGGGCCCTGTCCGAAAAGCTGGTGGAAGGGGAGGGCTACCGCCCCGCCGTCGAGACTTTGATGCACCAGACCATCAAGAAGGTGGGCGCGGACATCGAGAGCCTCAAGATGAACACCGCCATCGCCCAGCTGATGACCCTGGTCAACGCCCTGTACGACAACGGCGGCGCCACCAGAGCCGAGTACAAGACCCTGGTCCAGCTGCTGAACCCCTTCGCCCCCCACATGACCGAGGAACTGTGGGAGAAGCTGGGTCACCCCCACGCCGAGCAGCTGGCCTACTACCCCTGGCCCAGCTACGACGAGGCCAAGTGCGTCGAGGCCACCGTCGAGATCGCGGTGCAGGTCAACGGCAAGGTGAAAGCCCGCCTGACCGTCCCCGCCGGCATTGAGGCGGCCGACGCCATCGCCGCCGCCAAGGCCGAGCCCGCCGTCGCCGCCGCCCTCGCAGGCAAGACCCTGGTCAAGGAGATCTACGTCAAGGGCCGCCTTGTCAATCTCGCGGCAAAAGGCTGAAACGCCGTCCTGCCCGGGTGCCCTTTCATGAAAAGTTCAGAAAGTGGGACGGAAAAACTTCTGCAAAAAGGTTGACGGGAAAGCGAAAATGCGCTATACTGTCTCTGTTAGTTACCATGTAACAACGAAATTCCCGCCTCACGGTCCAAGGGAGGGATAAGATGTCGGAAATTCGTGTTAAAGAGGGCGAGTCGCTGGAAAGCGCACTGCGTCGCTTTAAGCGGAGCACCGCCCGCAGCGGCGTGCTCGCAGAGGTTCGTAAGCGCGAGGCTTACGAGAAGCCCTCTGTCAAGCGCAAGAAGAAGTCTGAAGCGGCCCGCAAGCGCAAGTACAAGTAAGGCTGCCTTGCCCACGGTCTTTCTTTAGAGAACAGACCGCTGCGTTGCTAACGCCGATGTGGGAGAACCCTGTTGCGGGGTTCTCCCATTTTTGTTGAGCAGAGGAGACTGTCCATGCTGATTACCCCCGAATACGTTTTTGCGGACGTGACCCATATCACCCCGGCCTTTCTGGCCCGGCTGGGGGTCACCGCCCTGGTGCTGGATATCGACAACACCCTGACCGCCGACCGCAGCCAGGAGCTGCCGGCCGAGGTGGCCGCCTGGCTGGACGAGATGCGGGCGGCCGGCGTCCGGCTGACCATCGTCTCCAACGGCACCCCCAAACGGGTCGCGCCCTTTGCCAAAAAGCTGGGACTCGATTTTGTCTGCTGGGCCGCCAAGCCCCTCACCCCCGGGCTGATTGTGGCCCGGCGGCGGCTGGGGGTCAACAAGCGGCAGATGGCCATGGTGGGGGACCAGCTCTACGCCGACCGGATGGCCGCGGCCCTCTACGGCATCCCCGCCCTGATGGTGGTGCCGCGCGGGCCCGACCTCGGCGCGCAGGTCAAGCTCAAGCGCAGATGGGAGCGCCGCTTCTGGCAGCGCTACTACGACCGGGGAGGGAAGCTGCTGTGAAGGATAACACCCCGCGTTTCGGCTCTGCCGGCATCAGCGACAGCTTTGCCGTGCAGGGGTATAAGACCAGCCTCGATATCCCGGCCTATGCGGCGGGGATGGGCCTGGACGCCTTCGAGTATCAGTGCGGGCACGGCGTCCGCCTGGCCGAGAGCAAGGCTCGGCAGATGGCCGCCCGCGCGGCCGAACTGGGGGTCGTGTTCAGCGTCCACGCGCCCTACTACATCAGTATGTCCAGCCTGAACGAGGAGACGCGGCTGGGCAGCATCCGCCACCTGCTGCAAAGCGCGCGGCTCTGCCGGGCGCTGGGGGGCAGGCGGGTGATCTTTCATCCGGGCAGCTGCGGCAAGCAGAGCCGCGCCGTCGCCCTCGAAAAGGCAAAGGACACCCTCGCCCGGGCCATCGAAGCCCTCGACGAGGCCGGCTTTGCGGACATCACCCTCTGCCCCGAGACGATGGGCAAGCTGGGCCAGCTGGGGGACCTGGAGGAGGTGCTCGCCCTCTGCGGGCTGGACAGCCGCCTTGTGCCCTGCATCGACTTTGGGCACCTGAACGCCCGCACCCTGGGCGGCATCCGGTCGAAGGCCGACTACGCCGCCATCCTTGACCGGATGGCCGACGTCCTCGCCGACGAGCGGGCGGAGAAATTCCACGTCCACTTCTCCCGCATCGAGTTCTCGGAAGGGGGCGAAAAGCGCCACTGGACCTTTGCCGAGACCCAGTACGGCCCCGAGCCGGCCCCCCTGATGGAGCTGCTGGCCGAGCGCCGCCTGGCCCCCACCATCATCTGCGAGAGCGCCGGCACCCAGGCCGAGGACGCCCGCACCATGGCCGAAATTTGGCGCGCAGCGCTGCAAAACGGCGGCTAGAGACGGCTTTTTGCCCCTTTTTTGCCGAAACCCCTTGCCAAACAATGCGCAATTGGGTACAATATTCATAGATATGCGTGAGCATGAGATACTAAATTGATGGAGGAATTCCTTATGATTTCTGCAGGCGAATTTCGCAATGGCGTGACCTTTGAGCAGGACGGCCAGGTTCTTCAGGTCGTCGAGTTCCAGCACGTCAAGCCCGGCAAGGGCGCGGCCTTTGTCCGCACCAAGACCAAGAACGTCATCACCGGCGCGGTCATCGAGACCAGCTACAACCCCACCGCCAAGTTCCCCCAGGCGTTCATCGAGCGCCGCGAGGTGACCTACAGCTACCAGGACGGCGATCTGTACCACTTCATGGACAATGAGACCTACGACGACATCCCGGTCAACGCCAGCGATGTGCCTGAGAACTTTAAGTTCTGCAAGGAGAACGAGGTCTGCAAGCTGCTCAGCTACAAGGGCAAGGTGTTCAGCGTCGAGATCCCCAACTTCATCGAGCTGACCGTCACCGAGACCGAGCCGGGCATCCGCGGCAACACCGCCACCAACACCCTCAAGCCCGCCACCGTCGAGACCGGCGCCACCCTGCGTGTGCCCCTGTTCATCAACGAGGGCGATGTCATCCGCATCGATACCCGCACCGGCGAGTATATGGAGCGCGTCTGATTCTGACCCGAAGCCGGGCCGGCGGCCCTTGCCGCGGGTCCGGCCTTTTTGTTCACAGGGCGGTTTCCGCCCCTGGATGGAGGGATAGCGTTATGGAACTGATCGAAAAAGCCGCCTACCTGCAGGGCCTGATGGAGGGCCTGGGGCTGGATGACTCCACCAAGGAGGGCAAGGTCCTGCACGCCATGAGCGACCTGCTGGCCGAGATGGCCGCCAGCATCAAGGCCATGGAGCAGGATATGACCCAGGCCGAGAGCCAGCTGGACGGCCTGCGCGAGGACGTCGAGGAGCTGCAGGCCGACTTCTACGAGGACGAGGAGGACGACGAGGCCCCCTGCTACGAGGTGGACTGCCCCAATTGCAGCGAGACGGTCTACGTCACCGAAGAGGACCTGGACGCCGGCGAAGCCTTCTGCCCAAACTGCGGCTGCACCTTTGAGGTGGCGCTGGACGACTCGGAAGAGGGCGCCGGCGAAGCGAATGCCGCGGACGGCCAGGACGCCAGCTATGAGGTCACCTGCCCCGCCTGCGGCGCGGTGACCGTCCTGGACGAGGAGACGCTGCTGTCCGGCAAGGCGCGCTGCGCCGGCTGCGGCAAGCCCCTCGAGCTCGACCTGCCCGACGAGACCTGATCCCCGCCCATAAGACGCAAAAAGCCCCCGCATGGCCTTGCCGGCTGTGCGGGGGTTTTGCCTTGCCTTTAATTCTTGGGGGCGGGGGCCTTTGCGGCGGTGATGGCTTTTTCCAGCCAGATGGAGCCGATGTCCAGCGCGTTGTACAGCCCGTGCCGCACCGACTGGCGGGCGGTGCGCTCCTTGATGGGCTTGGACAGGTCGGTGGACAGCAGCGTGACCTGCACCTTGTCGGGCATCTCTGCGCCGTCCACAGGGGCGGTGGACAGGATCTGCAAATAGAGCACGTAGGGGTCGGTCATCCAGCCGTAGTACAGCTCGTTGTCCTTGCGGACGAGGGGCTTGCCTTTATAGGTCATTTTGGGTTTATAGGACATTCCAAAGCCTCCCTTTGTATATTGTCAGGCCCCGCGCCGCCGTGGCCGCGCAGGACCGGAATAGAAAACTCTCTCTAAGTATAACATAAAAGAAAGAGTATTACAATTCAAAAAACGATGAACGCAGTGAACGCCGAAGCCGCCCCGTATTTGCGGCGATACGGGGCGGCTCATTTGCGGTATTCGGTTTGGTATGAGGAGGAATCATGTGTTACAGGGGGCGGTTGCGGCCCCGCCGTTCCTGTGACTATAGGATACCAAAGATTTATACACAAACTGTTTTCAATCTATGAATCTTTTGTAAACTGTGACGGGCCTCTCCGGCGCAGCAGCCCTGCACGCAGAAAGGGGAGCAAACTCATTCCGGCGCCTTCATGCTCTCGACCATGCTGATGCCGCGCACCTGACGGCGCATCATCCGGCAGACCACGACGGTGAACAGCAGCGTCAGCGCCACGCTGAACAGGTAACTGGTGGGCTCCAGCATACGGATGAACATCATCTGTTCCGACTCGACGGTGCGGATGACAAACTGGTGCAGCGGCGCGCCGATGGCAAGCCCCAGCACCGCGCCGATGACGCTCAGCAGTTCGATCTCCCGGAAGATATAACGGTAGACCTCCTTGTCGAAGAAGCCCAGCACCTTGATGGTGGCCAGCTCCTTTTTGCGCTCGCCGATGTTGACGCTGATCAGGTTGTACAGCACCACCGCAGCCAGGGCGGCCGCACAGACGATGATGAGCAGCACCACATAGTTGATGCAGGTGATGGTGCTGTCGTACATGGCGGCGGAGTCGGCGGTGAAGGAGGTGCCGGACACATAGTTGCAGCCCAGCAGCACGGTGCTCAGGGTCTGGCGTTCGGTGTCGGTCTCGCAGGCGGTGCGGGCGTAGACGGTGTTGGGCGCCGGGTCGGCCACCAGCCGCGCCAGGGTGTTCTGGGTGACGTAGAGGTAAGCGCCCAGGTAGTTCTGGGTGATGCCGGTCAGTTTGACCTCCACCCGGCTCCCGTCGGTGCCCTGCACCCAGATGCTGTCCCCGGCCGAGACGCCCAGCAGCTCGGCGGTCTTGGCGCTGAGCACCACGCTGCCGTCGATGAAGGGCAGCTCGCTGCCGGCGGGGCTGCGGAGGGTGAAGTACTCGCTCACCTTCTGGGGGCCGTCGGCGGCCACCAGGGTGACGCTCAGCTCATTCGTGCCCTCCTGGTCGGCATAGACCGGGACGGTGCGGGTGTAGAAGGCGCCCCAGCTCTCCACCTCATCCCGGGCGGCCAGGGTATCGGTCAGGCCGCCGTCCAGGTCCAGGGCCTTGTCGCTGGACAGGGAGATGGTCAGATCGGCCTTCTGGATGACGTCGTACTGGCGGGAGACGATCTCGACGATGGAGTCCTGCAGGCCGAAGCCGATCAGCAGCAGAGCGGTGCAGCCCGCCACGCCCAGCACCGTCATGTAAAAGCGCTTTTTGTAGCGGAACATATTGCGGGCGGTGGTCTTTTGCGAAAAGCTCATGTGCCGCCACAGCGGGCCGATCCGCTCGAGGAAGATGCGCTTGCCGGCCGCGGGGGCGCGGGGCAGCAGCAGGGCGGCCGGCTTCTCCTTGAGGGAGACGCGGCAGGCGGCCAGCGTCGTCAGCCCGACCACCCCGATGCTGACCACGATGCTCAGGGCAGCCAGCCACGGGGAGACGGTCAGCTTGAAGGTGGGCAGGGAGAACACGGTGGAGTAGGCCCACCAGATGACGCCGGGGATGACGGTAAAGCCCAGCGCCATCCCCGCCGCGCAGCCCAGCAGGCCGGCGGCGCAACCGTAGACCATGTACTTGGCGGTGATCTCCCGGTCGGTGTAGCCCAGCGCCTTGAAGGTGCCCATCTGGGTGCGGTTTTCCTCCACCATCCGGGTCATGGTGGTGCTGGCCACCAGGGCCGCCACCAGGAAGAAGAAGATGGGGAAGACCCGCGCGATGGACTCGATGCGGTCGGCGTTCTGTTCATAGAACACGATGGAGACGATGCTGCCCCGGTCCAGGACATACCATTCGGCCGCGGCGATGTCGTCCACCTGTTCGGCGGCGTCGTTCAGCTGCCGGCGGGCGTCGGCCAGCTGGGCCTCGGCGTTGGCCTTTTCCTCGGCGAACTGAGCCGCGCCCTCGTTGTACTCGGCCCAGCCCTCGTCCAGCTGGGCGCGGGCGGCTTCCAGCTGCGCCTCGGCGGCGTCAAAGGCGGTAAAGGCCTCGGCGTTGCCGGTGTTGAGGGCCAGCTGCCCTTCCAGCACCTGCAGCTTCATCTCCCGCAGGGCGGCCTCCGCCTCGGTTACCAGTTCCTCGTTGGACAGGTCGGGGGAGGAGATCAGCCCCTGGGCGTACATCTGCCGCTTGCCCTCGTCCAGCTGGGCCTGGTAGTCGGCCAGCTGGTTGTAGGTGGAGTCGTAGAGGGCCTGGGCCCGGGCCAGGATATCCCGCAGCTCAACGTAGTTGATGTCGTCCGGCTCGGCCTCTTCGAGGGCGATCTCGGCGTTGTGGAGGATGTCCTCGGCGTAGCCCAGCATGGGGTCGGCCACCCCCTTGAGGGTGACCAGCTGCTTGATCTGTTCCAGCTGGGCTTCAAATTCCAGCACCTGCCGCTGGGCGTCCACCAGCTGGTCTGCGCCGCTGGCCATGGTGCCGGGCAGGGCGGCCTTCTGTTCGTCCAGCTGGGCCTTGCCGCTCTGGTATTCGGCTTCGCCCGCGTCCAGCTGGGCTTTGGCGTCGGCCAGCTGGGCTTCGGCCTCAGCCAGCTGGGCCTGGGCGTCGGCCTCCTGCCGCGCAAACTCGGCCTCGGCGTCGGCCAGCTGGGCCTGGGCGTCGGCGATCAGGCTTTCCCGGCGGGCCTCGGCCCGGGCCGGCGCGATCTCTTCCAGCCGGGCGGACACCGCGTCTACCGCGGCCTGATACTCGTCCGAGTAGTTGTCATAGGCATCCGCGCCGGCTGCCTTGATGTAGCAGGCGGCGTAGTAGTCCATCTCGAGGCTGCCGTCCGGGACATAGGCGGCCAGCCCCAGCGCGCCGTTGCCGGCGGTGGTGCTCTCGGTCTCGTTGGAGAAGTAGAGGGGGTCGGTCACAAAGCCGACCACCGTCAGCTCCTCGGGCCCGAGTCCGTCCACCCCCTCGCCGTCCAGCTCGATGACGTCGCCCAGCCGCAGACTGCCGGCCGCGCCGGCGTCCAGCACCTGGACGGTGCACTCGCCGGCGGCCTCGGGCATCCGGCCCGACGCCAGAACAAGGCGGTTCATGTTGCTCTTTTCGGCCAGGGTGGGGTAGGCCGGCAGCTGCTGGACCCGCACCGCCAGGGTGCTGCCCCCGCGGAAGGAGCCCTCGCAGTCCACCTGCTTGACCGGCATGACCGCCTCGACCCCTTCGACGGCGGCGATGGCGGCGATGTCCTCCTCGCTCAGGCCGAGGGTGGAGACCACCCGGATGTCAAAGACGTTCTGGCCGCTGTACCACGCCTGACCGGCGCGGCGCATCCCGGGGCCCACGCTGAGCAGGCCGGACAGCATCATGACCCCCAGCAGCACGATGCCGAACACCGAGGCAAAGCGGCTCTTGTTGGCGGCAAGTTCCCGCCACATATTTTTGCGATAGGTCTTTTTCACTGCTGCTCACCACTCGATCTCTTCCACCGGGACGGGGTGTTCGTTCACCTCGTTCGAGATGATCTGGCCGCTGCGCACCTGGACGATCCGGTCGGCCATGCCGGTCAGCGCCGAATTGTGGGTGATGACGATGACGGTGCGCCCCGTTTTGCGGCAGGTGTCCTGCAGCAGGGCCAGCACCGACTTGCCGGTCTTGTAGTCCAGCGCGCCGGTGGGCTCATCGCAGAGCAGGATCTTGGGGTTTTTGGCCAGCGCCCGCGCGATGGCCACCCGCTGCTGCTCGCCGCCCGACAGCTGCGCCGGGAAGTTGTTCAGCCGCTGCCCCAGCCCGACGCTGCGCAGGGTCTCGGCGGGGTCGAGGGGGTTCTTGCAGATCTCGATGGCCAGCTCGACGTTTTCGAGGGCGGTCAAATTCTGCACCAGGTTATAGAACTGGAACACGAACCCCACATCGTACCGCCGGTAGGCGGTCAGCTCCTTTTCGTCGAAGCGGCTGACCTCGGCCCTATCCAGCACGATGCGGCCCTCGTCGCAGCGGTCCATCCCGCCCAGCATATTCAGCAGGGTGGTCTTGCCCGCGCCGGACGGCCCGACGATGATGCAGAACTCCCCCTTGTTGACATGGAAGGTCATGTGGTCGGCCGCGGCCACCCGGACGCTGCCGGTCTGGTAATACTTCGACACGTCGGTAAAGCTGACAAAGGGCTCATCCATAGAAAACCACCTTCACTTTCCTTCAATTTTTTGAGCTTTTGCGCACAGGCACGCAATTCTACTCTATACACTATAATAGTACAACAAACTGGCCACTTCTTGCAAGAAGAAAGAGATTGTTTTAATGCAAACTTTACAAATTTTCTGTTTTTGCCGGCAAGCCCTGCCCGCCGCAAGAAAAAAGTCCGTCCGGAAAGGTATACCTTTCCGGACGGACCAAACAGTCAAATTTCTGGCCCAAATTATAGCATAAAATCGTCAATCACGCAACATAAGTTTTACAGTGCCCACATCAAAACGGGGCATCCGGAAAGGTATACTTTTCGGAACGCAGGGCAAACGTTGCAGCTGGGGTGATGAAATGAACGTGGAAATGTCGCTTTTGGAGTATCTGGCCTATCGGGCAGGCTGCAGGTGGCTCAGCGACCTGCACTGTCTGGATGGCTGCCAGCGCATCCGCCTGCATCACGTGCTGGAACAGCTGCCGCCGGAGGCTGCGCCGCTGCGGGAGTGGAATGATGCGGTGACCTATCTGACCGGGCGGCAGCCCGCCGCCACCGCCGCTGCCGCGCGGCAGGCGCTGCTGGATTCGCTGCGCCGGGATGCTGGCGGCGCGGGGCCTGACTGACGGCAGAAAACCCCGCTGTCTGTGCTTTGTGTGCGCCGACTTCGTCACAGCTGAAAAAAGTTCTTGACTTCATCGACGCAGCATGGTACAATAAGTCCAGTTTTTACAGACGTACATGCGTTGACGGGGAGAAATCGGATGATTTCCCGCTTGCAGAGAGCCGCCGGGTGGTGCGAGGCGGCGCGGGCGCTTCCGGCTACTGGCCCCTGAGCAGCAGAGCTGAACGGCCATTCCCCAGTAGGCTTTGACGGACGCCCACCGTTACAGGGGCAGCGATTCGCGCTTTGTGCTGATCGTGTCGAGTGGCCGCATCATCTGCGGCAAAGAGAGTGGTACCACGGGCCGCCTTGTAGGAATTTACGGGCTCTCGTCTCTCAGGGCTTTTCGCCTTGAAAGACGAGGGCCTTTTCGTATGCCTCTAGGGGGACCCATTTCTGCCCGCATACGCGGGTCAGAAATTCCTCCCCCTAGTGTCCCCCGGGGACAAAATTTCCCGGCGAACCGCGCACGCACCTTTGGCGCGCACACTCTCGCCGGAAAATTTCCCTGAAGGTGTTGCATCTGACGCGCATGTCGCCAGATGCAACGTGCATGTTGTCAGCTTCAATGTAGAACGCATGTTTAGGAGGAAACGAACATGATGGACGCCACCAAGTACGCACCCGGATATTACCCCGCACCCGCCGGCTATGACAGCTGGGTCAAGAAGGATCACATCGAAACAGCCCCCGCCTTTTGCAGCGTCGACCTGCGCGACGGCAACCAGGCGCTGATCGTCCCCATGAGCCTGGAAGAAAAGATCGAGTTCTTCAAGATGCTGGTCCGGATCGGCTTTAAGGAGATCGAGGTCGGCTTCCCGGCTGCCAGCGAGACCGAGTACGAGTTTCTGCGGGTGCTGATCGAGCAGAATATGATCCCCGAGGACGTCACCGTCCAGGTGCTGACCCAGTGCCGCGACCACATCATCCGCCGCACCTTCGAGGCAGTCAAGGGCGCGCCCCGCGCCGTCATCCACTTCTACAACTCCACCTCGGTGGCCCAGCGGGAGCAGGTCTTCCACAAGTCCAAGGAGGAGATCAAGCAGATCGCCACCGACGGCGCCAAGCTGGTCAAGCAGCTCAGCGAGGAGTACGAGGGCAACTTCCTGTTTGAGTACAGCCCCGAGAGCTTTACCGGCACCGAGCCGGACTATGCGCTGGAAGTCTGCAACGCCGTCATCGACATCATGCAGCCCACCCCCGACCGGCCCATGATCATCAACCTGCCGGTCACCGTCGAGATGAGTATGCCCCACGTCTACGCCAGCCAGATCGAGTACTGCTCGGCCAACCTCCACAGCCGGGACAGCGTCATCCTCTCCACCCACCCCCACAACGACCGCGGCACCGGCGTCGCCTGCGCCGAGCTGGCCGTCCTGGCCGGCGCGCAGCGGATCGAATGCTGCCTGTTCGGCAACGGCGAGAGGACCGGCAACGTGGACGCCGTCACCCTGGCCATGAATATGTACAGCCACGGCGTCGACCCCAAGCTGGACTTCTCCGATATGCCCGCCATCTGCGAGCTGTACGAGCGGGTCACCCGGATGCACGTCTACGAGCGCACCCCCTACGCCGGGCAGCTGGTCTTTGCCGCCTTCTCGGGCAGCCATCAGGACGCCATCGCCAAGGGGATGGCCTACCGCAAGGCCACCGGCGAGCACCGCTGGACCTGCCCCTATATCCCCGTCGACCCCCACGACATCGGCCGCACCTACGACGCCGACGTCATCCGGATCAACAGCCAGAGCGGCAAGGGCGGCATCGGCTTTGTGCTGGAGCAGAACTACGGCTACAACCTGCCCGCCAAGATGCGGGAGGACCTGGGCTACAAGGTCAAGGCCGTCTCCGACCACAGCCACAAGGAGCTCTCGGCCTCCGAGGTCTGCCGCATCTTTGAGCAGGAGTACCTCAATAAGCAGAAGCCCTTCAACGTCGCCGAGGCCCACTTCATCCAGAAGAGCGGCATCACCGCGTCGGTCACCCTCGAGATGAACGGCGCCACCCGCGAGGTGGTGGCCATCGGCAACGGCCGTCTGGACGCCGTCGCCAACGCCATCCAGACCGCCACCGGGATGGACTTCCACCTCGAGCAGTACGCCGAGCACAGCCTGGACGGCGGCTCGACCTCCCGCGCAGCCTCTTATGTGGGCCTGGTCTGGGGCGACGGCACCGCCACCTGGGGCGCCGGCACCGACACCGACATCATCGTGGCCGGCATCCGCGCGCTTGTTTCGGCCATCAACAATAAGTAAGGAGCACCACCATGGGAATGACACTGACACAGAAGATCCTCGCCCACCACGCCGGCCTCGATGAGGTCAAGGCCGGTCAGCTCATCAACGCCAAACTGGACATCGTCCTGGGCAACGACATCACCACCCCGGTGGCCATCAACGAGTTCGAGAAGGCCGGCTTCAACGGCGTCTTTGACCGGGAGCGGGTCGCCATCGTCCTCGACCATTTTGTCCCCAACAAGGACATCAAGAGCGCCACCCAGTCCAAGCAGTGCCGGCAGTTTGCCGATAAGTACGACATCCTCAACTTCTACGACGTCGGCCAGATGGGCATCGAGCACGCCCTGCTGCCCGAAAAGGGCATCGTCACCGCCGGCGACTGCGTCATCGGCGCCGACAGCCACACCTGCACCTACGGCGCGCTGGGCGCCTTCTCCACCGGCGTCGGCTCCACCGATATGGCCGCCGGCATGGCCACCGGCATGGCCTGGTTCAAGGTGCCGGCCGCCATCCGCTTTGTCCTCACCGGCAGCCTGCCCGAGCGGGTCTCGGGCAAGGACCTGATCCTCTCCATCATCGGGATGATCGGGGTGGACGGCGCGCTGTACAAGTCGATGGAGTTCACCGGCCCGGGGGTGGCCTCCCTCTCGATGGACGACCGGCTCTGCGTCTGCAACATGGCCATCGAGGCCGGCGCCAAGAACGGCATCTTCCCGGTGGACGAGGTGACCAAAGCCTACCTCGCCGGCCGCAGCCAGCGCACGCCGGTCTACTACGAGGCCGACCCCGACGCCGTCTATGAAAAGACCATCGAGATCGACCTGTCCAGCCTGGTGCCGACCGTCAGCTACCCCCACCTGCCCGAGAACACCCACCCCGCGGCCGAGGGCGGCAGCATCAAGATCGACCAGGTGGTGATCGGCAGCTGCACCAACGGCCGCCTCGAGGACATGGAGGCCGCCTACCACATCCTGAAGGGGAAACACATCGCCAAGGGGGTCCGGGGCATCATCATCCCCGCCACCATGGCCGTTTATAAGGAGTGCATCCGCCGCGGGTGGACCGAAGCCTTCATCGACGCGGGCTGCATCGTCTCCACCCCCACCTGCGGCCCCTGCCTGGGCGGTTACATGGGCATTCTGGCCGAGGGCGAGCGGTGCGTTTCCACCACCAACCGCAACTTTGTGGGCCGGATGGGCCACGTCAAGAGCGAGGTCTACCTGGCCAGCCCGGCCACCGCGGCGGCCAGCGCCCTCACCGGCTGCATCACCGACCCCCGCACCGTGTAAAAGGAGGAGAACTGCCATGAACGCAAAAGGCCACGTTTTCAAATACCCCGACAACGTCGACACCGACGTCATCATCCCGGCCCGCTACCTGAACACCCAGGACGCCAAAGAGCTTGCCTCCCACTGCATGGAGGACATCGACAAGAGCTTTGTCGCCAAAGTCCAGCCCGGCGACGTGATGGTGGGCGGCTGGAACTTCGGCTGCGGCTCCAGCCGGGAGCACGCGCCCCTGTGCATCAAGACCAGCGGCATCTCGGTGGTCATCGCCAAGAGCTTTGCCCGCATCTTCTACCGCAACAGCATCAACATCGGCCTGCCCATCCTCGAGTGCGAGGCGGCCGCCGACGCCATCGCGGCCGGCGACCTGGTCAGCGTCGACTTTGACACCGGCCTCATCACCGACGAGACCACCGGCGCGACCTTCCAGGCCGAGCCCTTCCCGCCCTTCATCCAGGAGATCATCGCGGCCGGCGGCCTGATGAACTCCATCAAGGCCAAGCAGTAAGGGGGACGCGCCATGGAAAAGAATATCGCCGTCATCTGGGGCGACTGCTCGAGCCCCGAGATCGTCCGCCAGGCCCTGCGGGTGCTGGATAAGATCGCCGCAAAATACGGCCACACCTTCCGCTACACCGACGCCGCGATGGGTGGCGAGGCCATCGACAAATACGGCGACCCGCTGCCCCAGCACGAGCTGGACAAGTGCCTGGCCGCCGACAGCGTCCTGCTGGGCGCGGTGGGCGGCCCCAAGTGGGAAGGTCTGCCCGGCGAGCAGCGCCCCGAGAAGGGCCTGCTGCGGCTGCGGGCCGGGATGGGCCTGTACTCCAACAGCCGTCCGGCCAGGATCTGGCCCCAGCTGGCCCCGGCCAGCCCCCTCAAACCCGAGATCGT
>DXHQ01000087.1 GCA_019113345.1 Candidatus Faecalibacterium intestinigallinarum
GCCGTCCGCCGGCACCCACTCTCCGCGCGCCAGGTACGCGCCGGTGCTCGTGCACTCGATCATTTCATTCGCCTCTCTCTCAAAATTTTTTACTTTCCACACAAGACCCCGCCCGCTCGCCGCGCGCCGGCCCCTGATTTTTATAGTATACCACGGTTTGGGAGCGAGGGAAAGCCCTCACTTCATATACGCCAGCGCCTCTTCAAACAGTCCCAGGTAGATGGTCTCAATGCGTTTGAAGATCTCTTCCGCCGTCTCTTCGTTGTAGACATGGCTGGTCATGTTGCGGTCTGTCATCAGCTTGATCCAGCCGTCGGCGTCCTCGATCATCCCGTACGCGAACGCCTGCCGGATGACCGCCTTCGGGCTGTTGATCTCGGCATACCCCTGGTCCAGCAGGTACTCCCGCATGGTTTTCCAGGCCAGTTCTGCGGTGAACTCAAACCGCTGGATCACGCCGTCCCGCACCGAAGAGAGCGGGGTTTGACGGTAATCGTCCAGCGCTTCCCGCAGGCGGGCTGCCGCCGAAGCAAATTGACTGTATTTTTCCCGGAATTTGTCCATCAGTGTCACACCATCCCTTTCAATGTCCGCCAGAAAGGCGGGGTCCATCCCTTTGCGCATAAATACGATATCCAGTTTCAGCAGCGTAGGCAGCTCTTCGCAGTCCATCCAGAACGAAGCCTGGTTTTCTTCCGGCATCCCGTAGACCGCCAGGTCGATGTCGCTGTTGTAGCGGTTGTCGCCCCGCGCGCGGGAACCGTACAGTACAAGCCGCCGCGCCCCGTACCGCCGGGCCAGGTCTGCCAGCTGACGGTAAATTTCTTCCACGCCGTCACCCCCTTTTGTGTCAGTATAACATGCTTGCCTCCAAAAAGAAAGCCGGGGGTTCTCCCCTGCCAAAAAACTTTCCCAAACCAGTTGACAAACGCCGTCCCGTCTGCTAGAATAATAAAGCACCTTATGCAGGGTTAGCTCATCCGGTAGAGCGACTGCTTCCCAAGCAGTAGGCGGCGGGTTCGAGTCCCGTATCCTGCTCCATGTAAAAGGCCCGTATGAGTCAGACTCATACGGGTCTTCGTTGTTTTTTCAGCGCGAAAGGAGGCGCCGTCCATGCTCGAGCTGCCGCGGCTGCTGTTTTTTCAGAACAAAAATTCGTATTCGGCCAGCCAGGCCGAGATGCGCTACCGCGCCGTGCCCGGCAAGCGCAAGACCGACGAGGGCGGCGACGAGGCCGTCCTGACGGTGGACATCTGGCCGGGTCCCTGGACCATCGAGTTCACCGACCCCGCTCTGCGCGCCCAGCGGGTCTTTCCCCTCAGCGAGGAGGGCTGGGCCGAGGCCATGGCCTGGATCGCCGAGACCTACCACGGCGACCCCGAGCGCTGGCAGACCGCGCCCTCCATCCTGGACTGCGAGCCCTGGACCGCCCCGCCCGCAGAAGAAGAGGAGGCCCAGGGATGATCTACCGCCTTAAGCCCCAGCAGGGGGACACCGTCGCGGTGCCGCAGCTGGTCTTTGCCCGGCTGGGCGCGGCCGAGGAGGCCAGCGTCCGGGTGGCCCTCTATGTGCTGGCCACCGGCGTCACCGACCCCGACAAGCTCTGCGCCGATTTAAAGCTGCGCAGCCGGATGACCGCCGAGAGCGCCCTGGCCTACTGGGCCGGCGCGGGGCTGCTGGAACGGTACGACGAGAACGCCGCCCCCGCCGGCGGCGAGCCCGCCCCCACCCCCATGCGCTGGACCGAGATCGCCGCGGCCAGCCGCACCGACCCCATGATCGCCAGCCTGATCGACTGCGCCCAGACCACCTTTGCCCGGGCTCTGACCCACAGCGAGATGGAAAAGCTGGTGGCCCTTTACCTGCAGGAGGGCTTTGAGCCCGAGACGGTCATGCTCTGCCTGGCGTATCTGGCCGGCAGGGGCAAGCGGACCATGGGCGCGGTCAGCCACGAACTGAAGATCTGGCGGGCCGAGGGGGTGGCCACCGGCGAGGAGGCCGACGCCCACCTCAAGCTGCTGGCCCTGCGGGAAAAGCGGGAGCGCTACGTCGCCGGCCTGCTCGAGATCGAGCCCGCCGCCCTCACCCTGGGCGGCAAAAAGGCCATCGCCCGCTGGTACGAGGTCTACGGCTACGACGACGCCATGGTCCAGGAGGCCGCCGTCCAGGCCGGCCCCAAGCGGGACCTGTGGTATTGGAACAGCATCCTCAAGACCTGGAACGCCAAGGGCCTGCGCACCATCCGGGACGTCCGGGGCCCCGCCCCGGTGGCGGGCGCCAGCCGGAACATCCGGGTGGACCGCGAGACCCCCAGCGGCAACGACTTTTTGCAGGGCGCGCTGGACCGGCCGCGCCGCCACAAGAGAAAGGACTAAGCCATGCGCACACGAAACGAGCTTTATCAGGCGGCCATGCGGACGGTGTCAGCCCGCCGGCAGATGGCCCGGGCGGCCGCCCAGGATGCCCGCGCCGAGGCCGAAGCCGCCGTGCCGGGGCTGCGGGCCGCCGAGGACGCCGTCCGCAGCTGCGGGGTGCGCTGCGCGCTGGCCGGGGCGCGGGGCGCCAGCCGTGACGCCGCGGCGGCCGCCCTGGCCGAGGCCCGCCAGAAGCGGGACGCCCTGCTGGCCGCCAGCGGCCGCTCTCCCCTTGCGCTCGAGCCGAAATATACCTGTCCCCTCTGCCAGGACACCGGCGTTGCGGGCGGCAAGACCTGCCAGTGCGTCCGCCGGGAGATGCAGCGGCTGCGCCGGGAGGAGATCGAGGCCATGTCCAGCCTGTCGGTGACCAGCTTTGACACCATGCAGCTGGACTACTACCCCAACACCCGCGACCCTCAGACCGGCCGCACCGTCCGCCAGTACATGGCCGACCTGCTGGCCGACCTGCGGGACTACGCCGACGAGTTCGACCTCGACAGCGAAAACCTGATGCTGACCGGCAACGCCGGCCTGGGCAAGACCCACGCCGCCCTGGCGGTGGCGGGGGCCGCCCTCGACAAGGGCTACGACGTCATCTACATCTCCAGCCCCGACTTTTTCAGCCGGGTGGAGACGCTGCACTTCGGCTCCGACCCCGCCGGCGAGAAGGAAGCCCTGCTCGAAACGGTCAGCGGCGCCGACCTGCTCATCCTGGACGACCTGGGCACCGAGTTCAACTCCAGCTTTGTCATCAGCACCCTCTACAGCCTGCTGAACGACCGGCTGGGCCGCCGCCGTCCCACCATCCTCACCACCAACATCACCGACGGCACCCTGCTGGAAAAGCTCTACACCGAAAAGGTGGCCAGCCGCATCTCCGCCTTTGTCCCTTACCGCTTTCTGGGCGAGGATATCAGGCTGAAAAAGGCGATGGAAGAAT
>DXHQ01000088.1 GCA_019113345.1 Candidatus Faecalibacterium intestinigallinarum
GAAAGATTAACTATTAAAAGTCAACCCCAAAAATGAGTGGAGGCGAAAAACCAGATGGCTCAAAAAGGGTATAGCAAAGCAGAGGCCCGAGCGGGCCCCGGTTAGCAAGACGAAAGCGGTCAGACGGTCAAATGGTAGGGTGTCCCGGATTTTTCCATAGCGAAAATCAGACGCACGAGTTTTTTGGCTGCATGAGAAATGGCGACGTTGTAATGCTTGCCCTCCGCCCGTTTCTTGGCAAGATAAGCGGCAAAGTTGGTGTCCCAGTGGCAGACATACTTGGTTGTATTGAAAAGAGCGTAACGTAGGTACCTGGAGCCGCGCTTTTCCATGTGCGAGTAGCAATTTTTAAGCTGGCCGGACTGGTAAGTAGAGGGCGACATCCCGGCATAAGCCAACAACCTGTCCGGGGAGTCAAAACGAGAAAAATCGCCCACTTCAGCAAGGATCATGGCGGCCATACGGAAGCCCAATCCGGGGATAGTGGTAATAGGAGAATGGAGTTCATCCATAATGGACTGGATCTGTTCTTCGATTTCCGTGATTTCAGTATCCAATTCGCGAATGAGGCGGATGGTATGCTGAAGTTCAAGAGACTTGGCAGGCATCCGGGAACCAATGGAGTTTCTGGCGGCATTGCGGATAGCAAGCGCCATATCCCGCTTGTAGCGGCCTTTAGAGGCGGTTTCCAGAAGGGCTTTCAGCCTGGTCAAATGGGCGCTGGCGACCTGTTTGGCGCTTGGAAACTCCTCCAGCAAGGCGTAGACCGAGGCAATGTGCAGAGACGGTACCAGCTTTTCCAGCTCGGGAAACAAGATACAGACCAGCCGAGAGACGGAACTTTTCAGTTTGGCGCGTTCCTGCACCTTGTCAAAACGGTATCTGGTTAGTGACTTTAGCTCCTCGTTGTGGTATGCTGTATCTGTGTAGGGTTTGAGGCCTGCATCGGATAACAGCATAGAAGCAATCGTTCGTGCATCCACCCGGTCGGTTTTGGTCTTTCTCAGGCTGAGACTTTTTCGGTAGAGGTTTGTGCGCAAGGGGTTCAGGACATAGGTGGTCAGACCATTGTCGAGAAGAAACCCAAGCAGGTTATAGCTGTAATGCCCGGTCGCCTCAAGCCCTACTTTTATTTTGTCCTGGGGTGTAGCACAATCCTGGATTCTCTGCAATAGACAGTGAAATCCGTCTATGTCGTTGGGAATCATGAACGCATCTGCCAAGACTTCCCCCTCAGAACTGACGATAAAGCAATCGTGTTTGTCTTTTGAGACGTCGATACCAACAGAAATCATCATAACAAATCCCTCCAGCGGTAAATATGTAATGCTGTATCCACAGTGCACCTTACTTTTGTAGCCTTGTTCCACATAAACCGTCTGGCGGTATTTAACTGATTAACAAAACTGCAAAGGGCTGTGGTTGGAACCTTTCAAGAACCATCTTGTGGTAGGAGTTTTGCACCAATCCACAACATCCCTTACAGTGTAGCACAGCCCTTGGAGAGGGGCTCTAATAACTACTACTCTATAATACAAGGAGGTTTTCCCCATGCCTCGCATCAAACAGGCGGCGGAAACCATGCTGAACAACGTCATCCTGCCCTTCTGGATGAAGCTGAAGGATGAAGAACACGGCGGCTATTACGGCCTGGTGGACTTTGACCTGCGCGTCGACAGGACCGCCGAAAAGGGCTGCATCCTCAACAGCCGCATCCTCTGGTTTTTCTCGGAGGCGGCCATGCTGACCGGCCGGGCCGACCTCGCGGCCTGCGCCCGGCACGCCTACGAGTGGTTCGAGGCCCACTGCTTCGATCAGGCGAACGGCGGCGTCTACTGGAGCTGCGACTACACCGGCCGGCCCCTCGACACCACCAAGCACACCTACAACCAGGGCTTTGCCATCTACGCCCTTGCGGCCTACTACCGGCTGACCGGCGAGCTGCGGGCGCTGACCCGGGCGCTCGAGTTGTTCCACCTGATCGAGGCGCGCTGCACCGACGCCGAGGGCTACCTCGAGGCCTTCACGGTGGACTGGCGGCCCGAAAGCAACGAGAAGCTGTCGGAAAACGGCGTCATGGCCGAAAAGACCATGAACACCCTGCTGCACGTCTTTGAGGGCTACGCCGGGCTTTACCAGGCCAGCCGCGACCCCGCCGTGGGACAGGCCATGCGCCGCATCCTGGATATCTACGCGGATAAGATCTACAGCCCGCAGCTTCACCGGCAGCTGGTCTTTTTCGACCGGCATTACAGCTCGATCATCGACCTGTACAGCTACGGCCACGACATCGAGTCCAGCTGGCTGATCGACTGGGGCTGCGCCCTGCTGGGCGACAAAGCCCTCAGCGAGAAGATCGCCGCCGTCAACTCGGACCTGGCCCGCAGTGTCTGCGCCCACGCCTACCGGGACCACTCCCTGCTCAACGAGTGCGAGCGCGGGGTGGACGACGCCACCCGGGTCTGGTGGGTGCAGGCCGAGGCGGTGCTGGGATTTGTGAACGAATACCAGAAGTCGGGCGAAGAGAAGTACCGGGACGCCGCCGCCGACATCTGGCGGTACATCTGCCGGGTGATGGTGGATAAACGCCCCGGCGGCGAGTGGTTCTGGAACGTGGACGAAAACGGCGTGCCGGCCAGCCGCAAGCCCATCGTCGAGCCGTGGAAGTGCCCGTACCACAACGGGCGGATGTGTATGGAACTGATCAGGAGGGACCCCGATGTCAACGTCTAAACTGCACCCCGAATACCTGCGCCAGAAGGCCCTGAAGGAGGCCCTGCTGGCCCGCAAAAACCGCAAGGCCGATTTCTACAACGGTATCTACGACCGCTGGGAGCACCCCGTGCTGACAAGGGAGCACATCCCGCTGGAGTGGCGCTACGACCTGGACCCCGCCGCAAACCCCTATTTCATGGAGCGGCTGGGGGTGAACGCCGTCTTCAACGCCGGGGCCATCGAGCTGGACGGCAGATTTTACCTGGTGGCCCGGGTCGAGGGCAACGACCGCAAGAGCTTTTTCGCGGTGGCGGAAAGCGGCAGCCCGGTGGAGGGCTTCCGCTTCTGGGATAAGCCGGTCGAGCTGCCCGACACCTGCCCCGAGGAGACCAACGTCTACGATATGCGGCTGACCAAGCACGAGGACGGCTGGATCTACGGGGTCTTCTGCTCCGAGAGCAAGGACCCCAAAAACCCCGACCTCTCGGCCGCGGTGGCCGCCGCCGGCATCGTCCGCACCAAAGACCTCAGGACCTGGGAGCGGCTGCCCAACCTCGTCACCCTGCGCTCACCCCAGCAGCGCAACGTCGATCTGCTGCCGGCGTTTGTGAACGGCCAGTACGCCTTCTACACCCGCCCGATGGACGACTTCATCGACACCGGCTCGGGCGGGGGAGTCGGCTTCGGTCTGTGCGCCGACATCACCCACCCCGTCATCGACGAGGAGATCATCACCAGTCCCCGGCGCTACCACACCATCACCGAGGCCAAAAACGGCGAGGGCGCGCCCCCTATCAGGACCGATAAAGGCTGGCTGCACATCGCCCATGGCGTCCGCAATACCGCCGCCGGCCTGCGGTATGTCGTCTATCTCTTTGTCACCGACCTCGCCGATCCCTGGAAGGTGATCGCCGAGCCCTCCGGCTTTCTGATCGCGCCCCGGGAGTGGGAGCGGGTGGGCGACGTCTCCAACGTGGTGTTCACCAACGGGGCCATCGCGCGGGACAACGGCGAGGTGTACATCTACTACGCCGCCAGCGACACCCGCCTGCACGTCGCCAGCACCACGGTGGAGCGGCTGCTGGACTTCGCCTTTCACACCCCGGCCGACCCCCTGCGCAGCCGGGACTGCGTGGC
>DXHQ01000001.1 GCA_019113345.1 Candidatus Faecalibacterium intestinigallinarum
GGGCAGAGCACCGCCATCAGGCCGTTGTCCACCCGGAGGATCTCGGCCTCCTGCCCGCCGACGCAGGCGGTAAAGCCGTCGTCGTAGGGCACCGCGAAAAAGACCAGGTTGGGCTTTTCCAGATAGATCTCGGCGCTGAAACCGGAATTGGTCATGACAAAGTCCGAGCAGGCCGATGCACGGCGGTCGGCGATGTCCTGCTGGTAGCGCTGGTAGCTGAAGTCCAGCATCTCATCGGCCGGCAGCGGGTCGAGGTACTGGCCGTACCGGGCCGCGTCCTCCTCGCTGAGGGCCAGGGCTCGCACCAGCAGGGCGCAGGCGTCCTGGGTGGTCCGGTCATCCAGCTGCTCCTCGGTGACGTAGTAGTCGTAGGTGAATCCCATCGGCAGGTAATTGTCGTTTTCGTAGAGGGCAAAGCCTTCCAGGGTGTCGTAATAGGTCCAGCCGGGGACGGCCTCGTTTTCAAAGTTTGTCCGCTCGTCCTCCGGCATGATGGTGAACCGGACGCTCAGCAGCCCCCGCAGCTGATAATAATAGGGCTCGGGGTTGCTGCGCACGTCCCGGGTAAAACCCAGCGAGGAATAAAAGTCCAGGATGCTGGGGGCCACCGTGCTGTCAAAGAACTGCATACAGCTCTTATCCATCCAGAGGCCGAGGTTGTCGTGGCAGTTGTAGGTGTCGATCCGCCAGTCCCCCTCGGGGAACTGTTCCTTGAGGGCGACCGACGCCTGGTACTGCTCGACCAGGTCGCTGTCGTAGTTCCACTGCCCGAACTTGCCGATGCCGATGTGGACGACGCCGAACAGGCAGCTGAAGGCCAGCACCGCCCCCAGCATCCGGCGGCAGAAACGCTTCTGGTCGGCGCGGTCCCGGGCGATCAGGTGGTAGATCACCAGCCCCGCCAGCCCGAAGGCCAGCACCGCCAGGTACTGCCCCGGATTTTCCAGCACGCCGAGGGACCAGCTCTCGCCGTCCCGGACCGGCACCAGCGCAAAGGCCAGGGTGGCGATCATCAGCCAGGCGACCATTCCGGCGGGGCGCTCGAGGTCGGCGTCGGGGTCCTCCCAGGCGTTCACCGTCATGGCGGCCAGGATGAGGACCGGCATATAGTACCACCGGGCGTAATAGCTGGCGTTGAAGGCGTAGAAGGCGCTGTTCAGCACCGGCACCAGCGCAAAGAGGGCGCAGAGCGCGATGATCCGCTTTTTGCCGTCCCCCTGCCGGCTGCGCCAGTAGGCCGCCGCCCCCGCCAGGCTGCACAGGGGCAGGTAGGCGGTCATGCTGGTCCACTTGATGGTCCCCTCCGACCAGATGGAGACGATATAGGGCGAGTCGGGCGGCAGGATCCAGCTGACCAGGATGGCCAGGTACTGCTGCACCTTGGAATAGGTCAGAAAGCCCCAGCCCGACGAGATGTCGGTGGTGCGCGGATTCTGCAGCAGGGAGAGGAAGGCCGGCCAGACCAGCAGGCAGCCCAGCGCCACCCCCAGCAGGCTCTCAAAGGCCAGGGCGCCGAAGAGGCGGCGAGTCAGCCGGATCTCCCCGGCCGACACCTTGCAGGCAAAGTAGAGGATCAGAAAGACCACCTGCCCCACAAAGAAAAAGTAGCTGTTGAGCAGGTTGACCGCCACAAAGAAGGCGAACAGCCCCCTCCGCCCGCTGTAGATGCACTCGTCCAGCGCCCAGAGCATCCAGGGAAAGAGGGCCACCACGTCGATGAAGTGGTTGAAAAAGATGTTGTAGATCCCAAAGCCCGAAAAGGCATACAGGCAGGCGGCCAGCACCGCGTAGTCCAGATTTTTGACGTAGCGGCGCATATACAGATAGGCGCCGCCCCCCGCCGCCGCAAACTTGAGCACCAGCAGCGGGCACATCAGGTAGGGCACCCAGCTCTGCGGGAAGAGGGTGGACAGCCAGAAAAAGGGCGAGCCGTAGAGATAGAACGAGTAGCCGTTCATCACCCCGGTGCCGAGGTCGGTGGCCCAGGAGAAGGTGTTTGTGGGCAGGCTGTGCCCGCCCGCGCTGGTCAGCCCGTCGGGGTAGCCCTGGCCCTTGACAAAGCCGTTCATATAGTGGTAAAAGCCGATCTGCTGGCCGTTGAAATCCCCGGCATAGTGAAAAAAGCCGCCGTCGATGATCTGGAACGGCAAAAAGATCAGCGCCGCCGTCAGGGCGCACAGCCCCACCGTCAGCCAGAAGCGGTCCCGTTTCTGCCGCAGCCGCGGCGGCCGGGACAGGTGTGCAAAGTCCATAAGGTGTCCTCCTTCTCCCCTCTCAGTCTCGCTTCGCTCTCCAGCTCCCCCGTGTTTCCCCCTCAGTCGTGCTTCGCACGCCAGCTCCCCCGCACGCGTGGAAGCCTCAGCGGTATGGATTTTGAAAAATAACCTCAAAGTTTCATTTCTAAATCCATTCCTTATAGCCTCTCACGCGTGCGGGGGAGGTGCCGAGCGCAGCGAGGCGGAGGGGGCCAGCGCCGCGGGGCCCCACGCGTGCCAAACTGCGAAGCACGACTGAGGGGGAAACTATGCGGGCACGGACTGTGACGGAGAGGGGCGCCCTCAGTATACCATGTTTGCCCCCGCAAAGAAAGGCCCATCTTGACAAGAGCCCTCAAGAGGGGTATGGTGGATACAAAAACCGGCGGCGCCCGCTGCGCCGCCGGTCCGGGAGGTATTCTGATGATCTATCCGTTCAACGCCCTTTTGGCCCGCATGAAGTACATCACCCGGTGGAGCCTGATGCACTCCACCCGGGCCGAAAGCCTCAGCGAGCACACCTGCGACACCGCGCTGCTGGCCCACACCCTCTGCCTGATCGCGCGGCGGTATACCGGCACCCCCTGCCGCCCCAAGACGGTGGCGGTGGCGGCCCTCTACCACGACGCGCCCGAGATCATCACCGGGGATATGCCCACCCCGGTCAAGTACCGCAGCGCGGTGCTGCGGGACGCCTACAAGGCCATCGAGGCCGAGAGCGCCGCTTCCATCGCGGCCATGCTGCCGCCCGAATTGAGCGAGGAGGTCACCCCCTATCTCACCGGCAGCATCCTGACAGAGGAAGAGCGCCGGCTGCTCAAGGCGGCCGACCGCCTCTCGGCCCTCATCAAGTGCCTGGAGGAAGCCCGCAGCGGCAACCACGAGTTCGACGCCGCCCTGGCCCAGCAGAAAAAGGCGCTGGCCGAAATGGCCTGCCCCGAGGCCGACTGGTTCATCCAGCACTGCCTGCCCTGCTACACCCAGAATCTGGACGAGCTGACGGGGCGGTGACTCATCTGTCCCACTTGTCGCACAGGGCGTTGATCTGGTCGGCAAACTTGGCCAGGTCCTTGTTGGCGCCGCCCTCGTTGTGTTCGATGACCCGCATCAGGCGGCGGCCGGCGCTGACAAGCCGCTGAAAGACCGCCTGGGCCCGGCTGAGGGCCGGCTGGGCGGCTTTGGCCGCCGCCCGCTCCCGGCTGCCCTCGTTCAGGCAGACCGCGCCCTCGGCCCCGACGGCCCACTGGGCCCCGTTGTAGGGGGCGCAGGCGGTGTAGCCCAGGTTTTGCAGGGTTTCCACAAAGAGGTCCTCGACGGCGTCGTCGCCGTGGTTGACAAAGACCCGCCGGGGCTTGGGGTCAAAGGAGCCGATCCAGCGCAGCAGTCCCTCGCGGTCGGCGTGGCCCGACATCCCGCCCATCTGGGCGATCTCGGCCTTGACCTCGATCTCCTCGCCGAACAGCTTGACCCCGTCGATCCCCTCGATCAGGGCGCGGCCCAGCGTGCCCACCGCCTGGTAGCCCACAAAGAGGATGGTGCACTCCCTGCGCCAGAGGTTGTGCTTGAGGTGGTGGCGGATACGGCCGGCGTCGCACATGCCGCTGGCCGAAAGGATCACCTTGGGGGTGGGGTCGGTGTTGATGAGGCGGGATTCGTCGCTGGTGACGGTCACCCGCAGCCCCGGAAAGACGATGGGGTCCACCCCGGCGTCCAGCAGAGCGCGGGTGTCGGCGTCAAAGCAGTCCTCGGCCGTGTCGCGGAAGATGCGGGTGGCCTCGATGGCCAGGGGGCTGTCGATGTACACCGGGAAGGTGCCGTGCCCGGTCACCAGGTTTTTCTCCTTGATCTCCCGCAGGAAGTAGAGCAGCTCCTGGGTGCGGCCCACCGCAAAACTGGGGATGACCACATTGCCGCCCCGGTCAAAGGTGCGCTGGAGGATGGCGGTCAGCTCCCCGATGTAGTCGGGGCGGGGCGGGTGGCTGCGGTCGCCGTAGGTCGACTCCATGACGACGTAGTCGGCCTCGGTCAGATAGGTAGGGTCCTTCAGGATGGGCTGATTGAGGTTGCCGATGTCCCCCGAAAAGACCAGCTTGGTGGTCTTGTCCCCTTCGGTGACCCACAGCTCGATGCTGGCCGAGCCCAGCAGGTGGCCCACGTCGGTAAAGCGGACGGCCACCCCCGGCGCAAGCTCGGTCTTTTTGTCGTAGTCGACCCCTTCAAAGAGGCTGACCGCCGTCTCGGCGTCCTCGACGGTGTAGTCCGGCTCGACCGGCGGCAGGCCGGCGCGGGTGTTCTTGCGGTTTTTCCACTCGGCCTCCGACTCCTGGATGTGGGCCGAATCGCGCAGCATGATGCCGCACAGCCGGCAGGTGGGCCGGGTGGCGTAGATGGGGCCCCGGTAGCCCTGCTTGGCCAAAAGCGGCAGGTGGCCGCTGTGGTCGATGTGGGCGTGGGTGAGCAGCACCCCGTCGATCTCCCCCGGGGCGATGGGCAGGGGCTGGTTTTCATAGACATCCCTGCCCTGCTCCATCCCGCAGTCGATCAGGAAATGCAGCCCCCCTGTTTCCAGCAGGGTGCAGCTGCCGGTCACTTCGTGGTTTGCGCCTAAAAATGTCAGCTTCATCTCAGCTTACCTCCCAGATGTTCTCTGTCTGTATTGTAACACAAAAAGGCCCTTCTTTTCCGCCCAAAATCCGCCCCGCTTTCCGTCAAAACGCCGAAAGAATGAAAGGTATTTTAGATAACCTTGACAAAGTTTCGGTTCTGTTTTACACTTATAGGGTTGAAGTTTTTTCGTCACCTGATAGAGAGGTTTGATTGTATGATTCGTAACGATTTGCGCAACGTGGCCATCATCGCCCACGTTGACCACGGCAAGACCACCCTGGTGGACGCCATGCTCCGCCAGAGCGGCGCCTTCCGGGACAACCAGGTGGTGGCCGAGCGGGTCATGGACAGCGGCGACATCGAGCGCGAGCGCGGCATCACCATCCTGGCCAAGAACTGCTCCTGCACCTATAAGGGGGTCAAGATCAACATCGTCGACACCCCGGGCCACGCCGACTTCGGCGGCGAGGTGGAGCGGGTGCTCAAGATGGTCAACGGCGTGGTGCTGCTGGTCGACGCGGCCGAGGGCTGTATGCCCCAGACCCGTTTTGTGCTGCAGAAGGCTTTGCAGCAGAACCTGAGCCTCGTCGTGGTCATCAACAAGATCGACCGGCCCGACGCCCGCATCCAGGAAGTGGTGGACGAAGTGCTCTACCTGCTGATGGACCTGGGCGCTTCGGACGAGCAGCTGGAGTGCCCGATGGTCTACTGCTGCGGCCGCGCCGGCACCGCCAGCCTGGACCCCGACGTTCCCGGCACCGACCTTGTCCCCCTCTTTGACACCATTCTGGACACCATCGCCCCGCCCGAGGGCGACCCCGAGGCCCCCTTCCAGATGCTGGTCTCCTCCATCGACTACAACGACTTTGTCGGCCGCATCGGCATCGGCCGCATCCAGAACGGTACCTGCCGCGTCGGCGAGGAAGTGGTGGTCTGCGACTGGCACGACCCCTCGGTCAGCATGAAGGGCCGTCTGACCAAACTGTACGACTTCCAGGCCAACGGCCGGGTCCCCTGCGACAACATCACCGCCGGCGACATCGTGGCCTTCTCGGGTCTGCCCGACGTCACCATCGGCAACACCCTGTGCGCCCCCGCCAAGGTGGAGCCGCTGCCCTTTGTCAAGATCAACGACCCCACCGTCGAGATGACCTTCTCGGTTAACGACAGCCCCCTGGCCGGCCGGGAGGGCAAGTACGTCACCAGCCGCCAGATCCGCGACCGGCTCCACCGCGAGCTGCTCAAGGACGTGGCCCTGAAGGTCGAGGACTCGGCCACCACCGACTCCTTCCGGGTGATGGGCCGCGGCGAGATGCACCTGTCCATCCTGATCGAGACCATGCGCCGCGAAGGGTACGAGCTGCAGGTCTCTCCCCCGCACGTCCTGACCAAGGTCATCGACGGCAAGACCTATGAGCCCATGGAGCAGGTGGTCATCGATGTGCCCACCCAGTACCAGGGCGCGGTGATGACCGGGCTGGGCCAGCGCAAGGCCCAGCTGCAGCAGATGGACGCGCTGGGCGGCGACCGGGTGCGCCTTGTGTTCCGGATGCCCAGCCGCGGCCTGTTCGGCTACCGCAACCAGTTCCTGACCGACACCCACGGCGAAGGCGTCATCAACCAGATCTTTGACGGCTACGACATCTGGGCCGGCATGATCGCCAACCGCTCGACCGGCTCGCTGGTCAGCTTTGAGACCGGCGACTCGGTCACCTACGGCCTGTTCAACGCCCAGCAGCGCGGCACCCTGCTGATCGGCCCGGGCGAGAAGGTCTACGAGGGCATGGTCATCGGCTACACCCCCACCGGCGAGGACGTGGACGTCAACGTCTGCAAGACCAAGCACCTGACCAATACCCGCGCCTCCGGCTCGGACGACGCGCTGCGCCTGGTGCCCATCAGCCGGCTGAGTCTGGAAGGCTGCCTGGAGTTCCTGGCCCCGGACGAGCTGCTGGAGGTCACTCCCAAGAGCCTGCGCATCCGCAAGCAGATCCTGAACCACGAGCTGCGGATGAAGGCCCGCAGCAAGAACAAGTAATCTTTGCCAAAAACAGCAAAACAACAACCGGGAGGCTCCCTCTTTTGGGGGCCTCCCGGTTTGCGGTTACTTCTTTTCTACCGGGAGCCAGACCTCACAATAGTAGTCCTGGTCTTGAGCTCCGTTTTCAAACCGGCTGGCATCGCTGTACATCTCTACGTTGATACCTGCAGCGATGCGATAGTCGGTGTTAACAGGCAGCCACTGGGAAAAAATCTGCCGGTTGAGTTCCATCAGCGCCTGCGGCATCTTGCCGGTACAGGGAAAGACCGCCCAAGTATATGCGGGAATGGTCCGGGTGATGAATCCCGCCGGGATCTCTTTGACCGGGTCATAATTGTCGGCAATGAGATATTCAAATTCACTGCCGCCCATGCTCTCGTCCAGATTGATCCCATACATACCGTGCACGGTTTCCCCACCGCCGGTACGGAAATGTTCCGCCCAGAATCGAGGCACCTGCTCGGCACCCTCCTCATACCGGAATGTTTTGGCCCGGCAAAGCACCGTGAACGCCTCTTTTTTCTGAATTCTGCAATCCATATTCTGACCACCTTCCAGAGTTACTTTGATTCTCAGCGGAGCAAAGGAGCGGACCGCGCCTCCGCTTTTTCGTAGAGCGGCCGGCGTGACCCCATGGAAACGGGCAAACGCCTTGGTAAAGCTGTCTGGTGCATCGTAGCCGAATTCCAGCGCAATATCAATGATCTTCCGATCCGTCATGAGGACCTCCAGCCCGGCGGCGGAAAGCCGGCGCTGGCGGATATACTCTCCCACTGTCATGCCGCACAGCATGGTAAACCCTTTTTGGAAGTAATACGGGGACAGCGCCGCCTGCTGCGCAACAGTACAGATGGACAAATCCTCCCGGAGATGAGCTTCGATATACTGGATTGCCCTGTGGATGCTCTCGACCCAATCCCAATCCATAGATCACGCCCTCCTTCTGGCAACAGTATACACGAAGTTTCCCGGCTGTGCCCGATTTTCTGTGCCCGGTTTTGTCCGGGCGAAAGGCCCCTTACTTTTCGATCTCGTATGTTCCTCTCTTTTTATCAAGATATAAATGCAAAAAGGGGACGCGCTGCGCTCATCCGTGCGGCGCGTCCCTTTCTTGTGTCACTGTGCAAAGGCGCTGCCGGCCGTCCAGGGGCTGCCGGCGGCATACAGGGTGTGGCTGCGCAGGTAGTTGACCCACGCGCCGTAGCCGTTGCCCGCCGACAGGTGCACCCCGTCCGGCGCGGCGCAGACCGCTTTCAGGTTGCCTTCGCCGTCGGCCAGCGCCTCCCACAGGTCGAGGTAGACGCAGCCCTTGCTGTCGGCCAGTTTGGCCAGCTGCTCGTTGACATTGCGCAGGTTGTCGCTGGCAAGGCCGGGCCGCTCGGCCGCCGCCTCGGGCCGGACCGGCGGGATGGACTGGACATAGATGACGCAGTCCTCCCCCAGCGTTTCCCGCAGGGCGTCCAGCATGGCGCCGTAGTAGGTCAGAAAGCGCTCCTCCGCGCCGGCGGTGGTCAGGGTGTTGGTGCCCAGCAGGATATACAGCTTTTTGGGCTGGGCCGCCGCCAGCACGTTGAGGGCCACCTCGTCCCCGCGGGTCATGTGGGTGGCGGTCATCCGGTTGACGATGGTGTCGGGGCCCGCCCCGATATAGCCGCAGACCAGCGCGCCGCCGAGGTTGATGTCGTAGTCGGTGAAGCCGACCGTCAGGCTGTCGCCCAAAAAGGCCGCGTCGGCAAAATAGGCCAGGTCCACCTGACCGGCGGCCGGCTGCCGGATAACGCTGCTGTCATAGGCGCGGACGGTGTAGGCCCCCGGGCTCTGACGGTTGGGGCCGAAGGCCAGCACCTCGGCCGCGGCGCCGCCCCCCTGCCCCGGCTGCATGGGCAGCGGCGCCAGGATGCCCTCCACCGTACCGGCGGGCAGCGCTTCGGGCAGGGCGGGGGCGGTCTCCTGCCGGGCCGTCTCCAAAATGGCGGTGATGGCCGCCGACAGCAGCAGGATGGCCGCAGCCGCGCCCAGCGCCTTCAGCTTGCCGTACCGGCTGCGCTGCCGGGACCGGCGGCGGGCGTGGTCATATTCATGAGAAATACCCATTTTTAATTTACTCTCCTAAACTATTTGGGCCCGCGGCCCAAGATACATTGATTCTATCACAAAAAAATTCCCTCTGCAACCAAGTTGGGTCTTGCATACAACGCAAGAAACAGTTACAATAGGATTGGGACGAATTTCGGACAAGATGCCACAAGCCCTTTCACAGCGAAACGGTTTTTTGTGCGGATTTTTGTCCCGCCCGCACCGGTGCAATGCAGGGCCCGGCGCGGCGCAAGCATATTGCATGGTGATAAGAAGGAGCCAATCATGTCCAACAATGTCATCGTCGGCCAGTCCGGCGGTCCCACCGCCGTCATCAATTCCAGCCTGGCGGGGGTCTACAAGACCGCCCGCAGCCTGGGGGCTGGCAAAGTGTACGGGATGAAGTACGGCATCGAAGGTCTGCTCAAGGAGGAGATCGTCGACCTCGACATCCTCCTCGACGACCGGATGAGCATCGAACTGCTCAAGCGCACCCCCTCCAGCTTTCTGGGCAGCTGCCGCTACAAGCTGCCCGACCCCGAGACCGACAGCACCCCCTATATCCAGCTGTTCACCCTCTTCGATAAGTATGGCATCAGCGCGGTGTTCTACATCGGCGGCAACGACTCGATGGACACCATCGCCAAGCTCAGCCGCTATGGAAAGAAGATCGGCAGCCCGGTGCGCTTCATCGGGGTGCCCAAGACCATCGACAACGACCTCTGCCTGACCGACCACACCCCCGGGTACGGCTCGGCCGCCAAGTACATCGCCACCATTTTGAAGGAAGTCATCCGCGACTCGTCGGTCTACGACATCCGCAGCGTCACGGTGGCCGAGATCATGGGCCGCCACGCCGGGTGGCTGGCCGGCGCAGCCTGTCTGGCCGCCGGCGAGGACTGCGACGGCCCCGACCTGATCCTGCTGCCCGAAGTTCCCTTCGACCCCGAAAAGTTCCTGGCCAGGGTGGACGAGCTGCAGAGCCGGAAATCCAACGTCATCATCGCGGCCAGCGAAGGGGTGCGCAACATGGAGGGCGTCTACCTGTGCGACCTGGTCTCGACGGCCGGCCAGCTGGACGCCTTCGGCCACAAGGCCATTCTGAGCGGCACCAGCCGCTACCTCTCCGAGCTGATCCATGAGCGGCTGGGCTGCAAGAGCCGCGCCATCGAATTTTCCACCTTGCAGCGCTGCGCCAGCCACCTGGCCAGCCGCACCGACGTCACCGAGGCCTACGCCGTGGGCGGCGCGGCCGCTGCGGCGGCCTTTGCCGGCGAAAGCGGCCGGATGATCGCCCTCAAGCGGATGAGCGGCACCCCCTACCAGTGCGTCACCGAGTCGGTGGACGTGCAGCAGGTGGCCAACCTCGAAAAGAAGGTGCCCCTCGAGTGGATCACCCCCGACGGGATGCAGGTGACCGCCAGCTTTGAGGAGTACGCCCGTCCGCTGATCCTGGACGAGCTGACCCCCATCTATGTGAACGGCACCCCCCGCCACGTCCACCTGTAAGGACACGGCGCCGCCGGCTGCCGGCCGTCCACGATGTCCCCTGTTCTTTCCCGGGCAGCTTCTGCCCGGCCAAGATAAATAAAACACAATGTAAAAGGAGAAAAGAATCATGGGTAAAAACGCGATCGTCGGACAGTCCGGCGGCCCCACTTCCGTCATCAACGCAAGTCTGGCCGGCGTCTTTGAGAGCTGCAAGAACCGCGGCGCAGAAACCGTCTACGGGATGCGCAACGGCGTAGCCGGCCTGCTGGAAGAGCGGGTGGTCGACCTTTCCACCATCCTGAAGGATGACCTCGACATCGAGCTGCTCAAGCGGACGCCGTCCAGCTTCCTGGGCAGCTGCCGCTACAAGCTGCCCGACTGGCACGAGGACGAGGGCGTCTACAAAAAGCTGTTCGCCATCCTGGAAAAGCTGGACATCGGCTACTTCTTCTACATTGGCGGCAACGACTCGATGGACACCATCGGCAAGCTGGCCGACTACGGCGCCCGCACCGGCAGCGACATCCGCTTCATGGGCGTGCCCAAGACCATCGACAACGACCTGATGGTCACCGACCACACCCCCGGCTACGGCTCGGCGGCCAAGTACATCGGCGTCGTCATGAAGGAGATCATCCGCGACGCCACCGTCTACGGCACCAAGTACGTCACCATCGTCGAGATCATGGGCCGCAACGCCGGCTGGCTGACCGCCGCGGCCGCTCTGGCCAAGGGCGACGACTGCGAGGGCGTCGACATGATCTGCCTGCCCGAGGTGCCCTTCAACGTCGACCGCTTCATCGAAAAGGTCCGCGTCATGCAGGAGAAAAAGCCCAGCATCGTCATCGCCGTGTCGGAAGGCGTCAAGCTGGAGGACGGCCGCTACGTCTGCGAGCTGGCCGACGACGTCCACGCGGTGGACGCTTTCGGCCACAAGGCCCTGACCGGCACCGCCCGCTTCCTGGCCAATACGGTGGCCCGCTCTCTGGACACCAAGACCCGCTGCCTCGAGCTGTCCACCCTGCAGCGCTGCGCCGGCCATCTGACCAGCCGCACCGACATCACCGAGGCCTACCAGGTGGGCGGCGCGGCCGCCAAGGCCGCCTTTGAGGGCGTCACCGGCCAGATGGTGGCCCTCAAGCGGATCTCCAACAACCCCTACCAGTGCACCACCGAGCTGCACCCCATCAGCGAAGTGGCCAACCTGGAAAAGAAGGTGCCCCTCAGCTGGATGAACGAGAACCACACCCAGATGACCCATGAGTTCCTGGAGTACGCCCGGCCCCTGATCCAGGCCGAGCTGACCCCGCTCTACATCGCCGGTCTGCCCCACCACATCTACATGAAGTAAGACCGTACAGCACAGGCCCCCGTCCCTCCCGTTATGGGAGAGGCGGGGGCCTTTTTGTCTGGTTATACCCGGCTTTCGATGCGGGGCGCGCCGCCGGCCAGTTCCTCGGCGGTGAGGGGGCTCACCGCGGGGCGGGCAGCGCCGTCCAGCCGCTCCTTGGCCACCGCCAGCATCAGCTTGATGCGGTTTTCCTGGTTGACCTTGGTGGCGCTGGGGTCGTAGTCGATGGGGGTGATGTTGGCCGCCGGGTAGAGGGTGCGGATCTTGTTCAC
>DXHQ01000089.1 GCA_019113345.1 Candidatus Faecalibacterium intestinigallinarum
TGGTGGAGGCGATGGGAGTCGAACCCATGTCCGAAAGGAGTTCAGCGTGAGTATCTCCGGGTGCAGGCGATCAACAGCATTCCCTCCGCGTCACGCCGGTCGCCAGGCTAACGCTTCAGTAGCTTCATGAGGTCATGACGGTCCGCAAAGCTTAGGTCCGTTCACGTGCTGTGTCTAAAGGACGCCCCGGCCCCACACGACACAAATGTGGGCGGAACGAGGCAGCACTCAGGCTGCCTGGAGCTGATAACGATTGTTGTCAGTTATTGTTTTGGAGGCTTTTAGAGCAGGTCCCCCGCTGCTACCCGCTGCCCAGGCCTCGCTCCCCCCGTCGAAACCTTTACGCCCCCATGAAACGCGCCCAAAGGCGCGGGGAAGGTGTGCGGAAGGGCGGCTTGCCCGGTTAGTAATAACGTCCGTTGGATTTCAGGGCCCGGTCGATGGAGCGCTTGGCGTCCCGTTTGGCTGCGTCGGCCCGTTTGTCGTAGAGCTTTTTGCCCTTGCACAGGCCCAGTTCCAGCTTGACCCGCCCGTGCTTGAAATAGAGCGAGAGCGGCACCAGGGTGTAGCCCTGCAGCTTGCACTGCTGGCCCAGACGGCGGATCTCGCTCTTGTGGGCGAGCAGCCGCCGCTCCCGGGTGGGGTCGGCGTTGAAGATGTTGCCGTGGTCGTAGGGGGTGATGTGCATCCCCTTGACGATCAGCTCGCCGCCGTCGATGTCCACCCAGCTGTCCTTCAGGTTGACCCCGCCGGCCCGCAGGCTCTTGACCTCGGTGCCTTTCAGTTCGATGCCGGTCTCCAGCGCTTCCATCACGAAATATTCGTGGCGCGCTTCGCGGTTGGTGGCGATGGTCTTGGTCGCCGGTTTTTCTTTGGTCGGCGCCATGCCGCGCCACCTCCCTTCCTGACGGTGTAGATATTGTACCACAATTTTCCGGATTGGCAAGGGCCAGTTTGCGAAGAAAGTGTAAACTTTTGCTGGTACGCCCTTTTTACAGGTCGTGCCGGCCTTCCAGCGCGCGGAAGATGGTCTGCCGGTCGGCCTGCTCCAGCTTGGAGCCCACCGGCACGCCCGAGGCCAGCCGGGTGGTGCGCACCCCCAGCGGCTTGATGGTGCGGGCCAGATAGATGGAGGTGGCGTCCCCTTCGACGCTGGGGGGCAGCCCCATGATGACTTCCCTGACCTCGTCGCCGGCCAGGCGGCTCAGCAGCTCACGGATGGTCAGGTTTTCGGGCCCGACCCCCTTCACCGGGCTGATCAGCCCGTACAGGACGTGGTACAGCCCGCGGTACTCGCGGGTCCGCTCGATGGCCTGGACGTCCCGGGCGGTCTCCACCACGCAGATGGTGGTGTGGTCCCGCTTGGGGTCGGCGCAGATGGGGCAGAGGTCGCCCTCGGTGTAGTTCTGGCACTGGCGGCAGCGGTTCAGCTTGGTGTGCACCCCGCGGATGGCTCCCACCAGCTTTTCGGTCTGCTCGGCCGACAGGTTCATCAGCTGATAGGCCAGCCGGGTGGCGCTCTTGTCGCCGATGCCGGGCAGCCGTTTCAGTTCGTCGATCAGCACTTCCAGCGGCGCGGCAGCGTTGCTCATGGGCGCGCCTCCCGCTTACAGGCCCAGGCCGGGGATGTTCAGCCCGCCGGTCAGCTTGCCCATCTCGGCGGCGGCAGCCTGGTCCACCGCCTGCACCGCGGCGTTGACCGCGGCGGCCACCAGGTCCTGCAGCATCTCGACGTCGTCGGGGTCGACGGCCTCGGGCTTGATGGCCACTTCCAGCACTTCGTGCTTGCCGTTCATCTTGACGGTGACCATCTCGCCGGGGGCGCTGGCCGTGTACTCGGTCTGCTCCAGCTCGGCCTGCTTGGCCTGCATATCGCTCTGCATCTTCTGGGCCTGACGCATCAGGCTGTTCATATCGGGGCGGCCGTAGCCGCCGGGCATTCTCGCTTTCATGCAACGTTCCTCCGTAAATCAGTATGGGCGCCGGTGCGCCGGTTTATGTGCTGCGCCGCTGCGCGCCGTCCTCGATGGTCACATCCAGCCCCAGGGCTTCCAGCCTGCGCAGGGAGTCCTCGGCGGTGGATTTGGGGCGGCGGGCGGACGTTTCGGGCTCATAGGGGCCGATGGGCACCGCGATGCCCGACACCTCGGCGATCAGCTTTTTGATCAGCCGCTGGCTGCCCTTGTTTACCCGGATGAAATCCCGGAAGGTCTTGCCCCCGTCGATCAGGACCCGCACCCCGTCGAAGTAGGCCTTCGACTTTTTCAGATACCCGTACAGCATGGGGTCGGTCTCCCGGATGCGGTCGACCACCTCGGCCCACTGGGGGTAGGGGTTGATCTCCCGGCTTGCCACCCGGCGGGGCTTGTCCAGCTGCGGGTCGGCCGCAAAGACGGGCTGCTCCTGTTCGGGCGGCTCGGGCGGGACGGATTCGTCGGGGGGCGGCGGGGGCGTCTCGTCCCAGGCGGGCGCGGCCTCCGGCTCCGGCGGCGCAGCCTGGACGGGCGGCGTACTTCCGACCGGCAGGCCCGGTTCGTCCCAGGGGGGCAGGTCGGGCTTGCTCTCCGCGGCGGACGGTTCCGGCGGGGTTTCGGCGGGCTGCGCGGGCTGGGCGCCGTCCGGCTGCGGGGCAGGGGAGGGCTGTGCCGCCGGGCTGCTGGCAAAAGGCCGGACCGCCGGCTGCTTCTGGGCAGGCGGTTCCGACGGGACGCTGCGGGCGGATGGTGAGGTCTGGGCGGCCTGGACCGGCGCAGCTCCGGCCGGCTGGACGTCCGGTTCGGTCAGGGCAAAGAGGGCCAGCTCCAGCTCGATCCGCTGGTCGCTGCCGCGAGCCATGTGTTCGAGGGCGGCGCCGAGGGCCCGGATGGCCCGGACGGCCGCCCGCCGGCCGAGGGCGGGGCCCTTTTCGAGATAGAGGGCCTCCTCGTCGGGGGAGACGCCGCTCAGCAGCTCCCGTCCGCCGGGCAGGGCCGCCAACATCAGGCTGCGGTAATGGGCGATCAGCTCCTCGGTCAGCCGCTTGACGTCCACCGACTGCTGCCGCAGAGCGGCCAGCTCGGCCAGGGCGGCGGGGGCGTCCTGCACGGCAATGGCGTCCGACATCCGGAACAGATAGCTCCGGTCGGTCACGCCGGCCATCCGGCGGACGGCGGCCTCGTCGATCTTGTCGGTGACGCCGGCGCAGGTGTCCAGAATGGAGAGGGCGTCGCGCAGCGCGCCGTCGGCCAGCCGGGCGATCAGTCCGGCCGCCCCCTCGGTAAGGGAGAGCTGTTCGGCCGCCGCCACCTGGGCCACCCGCCCGGCGATATCCTCCGGGCTGATGCGGGTGAAGTCGTACCGCTGGCAGCGGGAGCGGATGGTGGCCGGCACCTTCTGGATCTCGGTGGTGGCCAGAATAAAGATGACGTGGGCGGGGGGCTCTTCCAGCGTCTTGAGCAGGGCGTTGAAGGCCGCCGTCGAGAGCATATGCACCTCGTCGATGATGTACACCTTGTAGCTGCAGGTGCTGGGGGTGTAGGCGGTCTCGTCCCGCAGGTCGCGGATGTCGTCGACGCCGTTGTTGGAGGCGGCGTCCATCTCGACCACGTCGAGGATGCTGCCGTCGTCGATGCCGCGGCAGACCGGGCAGCTGCAGCAGGGGTCGCCGTTTGTAGGGTGCAGGCAGTTGACCGCCTTGGCGAAGATCTTGGCGCAGGTGGTCTTGCCGGTGCCCCGCACCCCGGTGAACAGGTAGGCATGGCCCACCCGGCCGGCAGCCACCTGATTTTTCAAGGCCGCCACGATGGCCCGCTGGCCCACCACATCCTCAAACCGCTGGGGCCGCCACTTGCGGTAAAGGGCACGATACATGGCAAAGCCTCCTTCCGGCAGAAACACAAAAAAACGGACAGCGCCGCGGGGTTTTGTCCCCGCCTTGCGAAGCTCGGCATACGAATGCAGGCTGGCTGAAACGCACCGTGCACGCCGCTTAAGGCTGCTTGGTTCCCCACCTGACCTGGTTCACAGCGGCCCAGTCGTACAGGGCCCGCATCCGTATGCCGAACCGCGCAGCAGGCGCTGTCCGACATGGCAAGCATCACAGCAAGGCTGTGTGCTTTAGCTATTCTATCATACTTTGCGCGGGAATGCAAGAGCTGACAAGGCAATAGCCTCCGCACACCGCTCCAGCTCCGGCCGGGTAAAGCCGGAGATATCCTCCCACCGGTAGCCCGGCAGCCAGCAGGTGGCGTGGTGGAAGCCGTCTTTGGCGTCCGGCTTTTCCATGTAGACCTTGACAGAGCCGTCAGGGTGCATTTCGGAATGGACGATCTCGGTACCGTCGTCCAGCGTCAGGAACGGGTACATCATAGCGGTTCGCCTCCATTCACAATGGCTTTTTCTCTATGATACCACGAAGTTTTTGGTCTGTAAAGACAGTCTATACGCCGCCAATCAAAACAGCCGGTCCGCGGCGGGCCGGCTGTGGGTGTTACAGATGGACGGTTTGGGTGGCGACGGCCCGGCGGAAGGCGGCGTCGTGCTCGACAAAGAGCATGGCGGGGGCCGAGGCGCCGATCAGCTGCTCGATCTGCATCCGGGTGTAGATGTCGATGAAGTTGAGCGGCTCGTCCCAGACATAGAGGTGGGCTTTTTCGCAGAGGCTTTTGGCCAGCAGGACCTTCTTTTTCTGGCCGCTGGAAAAGCTGGCCATGTCCTTTTCAAACTGGACGCGGGAAAAATCCATCTTGCGCAGGATGGCCTTGAAGAGGCTCTCGTCCAGGCCGTGGGCCCGGGCGTAGTCGGCAAGATCCCCGGCAAGGCCGGCGGCGTCCTGCGGCACGCAGGAGAGGACCAGCCCCGGCGCGGTGCGGACCAGTCCGGTATGGGGGATGTCCTGGCCGCAGAGCAGCTTGAGCAGGCTGGATTTGCCGCTGCCGTTGCCGCCGTCGAGGGCGACCCGCTCCCCCCGCCGGACCGCAAAGCTGACTGGGCCGCAGACTGTCCGCCCGTCGTATTCGATCGTCACGTCGGTAAAGGCGGCGAGGGTGTCGGCGTAGTGCAGCAGGGGCGCGACCCGCAGCGTCTCGGCCGTCTCGGCGTTTTTCAGCAGGCCGGACTTTTCCTCGATGGCCTTCTGCTGGCGGGCCTCGATGGATTTGGCGCGCTTCATCATCTTGGCGGCCTTGTGCCCCACATAGCCCTTGTCGGCGGCGCCCTTTTTGCTGGCCTCCACCCGGTCGGACCAGACGGCGGTCCGCCGGGCCGACTGTTCCAGACGCCGGATGTCCCGGCGCAGCCGCTGGTCCTGGGCCTGTTCCAGGGCCTGCCGCTGCTGGAAGTTGGCAAACCAGGAGGAAAAGTTCCCGCTCTGGACCTCGATGCCGGCCCGGTTGAGGGAGAGGATGTGGTCGACGCAGCCGTCCAGAAAACACCGGTCGTGGGAGACGAGGATGAACCCCTGCTTTTTCTGCAGGTAGGCCGCCACCATGGCCCGCGCCCGGGCGTCGAGGTGGTTGGTGGGCTCGTCGATGAGCAGAAAGTGCCCCTCGTTCAAAAACAGGCCGGACAGCAGGACTTTGGTCTGCTCCCCGTTGGAGAGGCTGCCGAAGGGCCGCTCCAGCACGTCGGGCCGGACCGCGAGCAGGGAGAGCTCCCGCTCCAGCTGCCAGCCGTCCGCGCCGGGGCAGACGCCGCGCAGCACCTCCCCAGTGGGGCGGTCCGGGTCGGGGACGGGGTAGGGGAAATAGTCGAACGTGACCGGGGCGCGGATGGAGCCGCTGTATTCGTACTCCCCCCGCAGCAGCCGGAAAAAGGTGGTCTTGCCGCGCCCGTTGCGGCCGATGAAGCCCAGCTTCCAGCGGGTGTCCAGCCGGAGGCTGACATCCTCAAAAATGGGGTCATAGCTGGACGGATAAGAAAAACTCAGGTGTTCGATCTGGATCAATGCCATGGGGCACCCCTCCTTTGCACAAAAACAGGCCGCAGGCATTCTCCCGCGGCCGTCCGTGCGCAAAGCAGCCCCGCCGATGGCGGACAGGCGCTCTGCTCCCTATGCGACAAAAGGGGGGACGGGATGGGTCATTTCCTGCAGGCGGGCGCAGTGCGGCCGTAACAGCCGCCGCGCGGTTCCGTTCGTTCAGCAGGAAAAATGACGCATCCTTCCACCCCTTTCGTTTGTTTCTGGCGATACTGTACCACATTCCGGCCGCGCCGTCAAGAGGCGCTTGCACAAAGGGCCGTTCCATGCTATCATACATTTTACAGAGAGATGACTGCATTTTTGCCCTGGATGTGCTATACTACAGGCATGAGATCATTCTGCGGAAAAGGTGGTACTATGGAACAATCACAGAAGATGACGGGTCTGGAAAAACGCTGGGTCCTGTACGACGTGGGCAACTCGGCTTTCACCCTGCTGATCTCCACCATCCTGCCCATCTACTTCAACGGGCTGGCCGGGGCGGCGGGGCTGAGCGACGCCGAATACCTGGCTTTCTGGGGCTATGCGGCCTCCTTTGTCACGGTGGTGGTGGCGGTGCTGGGGCCGACCCTGGGCGCGGTGGCCGACCTGCCCGGGATGAAAAAGCGGCTCTTCCTGCTCTGCGTGGCGGTGGGCATCGCCGGCTGCGCCGTGATGGGTCTGGTCCAGTCCTGGGTGTGGTTTCTGGGCTGCTTTGTCATCGCAAAGATCGGCTACAGCACCAGCCTGGTCTTTTACGATTCGATGCTGACCGACGTGACCACCCCCGAGCGGATGGACAAGGTCTCGTCGGCGGGGTACGCCTTCGGCTATGCCGGCAGCTGCATCCCCTTTGTGGTCAGCCTGGGCATCGTGCTGGGCTATGAGGCGGTGGGCCTGACCCTCAATACCGCCATGCTGGCCGCCTTTCTGCTGAACGCCGCCTGGTGGCTCTGCTGCACCCTGCCGCTGCTGCGCAGCTACCGGCAGCGGTACAGCGTCCGGGGCGGCGGGCGCCTGGTGCGGGATGCCTTCCGCCGTCTGGGCGGCACTCTGCGGGAGATCCGGGGCAACAAGCAGGTGTTCTGGTTCCTGATCGCCTTTTTCCTCTACATCGACGGCGTCTACACCATCATCGACATGGCCACCGCCTACGGTCAGGCGCTGGGACTGGACAGCACCGGTCTGCTGCTGGCGCTGCTGGTGACCCAGATCGTGGCCTTTCCCTTTGCGCTGCTGTTCGGCTGGCTGTCCCGCAGGGTGGACACCGCGTTCCTCGTGTCGGTGGGGATCCTTGCCTACGTCGGCATTGCGGCCTATGCCATCTTCCTGCGGACGCAGGGCCAGTTCTGGGTCCTGGCGGTCTGCGTCGGGATGTTCCAGGGCGGCATCCAGTCCCTCTCCCGCTCCTACTTCGGCAAGATCATCCCGCCCGAGCGCTCGGGCGAATACTACGGCCTTCTGGACATCTGCGGCAAGGGGGCGTCCTTTGTGGGCACCTTCCTGGTCAGCGCCCTGACCCAGCTTTCGGGCAGTACCTCCACCGGCGTCATGGTCATCGCGCCGCTGATCCTGCTGGGCTTCTTCGCCTTCCGCCGCGCCGTCCGCGAGGGCTGCAAAAACGAATTCTGAACCCGTGAAATGAGGTGACATCCATGCCCGCTGTCTACGCACACCGCCGCTTTGGCGAAGAGGTGCTGGCCGCCTGCCAAAACGACGAGGCCCGCACCGCCATCGAATCCTACCCCGATCTGTTCCGCATCGGGCTGCAGGGGCCCGACATCCTGTTCTATTACGACCCGCTGCGCAAAAACCCCTATAAAGCCGCCGGCGACGCCATCCACGACGCCGCGGCCGCGCCCTTCTTTGCAGGGGCGGCGGCCCGCGTCAACGGCCGCGTGGAGGGGCAGCTGCTGTTCAGCTATCTGCTGGGCTTTCTGTGCCACTTTGCGCTGGACAGCGAATGCCACAGCTACATTGAATACGAGATCGGCCGCAGCGGCCACCGGCACGTGGCCATCGAGACGGCGTTGGACGGCGCCCTGATGGAGCACGACGGCGTCGACTGGAGGAAGGAAAACCCCGCGGGCTACATCGTGGTCAGCGAGACCGCCGCCCGCACCATCGCCCGGGTGATGCCGGCGGGGCGGGAGCAGGTGCGCCAGTGCCTGACCAACATGAAGCTGGTGAACCGTCTGCTGATGCCGGGCAGCCTCCTGCGCAGCGCCCTCGCGGAAGGGGCGCTCCGCCTGGCCGGCAAGTGGGACATTCTGGGCGGGCTGCTCATCACCGCCCTGGACCGCCCCGCCTACGCGGCCAGCAGCGACGAGCTGGGCTACCTCTTCGAGGGGGCGGTGCCGGTGGCGCTGGAGCTGATCGACAGCTACTGCGGCCACATCTTCCGCGGCGCGCCCCTCAGCCCCCGCTTTGACCGCACCTACGGCCCCTGCGAGGAGCTGATGGCGAGGTACGCCGGCACAATCTGAAACGATCCGCCGCCCCGGCCGCCCGCCGGGGCGTTTTTGCGGGCCGGCACTCTTGCCGGATGCGAAAAACTGTGCTATACTATCACCGTATGCCCATACTGAAGGCAGAAATGCAACGCGGGGAGAGGTGCGCAGGTATGTATCAGAAATATGGCAAGCGGGCGCTGGATTTTATCCTGTCGCTGGGCGGCATCGTCTGTCTGTCCTGGCTGCTGCTGGCTCTGGCGGCGGCCATCAAGCTGGACAGCCCCGGCCCGGTGTTCTTCAAGCAGAAGCGGGTGGGCATCCACAAGACCCACTTTGAGATCTACAAGTTCCGCACCATGCGCTCCGACACCCCCCACGATATGCCCACCCACCTGCTGACCGACCCCGACCGGTACATCACCCGGGTGGGGCGCTTTCTGCGCAGGACCAGCCTGGACGAACTGCCCCAGCTGTGGAACATCCTGAAAGGGGACATGGCGGTGATCGGGCCGCGGCCCGCCCTCTGGAACCAGTATGACCTGCTGGAAGAGCGGGACAAGTACGGCGCCAACGACGTCCGCCCCGGGCTGACCGGGCTGGCGCAGATCCGCGGCCGGGACGAGCTGGAGATCCCCGAGAAGGCCCGCCTCGACGGCGAGTATGCGGCCCATATCACCCTGCGGGGGGACATCGCCTGCTTTTTCGGGACCATCGGGGCGGTGCTGCGGCACGACGGCGTGGTGGAGGGTGGCACCGGCGCCATCCGCCGCGGGCAGGGCAAGGATTGATTTTGCCCGCGCCATCAGGTATACTATATAAGATAACGACACGACACACGGATGTGAGGTAGCTATGATCACGATTGACGAACTGAAGGTCCAGCTGGCCGAGCACGGCAAGGCCGTCCAGGACCTGGAAGAGGCGCTGGCCATCGACGCCAGCAAAAAGCGTGTGCAGGAGCTGGAGCACACCATGACCCGCCCCGGCTTTTACGACGACGCCGAGGCCAGCAAAAAGGTCTTTGACGAGGTGGGCGACCTGAAGGGCAAGCTGGGCCGATTTGAAAAGCTGCAAAGCCTTTATGAGGACGCCCAGACCATGCTGCTGATGCTGGAAGAGGAAAACGACCCCGCCCTCATCCCCGAAGGGGAGCAGGCGGTGGAGGCGGTGGGCAAGGCCGTCGACGAGCTGCAGCTGATGACCATGCTGAACGGCGAGTACGACCACGCCAACGCCATCCTGACCTTCCACGCCGGCACCGGCGGCACCGAGGCCCAGGACTGGGCCGAGATGCTCTACCGGATGTACACCCGCTGGGCCTCGAACCACGGCATGAACGTCGAGGTCCTGGACTACCAGGACGGCGACGAGGCCGGCATCAAGAGCGCGTCCATCATGGTCAAGGGTTCCAACGCCTACGGCCTGCTCAAGAGCGAAAACGGCGTCCACCGTCTGGTGCGGGTCAGCCCCTTTGACTCCAACGCCCGGCGGCAGACCAGCTTTGCCTCGCTGGAAGTGATGCCCGAGCTGGACAACACCATCGAGGTCAACATCCGCCCCGAGGACATCGAGATGCAGGTCTACCGCTCCTCCGGCGCGGGCGGCCAGCACATCAACAAGACCTCCAGCGCGGTTCGCCTGATCCACAAGCCCACCGGCATCGTGGTCAGCTGCCAGACCCAGCGCAGCCAGTTCCAGAACCGCGACTACGCCATGCAGATGCTGAAGGCCAAGCTCTACCAGATCGCCCAGCAGCAGCACATGGACAAGATCGAGGACATCAAGGGCGTCCAGAACGAGATCGCCTGGGGCCACCAGATCCGCAGCTACGTCTTTATGCCCTACACCATGGTCAAGGACCACCGCACCGGCTACGAGACCAGCAACGTCAATGCCGTCATGGACGGCGATCTGGACG
>DXHQ01000090.1 GCA_019113345.1 Candidatus Faecalibacterium intestinigallinarum
GTTTTTGAGCATCTTGAAGCTCTCGGGGTCCTCGCCCCAGTTGTTGAAGGTGCCCTGGAGCTGGAAGTCGAACTCGGGCGCGGCGAGCTCGGCGGCGTCGCCCAGGCGCTCTGCGCTGAGCTTGCAGAGGCTGAGAGTCTCGGCGTCCGTAGTCAGGACGAGTTTGTAGAGGCCGGACTGCGCCACGGTGATGTTCGCGCCGGAGTTAAAGGCGTCCTCGCCGCCGGCGAAGTACTCGCTTTCGACGAGGTGGGAGGCGTCGATGCTGTCGCCCCAGTTGTAGTCCTGGTCGATGACGGCTATCTTGAACTGGTCGCCCTCGTAGAGGTTTATCTCAATGGCGAAGGTGTTGAACTCGCCCTCCACGGGCTGGAGGAGGTAGTCGTCCTGCGGCCAGGCGTGGCCCCAGTTGTTGTCCGGATAGCCCGCGAGGCTGCCGGCCAGCATCCAGGCCCTCTCGTCCGCGACGGAGGACTGCCAGGCGACGAAAACGGAGGTGTCCTCAGTGACAGGGGCGCTCATGTCGTAGGGGATAACGAGGGCGGGCGTGGCGTAATAGCCCTGGATGACGTAGCCCTCTTTGCTGAGCTCGGGCTCGGCGACGGGCTGGCCCTCCTCGGCGTTGACCTCGGCGAGCACGGTGGTGCCGTCGCTGTCGTAGAAGGTGACCTTGAAGCCGCCGGAGGCGTCCCCGCCCGCCTCGCCGCAGGCGGCGAGCGCAAGGACCATCGCAAGGGCGAGCGCAAGGCAGAGCAGTTTGCGCATCTTTTTCATTTTTTGTCCTCCTTGAATATAAATAATTCCTTTTCCTCTCTGGCTGCCTGCGCTTTAAAGGGACTTGCTTAAGCGTTTAAGCAACCTCTTGTGAACATGATAATATACAAATATTGCCCTGTCAACGGCGGCATACCTGAAGCATATTTTTTGTATATTCCACCAGAAAATAGGCATAGTTTTTAAACACAAAAACGATAAGCCCGGCCCGCGCGGCCAAATGACCGCCGGAGCCGGGGCAAAAAGGGCGCAAAAATGCGCCCGGAGCCGCTTGAAAGCTCCGGGCGCTGGTGCGAGAGATGGGACTTGAACCCACACGCCTATAAATGAGACACAGGCACCTCAAGCCTGCCTGTCTGCCAGTTCCAGCACTCTCGCATATCCGCTGGGGAAAGGCGCATTTGGTATTATAGCAGAAACGCGGTTTTTGTCAAGAAGATTTTTCTCGTTTCACGAGTATTTTTGCCTCCGGACCGGATGCAGCTGCGCCGCGGTGAAGACGAGGGCTACTATGAGCACGAAGGCGAGCGCCGCCGCGCCCCAGTGCATGAGCAGGAGATAGCGCATCTTCAGATAGGCGTGGTAGCCGAGCAGGGAGGCGAACTCGCACAGGAGGGGCAGGAAGAAGTAGGCCGGCGCCGCGACTGCAAAGGCGAGGCTGAGTATGTCCGCCGCGTAGAAATACCTGTCGTGCATGTGAGGCAGCAGGAAGGGGATGCCGACGACGAGGATGAGCGCCCCGCCGAGCAGGGCCCAGTTCGTGATGGAGCTGCGGCGCCACCAGAACCAGGCGAAGACGGCGAACATCAGCGTGAAGGCTGCGGCAGTGCCCAGCTTTGCCGCCAGGGCCTCGTCGGAGACGTCTCGCGCGAAGGCGAAGATGGAGGGGGAGTTGTAGTTGAGCGCGCTGCCCACGCTGCCCATCTGGTCGAAGTAGAGCGTGATGGTGTCGAGCACCGGCCGCCCGGCGAGAATGGCGGGCAGCATAAGCAGCATGTACACGGCGGGGAAAATGAGGAAATGCCAGAGCTTCACGCGCTTTGCGATGAGCAGCAGCACAAAGACGGGCATGATGAACACCGCCTGGAGCTTGAAGGCGAAGGAGCAGGCCATCGCCGCCATGCCGAGGGCAGGCTTCCCGGACATGCCCCAGTAGAGCGCGAGCAGGGCGAGGGAGACATAGATGCTGTCGCACTGGCCCCAGACGGCGCTGTTGAGCACCACGGTGGGCCAGAAGAGCACGGCGAAGTAGACGAAGAGCAGCCTCACCCGGCTGCGGGTGAAGAGCCCGGCCAGACGCATGGCCCCGAAGGCAAGCAGCACGTCGAAAAGGGTGGAAAGCAGCTTTATAAGATAGAGGTCGTCCGTCCCGAGATAGGAGAAGAGCGCGAGGAAGTAGAGGTACGGCACATTGTAGTTGCCCACAGAACCGGAGAGCGCGGCGAAGCCCCCGTTATCCCGGAAGTGCTGTACCCAGCGGGAGAGGAAGTCCTGATAGTCCAGCGTCTCGTAGCCGAAAAAGAGCGCCCGGACGGCGAAGGCCAGGGCCACGAGCCCCGCGCAGACGAGCACATGCGCAGGCTTTTTGAGCAGCCCGTCGAAATACAGCAGCAGCAGGGCCAGCCCCGCCTCCAGAAGCAGCAGAATGAGTGCTAAAGCGTCCATATCGACCTCCACGCAAACAAAAAAGGCGGAGAAAACATCCCCGCCTGAAAAATCGTGAATTCTTAACAAAATGGCACTTGACATTAAGTGCAGTATGATGATACAATAACTTGCTATGTCTCCTGAGGACGGATATTATCCCATTTTCAGCTATATGTTTATTCTATCAGGTTTTCGTTAAATTGCAACAGAGCGCCGCAAACAACTGACAACCCTGCCGGGTGTACACAAGAATCCAACACAAGGAGTGTGCATTGATGCCAAAGGATATTTGTTACGGGAAGACGCTGCGTAAGAGCTTCGCGAGGAGCACTGAGATCCAGGACATGCCGAACCTCCTGGAGATCCAGAAGAAGAGCTATAAGTGGTTCCTCGACACGGGCCTGCGCGAGGTCTTCCGCGACGTGGACGCTGTGACGGACTACTCGGGCAACCTCGAACTGAGCTTTGTGGACTACTCCATGGACGAGAAGCCGAAGTATTCGGAAGAGGAGTGCAAGGCGCGCGACGCGACCTATGCGGCCCCTCTCAAGGTGAGCGTGCGTCTCCGCAATAAAGAGACGGAGGAGATAAAGGAGCAGGAGATCTTCATGGGCGACTTCCCGCTCATGACGGACGGCGGCACCTTTGTCATCAACGGCGCGGAGCGCGTCATTGTTTCGCAGATAGTCCGCTCCCCCGGCGTGTACTACGACAAGAAGACGGACAAGGCGCAGATATCCACCTACGGCACCACGGTGATACCCTACCACGGCGCCTGGCTGGAGTATGAGACGGACGCGAACGACCTCTTCTATGTCCGCATAGACAAGAACCGCAAGCTGCCCGTGACTCTGTTCCTCAAGGCCATGGGCCGCTATGATGCGGATAAGCCCTGCACCTGGCTGAGCTGCCTGCCGGACCCTGTTGCCGGCTGCGTGACGAGCGAGCAGCTCAAGGAGGTCTTCGCCAACGACGAGCGCATCGTCACCACCCTGGACAAGGACACCTTCGTCACCCGCGAGGACGCGCTGCTGGAGATATACCGCAAGCTGCGCCCGGGCGACCCCCCGACGGTCGAGAGCTCCGAGACCCTGCTGGACGGCCTGTTCTTCGACAGGCGGCGCTATGACCTCTTCGCTGTGGGCCGCTATAAATTTAATAAGAAGCTCGGCCTGGCCGGGCGCCTCATAGGCCACCAGCTGGCCGCCCCCGTGGCCGACCCCGTGACGGGCGAACTCATTGCCGAGCCGGGCGAGGTCTTCACCCGTGAGCGCGCGGAGTATCTCGACTCCTGCGGCGTCACGGACGTGCTGCTGCACGCCGACGGCAGGGACGTGCGCGTGTTCACGAACGGCATGGTCGATATGCGCCACTTCGTCGATTTCGACCCCGCCGAGGTCGGCGTGAACGAGAAGGTCCGCCTCATCATCCTGCGCCAGCTCATGGAGCAGTTCGAAGGCGAGGAGCTCAAGGACGCCATCCGCGACAACATCGACATTCTCATCCCGAAGCACATCATCGTGGACGACATGTTCGCCTCGGTGAACTATCTCTGCTGCCTGGCCCACGGCATTGGCACGGCGGACGACATCGACCACCTTGGCAACCGCCGCGTGCGCAGCGTGGGCGAGCTGCTGCAGAACCAGTTCCGCATAGGCTTTAGCCGCATGGAGCGCGTCATCCGCGAGCGCATGACCCTGCAGGACCTCGACATCGTTACCCCGCAGAGCCTCATAAACATCCGGCCCGTGACGGCGGCCATCAAGGAGTTCTTCGGCTCCTCGCCGCTTTCTCAGTTCATGGACCAGACCAACCCCCTGGCCGAGCTGACGCACAAGCGCCGCATGTCGGCCCTCGGCCCCGGCGGCCTGAGCCGCGAGAGGGCGAACTTCGACGTGCGCGACGTCCACTACAGCCACTACGGCCGCCTCTGCCCCATAGAGACCCCCGAAGGCCCGAACATCGGCCTCATCAGCTATCTCGCCTCCTACGCCCGCGTCAACGAGTACGGCTTCCTCGTCACGCCCTTCCGCAAGGTCCGCAAGCCGGACTGCTTCGTGACGGACGAGGTCGAGTACATGACCGCCGACGTGGAGGACCGCTACATCGTCGCCCAGGCGACGGAGCCGCTGGACGAGAACGGCTGCCTCAAGAATAGGCGCATCACCTGCCGCCACCGCGACGAGATAATCGAAGTTGACCGCGAGCGCGTGGACTACGTCGATATCTCCCCGCGCATGATGGTCTCCATCGCGACGGCCATGATCCCCTTCCTGGAGAACGACGACGCCAACCGCGCCCTCATGGGCGCGAACATGCAGCGCCAGGCCGTGCCGCTCATGACCACGGAGGCGCCCATCGTCGCCACCGGCATCGAGCACAAGTGCGCCGTGGACTCCGGCGTCACCGTCCTCGCGGAGGACGACGGCTACGTCGAGAGCGTCTCCGCCACCAACATCGTCATCCGCTACGACTCCGGAGAGGTCAAGAATTATAAGCTCATCAAGTTCTCCCGCTCGAACCAGGGTACCTGCATCAACCAGCGCCCCGTCGTCGGCGCGGGCGAGCGCGTGGCGAAGGGCGACGTCATCGCGGACGGCCCCTCGACGAGCCACGGCGAGATAAGCCTCGGCAAGAACATCCTGGTCGGCTATATGAACTGGGAGGGCTACAACTACGAGGACGCCATCCTGCTCAACGAGCGCCTGGTCATGGAGGACGTCTTCACCTCCATCCACGTGGAGGAGTACGAGTGCGACGCGCGCGACACGAAGCTCGGCCCCGAGGAGATAACCCGCGACATCCCCGGCGTGGGCGATGACGCGCTGAAGTTCCTGGACGAGCGCGGTATCATCAGCGTCGGCGCCGAGGTCAGGAGCGGCGACATCTTGGTCGGCAAGGTCACGCCCAAGGGCGAGACGGACCTCACCGCGGAGGAGCGCCTGCTGCGCGCCATTTTCGGCGAGAAGGCCCGCGAAGTGCGCGACACCTCGCTGAAGGTCCCGCACGGCGAGAGCGGCATCATAGTCGATGTCAAGGTCTTCACCCGCGAGGCGGGCGACGAGATGAGCCCGGGCGTCAACCAGGTCGTCAGGGTCTATATAGCGCAGAAGCGCAAGATCTCCGTGGGCGACAAGATGGCCGGCCGCCACGGCAACAAGGGCGTCGTGTCTAGGATACTCCCGCGCGAGGATATGCCCTACATGCCGGACGGCACGCCGCTCGACATCGTCCTGAACCCCCTGGGCGTCCCGAGCCGAATGAACATCGGTCAGGTCCTGGAGGTCCACCTGGGCTACGCTGCCCAGGCCCTGGGCTGGAAGGTCGCCACACCCATCTTCAACGGCGCCAACGAGGCCACCATCCGCGAGACGCTCAAGCTCGCCGGCCTGCGTGAGGACGGCAAGAGCTACCTCTACGACGGCCGCACGGGCGAGCGCTTCGACAACGCCGTCACCGTCGGCTACGTCTACTTCCTCAAACTGCACCACCTGGTGGACGACAAGATACACGCCCGCTCCACGGGCCCCTACAGCCTCGTCACGCAGCAGCCTCTGGGCGGCAAGGCCCAGTTCGGCGGCCAGCGCTTCGGCGAGATGGAGGTCTGGGCCCTGGAGGCTTACGGCGCAGCCTACACCCTGCAGGAGATCCTGACCGTCAAGTCGGACGACGTCGAGGGCCGCGTCAAGACCTACGAGGCCATCGTCAAGGGCGAGCCGGTGCCCCAGCCCGGCATCCCCGAATCCTTCCGGGTCATGCTCAAGGAGCTGCAGTCCCTGGGTCTGGACGTCATCGTCCAGGACAAGGACGGCAACGAGATCGATATGCGCCAGAACTTCGACGAGGAGGAGACCGGCTTCGACATGCGCGAGGTGGCCGGCGCCGAGACGGTGGTGCAGGAGAGCGAACTGATGAACGACTACACCATCAAGGATGCCGACGCGGGCTTTGACGACCCCGCCGTCCTGGAGGATAACCCCGCCCCGGAGGCCGAAGCCCAGCCGTCCGACGAAGTGAACTTCGATGAATAAAAGACAGCCGGTTTCGCATCGGAACTTGTGATAGAGATTAAGGAAGGGTTCGATTCATGGAAAACACCGTTTTCGATTCGATCAAGATCGGTCTTGCCTCTCCCGACCAGATCCGCAAATGGAGCTATGGCGAGGTGAAGAAGCCCGAGACCATCAACTACCGCACCCTGAAGCCCGAGCGGGACGGCCTGTTCTGCGAGCGCATCTTTGGACCCACCAAGGACTGGGAGTGCCACTGCGGCAAGTATAAGCGGATCCGCTACAAGGGCAAGATCTGCGAGCGCTGCGGCGTCGAGGTGACCAAGGCCAAGGTCCGCCGCGAGCGGATGGGCCACATCGAGCTGGCGGCTCCCGTCAGCCACATCTGGTATTTCAAGGGCATCCCCAGCCGGATCGGCCTGATGCTGGACATCAGCCCCCGCCTGCTGGAAAAGGTGCTGTACTTTGCAAGCTATATCGTCGTTGACCCCGGCCTGACCCCGCTGGAGAAAAAGCAGCTGCTGACCGAGAAGGAGTACCGCGAGATGCAGGAGCGGTACGGCGACGAGTTCCGCGCCGAGATGGGCGCCGAGGCCATCCAGGCCCTGCTGGAAGAGATCGACCTGGACCAGCTGTCGGCCGAGCTGACCGCCGAGGTGGAAAAGTCCAGCGGCCAGAAGCGGATCCGCATCCTCAAGCGGCTGGAGGTGGTGGAGGCCTTCCGCATTTCGGGCAACCGCCCCGAGTGGATGGTCCTGACCGTCCTGCCGGTGCTGCCGCCCGACCTGCGGCCCATGGTCCAGCTGGACGGCGGCCGCTTTGCCACCACCGACCTGAACGACCTGTACCGCCGGGTCATCAACCGCAACAACCGCCTGCGCCGCCTGCTGGAGCTGGGCGCGCCCGACATCATCGTCCGCAACGAAAAGCGGATGCTGCAGGAGGCCGTCGACAGCCTGATCGACAACGGCCGCCGCGGCCGTCCGGTCACCGGCCCCAACAACCGCGCCCTCAAGAGCCTGTCCGATATGCTCAAGGGCAAGCAGGGCCGCTTCCGCCAGAACCTGCTGGGCAAGCGCGTCGACTACTCGGGCCGTTCGGTCATCGTCGTCGGCCCCGAGCTCAAGATGGACCAGTGCGGCCTGCCCAAGGAGATGGCGCTGGAGCTGTTCAAACCCTTTGTCATGAAGGACCTGGTCGAGAAGGGCGTGGCCAACAACATCAAATCGGCCCGCAAGATGGTCGAGCGGGCCCGCCCCGAGGTCTGGGACAGCCTGGAAACGGTCATCAAGGGCCACCCCGTCCTGCTCAACCGCGCGCCCACCCTGCACCGTCTGGGCATCCAGGCCTTCAACCCGGTGCTGGTCGAGGGCCGCGCCATCAAGCTGCACCCGCTGTCCTGCACCGCCTTCAACGCCGACTTTGACGGCGACCAGATGGCCGTCCACCTGCCCCTGGGCGACGACGCCTGCCGCGAGGCCAAGCTGCTGATGCTGGCTTCCGGCAACCTGCTCAAGCCCTCGGACGGCGCCCCCGTCACCGTCCCCACCCAGGATATGATCCTGGGCAGCTACTACCTGACCACCGTCCGGCCCGACGAGGAGGGCGCGGGCAAGGTGTTCCGCGACGAGGAGGAGGCCCTGATGGCCTACGCCGAGCACGTCGTCACCCTGCACGCCCCCATCAAGGTGCGGCGCACCCTCTTCCTGGAAGGGGAGGAGCGCAGCGGCCTGGTGGACACCACGGTGGGCAGCATCATCTTCAACGCGCCGGTGCCCCAGAACCTGGGCTACGTCGACCGCACCGACCCGGCCCACTGGCTGGAGTATGAGATCAGCTTCCGGGTCACCAAAAAGACCCTGCCCGACATCATCTCCCGCTGCCTGACCCGCAACGGCACCCGCGCCTGCGCCAAGATGCTGGACGCCATCAAGGCCCAGGGCTACAAGTACTCCACCTTGTCGGCTATCTCGGTCGCCGTCTGCGACGCGGTCATCCCGCCCCAGAAAGACGAGCTGCTGAAGGAAGCCGACGAGCAGGTCTCCAAGGTGGGCAAGCTGTTCAACCGCGGCCTGATCTCGGAGGAGGAGCGCTACAAAAAGACCATCGACATCTGGCAGGCCACCACCGACAAGGTCTCCAAGGCCCTGTCCGACAACCTGCCCAAGGACAACGAGATCTATATGATGGCCGACTCGGGCGCCCGCGGTTCCATGAACCAGATCAAGCAGCTGGCCGGCATGCGCGGCCTGCTGGCCAACACCGCCGGCCACACCATCGAGATGCCCATCCGCGCCAACTACCGCGAGGGTCTGAACATTCTGGAATACTTCGTCTCGGCCCGCGGCGCCCGCAAGGGCCTGGCCGACACCGCTCTGCGCACCGCCGACTCGGGCTACCTGACCCGCCGCATGGTCGACGTCTCGCAGGATGTCATCATCCGCGAGCTGGACTGCGGCACCACCGACGGCCTGGAAGTCTCCGAGATCCACGAGGGCAAGGAGAAGATCGAGTCCTTCCGCGAGCGCCTGATCGGCCGCTACGCGGTGGGCGACGTCACCGACCCGGCCACCGGCGAGGTGATCGTGCCCGAGGGCAAGATGATGGACCTGTACGACGCCGAGAAGATCGAGGCGGCCGGCATCACCCACCTCAAGATCCGCAGCCTGCTGACCTGCCGCGCCAAGACCGGCGTCTGCGCCCGGTGCTACGGCTCCAACATGGCCACCGGCGAGCCGGTCCAGCTGGGCGAGTCGGTCGGCATCATCGCGGCCCAGTCCATCGGCGAGCCGGGCACCCAGCTGACCATGCGTACCTTCCACACCGGCGGCATCGCCTCGGCGGAAGATATCACCCAGGGTCTGCCCCGCGTCGAGGAGCTGTTCGAGAGCCGCCGGCCCAAGAGCATGGCCATCATGAGCGAGATCTCGGGCGTCGTCTCGCAGGACGATACCAAGAAGAACGTGGTCATCAAGGTCACCGGCAAGGACGAGACCGGCGCCGAGGTGGTCAAGAGCTATTCCATCCCCTTCACCCAGCACGCGCGGGTGCTGCCCGGCGACCGGGTGGAGAAGGGCGACATCATCACCCGCGAGGGCGTCCTCTATCCGCAGGACATCCTGGCTGTCAAGGGCCTGGACGCCGTCCAGAACTACCTCATCAGCGAGGTCCAGAAGGTCTACCGCCTGCAGGGCGTTGAGATCAACGACAAGCACATCGAGGTCATCATCCGGCAGATGTGCCGCAAGGTGCGGGTGACCGACGCCGGTTCGTCCGACCTGATCGGCGGCGCGCTGGCTAACCGGCTGGACGTCGAGGCCGTCAACGAAGAGCTGTCGGCCCGCATCGCGGCAGGGGAGGAGGGCGTCCGCCTGGTCGAGTACCAGCAGGTGCTGCTGGGCATCACCAAGGCTGCCCTGGCCACCGAGAGCTTCCTGTCGGCAGCCTCCTTCCAGGAGACCACCCGCGTGCTGACCGAGGCGGCCATCAAGGGCAAGGAGGATAAGCTCTCCGGCCTGAAGGAGAACGTCATCATCGGCAAGCTGATCCCCGCAGGCACCGGCCTGCCGGAGGTGCGCGAGGAGCTGATCCGCCGCGAGGAGGCCCTGAAGGAAGAGCTGGAGGCCGAGGCCGAAGCCGCCCAGGCCGCCAACCAGTAACCCCGGCCCCAAAGCCCCCGAAATGCAACAATGCCCCATCTGCGGCCCCGCTGCGGATGGGGCTTTTTGCCGCGTGGGAAGCCGTTTGGATTGAAAATGTATCATCTGTGTATAAAACAAAATTTTTGCGGCAAAACTGTTGACATTACACGCTTTTCCGTGTACAATAATCGTGTTGCGCTTGACCCTCGGGGACAAGTGCGGCAAAAAATGCGCCGGGCCATACCGCCCGGCCGGGAAAACTAGTGGAAAGGAGAAACACAATGCCTACTTTTAACCAGCTTGTACGCAAAGGCCGCGATGTCCTGGCTACCAAGAGCACTGCTCCCGCCCTGCTGAAGAGCTACAACTCTCAGAAGAAACAGTATTCTGACCTGAACAGCCCTCAGAAGCGTGGCGTCTGCACTGCCGTCCGTACCATGACCCCCAAGAAGCCCAACTCTGCCCTGCGTAAGGTTGCCCGTGTCCGCCTGACGAATGGTATCGAGGTCACCTCTTACATTCCCGGCATCGGCCACAACCTGCAGGAGCACTCGGTCGTTCTGATCCGCGGCGGCCGTGTCAGGGACCTGCCCGGTGTGCGTTACCACATCATCCGCGGCACTCTGGACGCCCAGGGTGTTGCAGGCCGCAACCAGGCCCGCTCCAAGTACGGCGCAAAGCGTCCCAAGGCCGGTGCTGCTAAGAAGTAATAAAACCTGAAACCGCCATAAGAGGCTTTCCATATATAAATAACAAGTCTGCGTGTAACACGGTAGATGGCAACGGTTTATGTAAGGTCAGCTCTTTGTGACACAACGGGAGTTTTATACTTTCGAGTACCGATGATATCATTCTGTGAAGGAGGGAAGAAAGATGCCTAGAAGAGGTAACATTGCTAAGCGCGATGTCTTAGCTGATCCTATTTACAATTCCAAGATGGTTACTCGCCTTGTCAACAGCATCATGCTGGACGGCAAGAAGGGCGTTGCTCAGAAGATCGTTTATGATGCTTTCACCATGATCCAGGAGAAGACCGGCAACGATCCCCTGGAGGTCTTCCAGAAGGCGATGGAGAACATCATGCCCAGCCTCGAGTGCAAGACCCGCCGTGTCGGCGGCGCCAACTACCAGGTCCCCCTGGAAGTCAGCCCCGCCCGCCGCGAGACTCTGGGCCTGCGCTGGCTGACTGCCTACAGCCGCAGCCGTGGTGAGAAGACCATGAGCCAGCGTCTGGCAGCCGAGATCATGGACGCCGCCAACAACACCGGCGCCGCCGTGAAGAAGCGCGAGGATACCCATAAGATGGCTGAGGCCAACAAGGCTTTTGCTCATTTCCGCTATTGATCTGCTGGAGGTACATTCATGGCTACACCCAGAGAAGTTTCTCTTCAGATGACCAGAAACATCGGCATCATGGCCCACATCGATGCCGGTAAGACCACCACCACCGAGCGCATCCTCTACTACACCGGCATCACCCACAAGATCGGTGAGGTGCATGAGGGCGCAGCCACGATGGACTGGATGGTCCAGGAACAGGAGCGCGGCATCACCATCACCTCCGCCGCCACCACCTGCTACTGGAGCCACAGCGAGACCCAGAAGGATCCCGTGGCGTACAAGAAGAACCGCCACCGCATCAACATCATCGACACCCCGGGCCACGTCGACTTCACCGTCGAGGTCCAGCGTTCTCTGCGCGTTCTGGACGGTTCTGTCACCGTTCTGGCCGCCAAGGGCGGTGTCGAGCCCCAGTCCGAGACGGTCTGGCGCCAGGCGGACGAGTACAAGGTCCCCCGCATGGTCTACGTCAACAAGATGGATACCATGGGCGCCGACTTCTTCAACTGCATCAAGATGCTGCATGACCGCCTGCACGCCAACGGCGTGGCCATTCAGCTGCCCATCGGCTGCGAGGATACCTTCAAGGGCATCATCGACCTGGTGGACATGAAAGCTGAGGTCTACTACGACGATATGGGCAACGACATGCGCGTCGAGGAGATCCCCGACGACATGAAGGAGCAGGCCGAGGAGTACCGCAACATCCTGATCGAGGCTGTCGCCGAGAACGACGAAGAGCTGATGGAGAAGTACCTCGAGGGCGAGGAGATCACCCGCGAGGAGCTGAAGGCCGCCATCCGCAAGGAGACCATCGCCAACACCCTGGTCCCCGTCGTCTGCGGTTCTTCCTACAAGAATAAGGGCGTCCAGAAGCTGCTGGACGCGATCGTGGACTATATGCCCGCCCCCACCGATATCGAGGATATCAAGGGCGTCAATCCTGAGACCGAAGAGCCCGAGACCCGTCCTTCTTCCGACGAGGCTCCCTTCGCCGCTCTGGCCTTCAAGATCGCGACCGACCCCTTCGTCGGCAAGCTGGCATACTTCCGCGTTTACTCGGGCAAGGTCGAGGCTGGCACCACCGTCTACAACTCGGTGAAGGACAGCCGCGAGCGCATGGGCCGTATCCTGCAGATGCACTCCAACCACCGCAAGGACATCGACTGCTGCTACGCAGGCGATATCGCGGCGGTCGTGGGCCTGAAGAATACCACCACCGGCGACACCCTCTGCGACGAGAACCACCCCATCATCCTCGAGTCGATGAAGTTCCCCGAGCCGGTCATCCGTGTGGCCATCGAGCCCAAGACCAAGGCCGGCAACGAGAAGATGGGCATCGCCCTGGCCAAGCTGGCCGAGGAGGACCCCACCTTCAAGACCTACACCGACGAGGAGACCGGTCAGACCATCATCGCCGGCATGGGCGAGCTCCATCTGGAGATCATCGTCGACCGTCTGCTGCGTGAGTTCAAGGTCGAAGCCAACGTCGGCGCGCCCCAGGTCGCCTACCGTGAGACCATCCGCAAGGAGGCCAACCAGGAGACCAAGTACGCCCGTCAGTCCGGCGGCAAGGGCCAGTATGGTCACGTCAAGATCAAGATCGAGCCCAACGAGCCCGGCAAGGGTTACGAGTTCGTCAACGCCATCGTGGGCGGCGCCATCCCGAAAGAGTACATCCCGGCTGTCGACAACGGTATCCAGGGTGCTATGAAGGCGGGCGTGCTGGCCGGCTACCCGGTCGTCGACGTCAAGGTCACCCTGTGGGACGGCTCGTATCACGAGGTCGACTCCTCCGAGATGGCCTTCTCCATCGCCGGTTCGATGGCCTTCAAGGAGGCCATGCGCAAGGCCGACCCCATCATCACCGAGCCCATCATGAAGGTGGCCGTCATCGTCCCCGATGAGTATCTGGGCGACGTCATCGGCGACCTGAACGCCCGCCGCGGCCAGATCCAGGGCATGGAGGCCATGGCCGGCACCCAGCGGGTCAACGCGATGGTGCCTCTGGCTCAGATGTTCGGTTACGCCACCGACCTGCGCAGCAAGACCCAGGGCCGCGGCCAGTATGTCATGGAGCCGTCTCACTACGAGCCGGTGCCCAAGAACATCGCCGACCAGATCATTGCAGGCCGCACCAAGCAGTAAAAGCTGCCCTTTTCTGCGCGTATTTTGCTGCGCGCGGGAAAATTTCTGGAAAATCTCTTGATTTTGAAGGGATAATCTAGTAGAATAGCCTTGCAACGCATCTTGTGCAGGCGCGAGGCTGTTATAACCAAAAACCGTTTTAAAGGGAGGATATTCCAATGGCTGAAAAGGCAAAATTTGACCGTTCTAAGCCGCATGTTAACATCGGCACCATCGGCCACGTTGACCACGGCAAGACCACTCTGACTGCCGCCATCACCAAGGTTCTGGCCCTGAAGGGTGACGCAGACTTCATGGACTACGCCAACATCGATAAGGCTCCCGAGGAGCGCGCTCGTGGCATCACGATCAACTCCGCTCACGTTGAGTACCAGACCGAGAACCGTCACTACGCTCACGTTGACTGCCCGGGCCACGCCGACTACGTTAAGAAC
>DXHQ01000091.1 GCA_019113345.1 Candidatus Faecalibacterium intestinigallinarum
ACCAACTTTATTTTGCAGGGCGGCGTGCTGTACTACGTCGATTATGAGTGCAACCACTATATGGACGAATGGAACTTTGAAAACTGGGGCGTCAAATACTGGTCCAAAACGCCGGAGTTTTTGCAGTATGCCGCAGAGCATGATGAAAGGAGGCCGTCAGAATGAAAGCCACTCAAACCTGCCCCAAATGCGGCGGGCATGACATCCTGCGGGTGCCGGGGAAATCGGGCGCTTATGGTACGGGCAACAACATCCAGACCGGTTTCAGCATCTTTTCGGCGGTGCTGGTCCACCGGTATGTCTGCTGCGGCTGCGGCTACTCGGAGGAATGGATCGACCCGTCCGACCTTGAGCGGCTGAAAGAGCGGTTTGGCTGAACGCGCGAAAGGAATGCAAAAAATGACTGTATCACGTTTCAAAGCCATCCTGCCGGGCGATGTGCAGACCGTTTGGGACATCGTGACCGGCGTCATGGAGTATCCGGCCTGGCGCAGCGACGTGGAGCGGGTCGAGACGCCCGGCGCGCAGACCTTCTGGGAGTATGCCAAAGGCGGCTATGTTACAAAATTCACAATCACAGGGGAGGAACACTGCCGCCGCTGGACGCTTGCCATGGAAAACGCTAACCTGACCGGCCGCTGGGTGGGCGTGTTCCGGCAGCGGGGCGCGGCCACCGCCGTGGATTTTACCGAATATGTCACGGTCAAGAAGTTCTGGATGCGGCCTCTGGTCAAACTGTATCTGAAACGCCAGCAGGCGCAGTTTGCGGCAGACCTGCGGACGGCGCTGAGAGCGCGGCGAGACAAATCATAACGCGGCAAAAACCTCCGGGATGAGTACGGTCCCGGAGGTTTTGTCTGTCATCCAAACAGCATTCCAAACGCATGATAACGCATTTTATAGCGCATCCTGTAAAAACCGTATGCGGGCCATCCGGGCCGGCCCAGCCGCGGCTAGAACCGGCCGGGGCCGGCCAAAAGGCCCAAAAGTGCCCGAAAAGGGGTTTTTCGCTCCCCTCTATTTCGTATAACCTACATTATACGAAATATAGCCATCTGCAAAAAGGCCTCCTCTCTTCCGCCGGCGCACAGTCTTTTGGCTGCGCCGGACCGCCGGCAGCCCCGCGCAGCGGGATGCAAAAAAGCGCGGCCTTCCCCCTGCGTCATGCACGGGTTCAGGCTGCGCTTTCGCTTTTGGATACGGCGATCAGTCCAGATCGCAGATCGCGCCGTAGCATTCCGGCCGGCGGTCGCGGAACAGGCCCCATTCCAGCCGGGCCTGCCGGATGGCGGCAAAGTCGTAGCTTGCGGTCAGGACGGCGTCCTCGTCCCGGCCGGCCTGCGTAAGGATTGCCCCTGTCTCGTCGGTCAGGAAGCTCGAGCCGTAAAACCGCAGCGCGCTCTGCTGGCCGCCGTTTTCCCTGCACGGCGTGACCACCTCGGTCCCGTAGCGGTTAGCCGCCGCTACAGGGACCACATTGGCGGCGGAATGCCCCTGCATGGTCCGCTGCCAGTGGCCGGCGCTGTCCACGTCCAAAATCGGCTCGCTGCCGATGGCGGTTGGATACAAAATGAGGTCAGCCCCCGCCAAAGTCAGGCAGCGGGCCGTCTCCGGGAACCACTGGTCCCAGCAGATGCCCACCCCCACCCGGCCGTACTGGGTGTCGAACACTCTGAAACCGGTGTTGCCGGGGGTAAAGTAAAACTTCTCCTGATAATAGTGGTCGTCCGGAATGTGGGTCTTGCGGTAGACGCCGAGCAGGCTGCCGCCGGCGTCCAGCATGGCCACACTGTTGAACAGGCGCTGGCCGTCCCGCTCGTAGAAGCTGACCGGCATGACCAGCTCCAGCTCCCGGCATACCTCGGAAAAGCGCCTGACGGCCGGGTTTTTCCCCACCGGCAGGGCGTAGTCGTAGTAGTCGTACCGGCGCTCCTGACAGAAATACGGACGTTCAAACAGCTCGGGCAGCAGGACGATCTGCGCCCCTTGGGCGGCGGCCTGGCGGACCAGTTCCTCGGCGCGGGCCAGGTTCTGGGCCGGGTCGGCGCCGCAGGTCATCTGGATGGCTGCGACCTTGGTTTGGGCCATGGGCTTTCCCTCCTTGATTTACAATGGTATCTGCTGGGTGATGCAGTGGATGTTTCCCCCGCCCTGCAAAATGTCCCGCGCGGGCAGGCCGATGACCCGGCGTTCCGGGCAGAGCGCGCACAAAATGGCGCAGGCACGTTCATCGCTGGCGGCGTTCTCGCCCCCGAACTGCGGCACCAGGACGGCGCCGTTAGTAAAGTAGAAGTTGACGTAGCTGGCGGCCAGCCGCTCCCCCGGCTCCCGGACGTCCTCGCCCGGGGCAAACTCGTAGGCGTCGCAGTCGGCCTTGCTGCACAGGATGGGGTGATCCGGGATGGGCAGCTTGTGGACGGTCAGCTTCCGCCCTTTTGCGTCGGTGACCCTTTGCAGGTAGTCAAGGTCGGCCGCCGAGAGCGGGTACTGCGGGTCGTTCTCGTCGTCGGTCCAGGCCAGCACCACCTCGGCGGGCCCCACAAAGGCGCAGACGTTGTCGACGTGCTCGTTGGTCTCGTCGTTGTAGATGCCGCGGGGCAGCCAGAGCACCTTTTCGGCGCCGAGGCGGCGGCAGAGCTCTGCCTCGATCTCGTCGCGGGAGAGGGCCGGGTTCCGCCCGGCCGAGAGCAGGCAGCTCTCGGTGACAAGCAAAGTCCCTTCCCCGTCGCTGTGGATGCTGCCGCCCTCCAGCACAAAGGGGGCCGCGTCTTCCCAGGGCAGGCCGGCGGCCTGGCAGAAGGCGGGCGCGACGGCGTCGTCCTTCCGCCAATCGGCGTAGAGGCCGTCCACTTCCCCGCCCCAGGCGTTGAAGCGCCAGCTGATCCCCTTCAGCTGCCCCGCCTCGTTTTGGACGAAGGTGGGCCCGACGTCCCGGGCCCAGGCGTCGTCCGAGTCGATGCAAAGCAGATGCAGCCGCCCGGGGTCGAGGCAGGCGGTGGCGGCGCGGGCCTGTTCGATCTCCTCCGGCCCGGCCAGCAGGTAAAGGTCCTCGCTTTGGGTGACGGCCTCAAACACCCGCAGGAAAGCCGCCTGCGCCGCGCCGGGGTCTTTGCCCCAGCTGCCGGGGCGGACCGGCCAGATCATCAGGGTGGCGCGGTGCGGCGCATATTCAGCCGGCATTCTGTACATAAAAACCTCGCTTTTCTCAGGAGAGCCGCGTCTTGAAATCCTGGTAGCCGAACCGGCGGACCACCTCGCAGCGTCCGTCCGGATGGCGCAGGGCAATGTCGGGCAGCGGCATCCCGTTGAAGGTGTTGTTCTTGACCATCGAGTAGATGGCCATATCGCCGAAGACCAGCCGGTCCCCCACCTGCGGGCAGGCGTCGAAGCTGTATGCGCCGATCACGTCCCCCGCCAGGCAGGTGCGGGCGGCCAGCCGGCAGGTGCAGGCCTTTTCGCCCGGCTCCCCCGCGCCGAAAAGGGGCGGCCGGTAGGGCATCTCGAGGACGTCGGGCATATGGCAGGCCGCCGAGGCGTCCAGGATCAGCACCGGCATATCGGAAGCCTGCACCACGTCCAGCACGGTGGTGATGAGGGTGCCGGCGTTGAGGGCGACGGCCTCCCCCGGCTCGAGGTAGACCTCGACGCCGTACTTCTGCCGGATGGAGAGGATCAGTTCTTCCAGCGCGGCGATATCATACCCCGGGCGGGTGATGTGGTGCCCGCCGCCGAGGTTGAGCCATTTCAGCCCCGGCAGATAGCCGCCGAACCTGGCTTCAAAGGCCGCAAAGGTCTCGACGAGGGGGGCGGCGTCCTGTTCGCAGAGGGTGTGGAAGTGCAGCCCCTCCACCCCGCGGGGCAGACTGTCGGGCAGGTCCTGCCGGCGGATGCCCAGCCGGCTGCCGGGCGCGCAGGGGTCATAGATGGCGTGGCCCTCCTGGGTGGAGTGCTCGGGGTTCACCCGCAGCCCCACGCTGACCCCGGCCGCCTCCCAGAGGGGGCGGTGGGCTTCCAGCTGGGCCAGCGAGTTGAAGCTGATGTGGTCGCAGATGGTCACGATTTCCCGCATCTCTTCGGGGGTGTAGGCCGGCGCAAACACATGGTTTTCCCTGCCGGGCATCTCCTCGTGGGCCAGCCGCGCCTCAAACAGGCCGCTGGCCGTCGCCCCCGCCAGATATTGTCCGATCAGCGGGTAGACCCGGAACATGGAAAAGGCCTTCTGGGCCAGCAGGATGTGGCAGCCGGTCCGCTGTGCGACCCTTTGCAAAATCTCCAAATTGTGAATCAGCGCAGTCTCGTCGACGACGTAGACCGGGGTGCGCAGCCCCGGCTCGGTATGGTACAGCCGTTCCATCCCCGCTTACTCGACGGTGACGGGGTGCTCGTCCACCACCCAGGGCAGGCCGTACTGGTTCAGCATCTCCATGAAGGGATCGGGGTCCATCTCCTCCAGGTTGTAGACGCCGGGCTTGCGCCAGCGGCCGTCCGCCACCAGCGCCGTGCCGATCATGGCCGGCACGCCGGTGGTGTAGCTGATGGCCTGGCTGCCCAGCTCCCTGTAGCATTCCTGGTGGTCGCAGACGTTGTAGATGTAGATGGTCTTTTCCTTGCCGTCCTTGACGCCGGTGTAGATGCAGCCGATGTTGGTCTTGCCGACGGTGCGGGGCCCGAGGGAAGCCGGGTCGGGCAGCAGCGCCTTGAGGAACTGGATGGGTACGATCTCCCGGCCCTCGAACATCACCGGGCTGGTCGAGAGCATCCCCACGTTCTCCAGACACTTCATGTGGGTCAGGTAGCTCTGGCCAAAGGTCATAAAGAAGCGGATCCGCTTGACGCCGGGCACGTTCTTGGCCAGGCTCTCGATCTCCTCGTGGTGCAGCAGGTACATATCCTTTCTGCCCACCTGGGGGAAATCGTATTCCCGCTTGATCTCCATGGGCCTGGTCTCCACCCAGTGGCCGTCCTCCCAGTAGCTGCCGTTGGCCGAGACCTCCCGCAGGTTGATCTCGGGGTTGAAGTTGGTGGCGAAGGGGTAGCCGTGGTCGCCGCCGTTGCAGTCCAGGATGTCGATGGTGTGGATCTCGTCAAAGTAGTGCTTGAGGGCGTAGGCGGTAAAGACGCTGGTGACGCCCGGGTCAAAGCCGGAGCCGAGGATGGCGGTCAGCCCCGCCTCCTCAAACTTCTTGGCGTAGGCCCACTGCCAGCTGTAGTCGAAGTAGGCGGTGAAGCCCTCCTCCTTGCAGCGCTTTTCATAGACGGCGCGCCAGGCGGGGTCGTCGGTGTTCTCGGGCTCGTAGTTGGCGGTGTCGACGTAGTGGACGCCGCAGGCGAGGCAGGCGTCCATGATGGTCAGGTCCTGATACGGCAGGGCCACATTCAGGACGAGATCAGGCTGGTAAGCCTCGATCACCCGCTTCAGGTCCTCGACGTCGTCGGCGTTGACGGTCATGGTGGTGATCTTGACCGGGGTGCCGGCGGCCTCGAGCTTCGCTTTCAGGGCATCGCACTTGGCGACGGTCCGGCTGGCGATGCACAGCTCGGGGAAAGTCTCAAAATTCTGGCAGCACTTCTGGATAGCGACCGAGGCGACGCCGCCGCAGCCAATGACAAGCAGTTTGCTCATGGTGGGTTCTCCTTTCAATTTACAATCAGCGGGGTGGATGGGCTCAGTCCTCTTCTTCTTTCAAGAGGTCCTCCACGTAGCGCGGCAGCATGAAGGCGCCGCGGTGCAGGTGGGTGGTGTAGTACCAGGTCTTGATCCCGCGCTTGTTCCAGCGCTTGGGGTCAAAGTCCTTGATGGGGTGGTATTTTTTGCTGGCAAAGCCGAACAGCCAGTACCCCGCCGGGCAGGTGGGAATGTGCGCCTGGTACACCCGGCTGATGGGGAAGGAGCGGTACGCCTTTTTGTGCATGGCGCGGCAGGTCTCCTCGTCTTCGTCAAAGAAGGGGCTGCCGTGCTGGTAGACCATGATGCCGTCCTCGTGCAGAGCCTTGTAGCAGCTGCCGTAGAATTCCTTGGTGAACAGCCCGGCCGCATGGCCCAGCGGGTCGGTGCAGTCGTTGATGATGAGGTCGTACTCGTCCTCTTTGCCGCGCAGAAAGCGCAGGCCGTCCTCGTAATAGACCCGCACCCGGATGTCGTCCAGGCCGCAGGCATTGTCCGGGAAATATTTGCGGCAGACGTCCACGAACATCTTGTCCGGCTCCACCACGTCGATGACCTCGATCTCCTGGTAGTGAGACAGCTCGCGGGCGACGCCACCGTCCCCGCCGCCGATGACCAGCACCCGCTTGACGTCGGGGTGGACCGCCATCGGCACATGGACGATCATCTCGTCGTAGGTGAACTCGTCCTTCTCCGAGAAGATGACGCTGCCGTCCGAGGTCAGGAACCGGCCGAACTCGGGCGAGTCAAAGACGTCGATCCGCTGAAAATCGCTGGTACCGCTGTAGAGCTGCCGCTCCACACGGATACAGGTCTTGACGTTGGCGGTGTGCAGTTCGCCGAACCAGTAATCCATTTCCTGCAAAGTAGATCCTCCTTCCGGTCAGGCCAGCACGTTCAGTTCCGAGATATCTTCGCTGGCCGGGCCCTGCATCGAGCAGCCCTTGGCCTTGGCAAACTCGATGTAGTCGATGATCTCGGGGGTAATCACCTCGCCCGGCGCAAGGATGGGGATGCCCGGCGGGTAGCACATCACAAACTCGGTGCAGATCCGCCCGGCCGTCTGGCGCAGCGGCAGGCTCTCCTTGGGAGAGTAGAAGGCCTGCTGCGGGGTGGCCTTGACCTGCGGGGTGATGTACTCGGCGGTGAACAGGTCGCTGCGGGGTTTGGCGTAGAGCCGGCGGATATCGGCCAGGGCCCCCACCAGCCGCTCGATGTCCTGGATGCGGTCCCCGATGGAGATATACGCCAGAATGTTGGACAGGTCGCCGAACTCGATCTGGATGTCGTATTCGTCCCGCAGCAGGTCGTAGACCTCGATGCCGGTCAGGCCGATGCCGCGGGTGTTGACCGCCAGCTTGGTGACGTCGAAATCAAAGACGCTGCCGCCGTTGATGAGCTCGGAGCCGAAGGCGTAGTAATCGCCGATGGCGTTGATCTCCCGCCGGGCGTACTCGGCCATGCCGATCACTTTGGCAAAGCTCTCCCGGCCCCGCATGGCAAGATTCCGGCGGCTGATATCCAGGCTGGACATCAGCAGATAGGAGGCGCTGGTGGTCTGGGTCAGGTTGATGATGTTGCTGACGTATCCGGCGTTGACCCCCGGCCCGCAGAGCAGCAGCGAGCTCTGGGTCAGGCTGCCGCCCGACTTGTGCATCGAGACGGCGGCCATATCGGCGCCGGCCGCCATCCCGCTCAGGGGCAGGTCCGGCCCAAAGTAGAGGTGGGTGCCGTGGGCCTCGTCCACCAAAGCCAGCATGTTGTGTTCATGCGCCAGCTCGACCAGGCTGCGCAGGTCGGAGCAGATGCCGTAATAGGTGGGGTTGTTGATGAAGATGGCCGCAGCGTCGGGGTTGGCCTCGATGGCAGCGCGGACGTCGGCCGCCTCCATCCCCAGCGGGATGCCGAGGCCGGTATCCACCTTGGGGTCGATGTAGACCGGCACCGCGCCGCAGAGCACCAGCGCGTTGATGGCACTCTTGTGGACGTTGCGGGGCAGGATGATCTTATCCCCCGGCTTGCAGGCGGTCAGCACCATGCTCTGGACGCTGCTGGTGGTGCCGCCCACCATCAAAAAGGCGTGGGCCGCCCCAAAGGCGTCGGCCGCCAGTTCTTCCGCCTCCTTGATGACCGAGACGGGGTGGCACAGATTGTCCAGCGGCTTCATCGAGTTGACGTCGATGCCGACGCACCGCTCCCCCAGCAGCTCGACCAGCTCGGGGTTGCCGCGGCCGCGCTTGTGGCCCGGCACATCGAAGGGCACCACCCGCTGCCGGCGGAACTTTTCCAGCGCCTCATAGATGGGCGCCCGCTTTTGACGTTCCCTGTTCAAAACGATCCCTCTTTCCCTGCTTGGCCTCCCTCTGCCGCACACAAAAAAGGCAGCGCACCCTTTCGGGCACACTGCCTGTGAAAAACCGGTCTGGGCGGCCTGCTTGCTGCGCCTGTCCAAACAAGTGCGGCGGCGTCCTGCTGCGTCTGGAGGCCATAACCTTTGGAAGAGTACTTCAGCAAATAGATCGAGGGGCTGTTCTGCTGCTCTTATTGACGTTTCACAAGTGGTGTGCATCCGCACGGGGGGTGATAAAAAGAGACCAACTTATAAAATTTCCGGGCATCTTGACCCGTTCAATAATTGTTGTGACGCTTTACGCCACACGCGGCAGCGGCCAGCCCTGTCCGATGAGCTTTAGGCGCTTTGAAACGCCCGGCCAAATCTATTTGGCGCACCTGTTTGCGTGCGCTTTGGGCTTATTGTACCATGTTTTTTTCACTTGTCAAGCGGTCGGATAAAAATCCTTTCACTTTTTATGGAGGCTTGCCGAAAAACTGCGAAACCGGCGC
>DXHQ01000008.1 GCA_019113345.1 Candidatus Faecalibacterium intestinigallinarum
GTCACCGAGGACAGCTCCTCGGTCTGCTACCTGCGGCCCGAGACCGCCCAGGGCATCTTTGTCAACTTTGCCAACATCCAGCGCACCACCCGCCGCAAGCTGCCCTTCGGCGTCTGCCAGGTGGGCAAGGCTTTCCGCAACGAGATCACCCCGGGCAACTTCACCTTCCGCACCCGCGAGTTCGAGCAGATGGAGTGCGAGTTCTTCTGCAAGCCGGACACCGACCTGGAGTGGTTCGCCTACTGGAAGGACTACTGCAAGAACTGGCTGCTCAGCCTGGGCATCAAAGAGGAGCACCTGCGCCTGCGCGACCACGAGCCCGCCGAGCTGGCCTTCTACAGCCGCGCCACCACCGACATCGAGTACGCCTTCCCCTTCACCGACTGGGGCGAACTGTGGGGCATCGCCGACCGCACCAACTACGACCTGAGCCGCCACCAGGAGGCTTCGGGCAAGAGCCTGGAATACTTCGACCCCGAGACCGGCGAGCACTATATCCCCTACGTCATCGAGCCGTCCCTGGGCTGCGACCGCGTGGCCCTCGCCTTCCTGTGCGAGGCCTACGACGAGGAGCACCTGGTCGACGCCAAGGGCAAGGAGGACGTGCGCACCGTGCTGCACCTGCACCCGGCGCTGGCTCCCTTCAAGTGCGCCGTGCTGCCCCTGAGCAAAAAGCTGGGACCCAAGGCGATGGAGATCCGCAACGAGCTGTCCAAGTACTTCATGGTGGACTACGACGAGACCGGCTCGATCGGCAAGCGCTACCGCCGCGAGGACGAGATCGGCACTCCCTACTGCATCACCGTCGACTTTGACACGGTAGGCGACGAGGCCAAGGGCATCGCAGCCGACAACTGCGTCACCGTCCGCGACCGCGACACCATGGAGCAGGTCCGCCTGCCCATCGACCAGCTGAAAGCCTGGCTGGAGGAGAAGATCGCCTTCTAAGCATCTAGGGGGAACCAATTTCTGCGCGCATCCGCGCGCCAGAAATCCTTTCCCCCTAGTATCCCCCTTTTAGACAAAATTTCCCGCAGAACCATGCACTCGGCCCGAACGGGCCTCGCACACTCTCTGCGGGAAATTTTCCTGTATGTGTCCCAACCGTACGTACATGCCGTCCGGTTGGGACTTTTTATTTTTCACTTGTGGTACTTCATGCCGGCGTTGATGGTGCAGGCGCGGTAGAGCTGTTCGGTCAGGACCAGGCGGGCCAGCTGATGGGGCAGGGTGATCCGCCCCAGGCTGATGCGGGCGGCGGCCGCCCGCTTGACCTCCTCCGAGAGGCCGTGGGACGATCCGATCACAAAGGCGACATCCCCCGCGCCGCTGGCGGCCTTGTCGGCCAGCAGAGCGGCCAGCTCCTCGCTGGAAACCAGTTTGCCCTCGACGCAGAGGGCCACCAAACTCTGCCCCCGCCGCAGATGGGCGAGGATGGCCCTGCCTTCCTTTTCCAGCGCGCGGGCCACCAGCGCGGGCGAGGCGTTCTTCTCCTCGATCTTTTCCTCCGGCAGCTCGATGATCTTAAAGTTGGCGAAGGCGGCCAGCCGCTTCTGGTATTCGGCCACCCCCTCGGCGCAGTATCTGGCATTCAGCTTGCCCAGACAGATTAGGTCAATGGTTTGCATGGAAATCCTTTCTCAGGCAATGTGGGCATCCTGAACCAGAACGCCTTTCTCGTACAGATACTCGGGCGCAAGGTCGATCTCCCCGTCCTTCCAGACCGTCACGCCGTAGTCGATATAAACGCCGCGAAATACTTCTTCATCCCGCAAAGGCGCAAAAGCCGGCGTGTCCAGCAGGCTGCTGCAATCGAAAATTTTGGCTTCACCGGTGGAAAAACGCACCCACAGTTTATAGCCATCCAGAGGGCGCACCCCGCTGACCTTGATCGGCTGCTGCGGCTGGCCCGCATAAACGACACCATTCTTGACATACATGATTGCGTCCTCCTTTCCCTGTCAACGCAGAGGCTCAATTTTTCCAAAAGGAATGTTGCGCACAGCATTATTCCAGGCTGCATACAATTCGTCTTCATGGATCGCAGCCCAAGCCTGCACCAGCTTGAATTGCTTGAGTGGAAGGCTGCCTGCCAGCAATTCGCCATCGATCCCAACGGACGCTTCGTATTCGGCATAATACACATGAAAATGTGGTTTGTGGTGTTGTCCGCTGTCACTGAAGATCATCTTGATGACGATGTTATAGAACCGGCACAACTCTGGCATGACACGCCCCCCTTTCTGTATCCAGTATACCATATTCAGCCTTTTTGTACAAGGCACCGTTCTTTCCCGCTCAGAGTAGCGTCGTCTGCTCCGCGATGTCGTCGCCGCGCAGCAGCGCGCCGAGGGCCGGCAGGGTGCGCACCCGGTAGCGGTGCGGGTCGGCCAGGTCGAGGCCGGCCGCCGGGCGGACCGAGGTGATGGTCTGGTTCTTTTTCAGGGTGACCACCGCCACGCCCTGGCTGTCCCGGGTGGCCTTTTCGGCGATCTGGGCCGAGCCCACCAGCAGCAGCCGGCCGGCGCTGGTGCGGATGGCCAGCTCCTGCTCTTCGGGCAGGAAGAGCAGGGCGGCCAGCGGCTCCTTGTCGCTGTAGGCGCGCAGCAGCTTGCGGCGGTTCTGCTTGGTGGCGTAGGAGGCAAGCGGCACCTTGGCGCACTTACCGCTGGCGAAAAAGAAGAGCATCCAGCCGCTGTAGTCGCTTGTCAGGACCATGGCGATGGGGTTCTCCCCTTCTTCCATCCCCAGGCGGGTGGGCAGATAGACCCCCATCTGGCCCACCTTGCCGTCCTCAAACTCGGCCAGGCGGGTCTTGTAGACCTGGTGGCGGTCGGTGAAAAAGAGGGCTTCGAGGTTGTTGCGGGCCTCGGCCTGGACGACGATCTCGTCCCCCTCCTTCAGCTTGTGGGCGCCGGCCGAGCGCAGGCTCTGGGGGGTGATCTTTTTGAGGTAGCCCTCCCGGGTGAAAAAGACGGTGACGGGATAATCGGGCACCGCCTCCTCGCCGGCGTCGGCCTCCTCGGCCGGCAGGTCGTAGAGGACCTCGCTGCGGCGGGGCTGGCCGTACTTTTTGGCCACCGCCGTCAGCTCCTGGATGATGATCCTGCGGATGCGGGCGGGCTTTGCCAGAATGTCGTTCAGGTCGGCGATCTCGTTTTTCAGCGCCTCGATCTCGCCGGTCCGCTTGAGGATATACTCCCGGTTCAGATGGCGCAGCCGTATCTCGGCCACATACTCGGCCTGCGCCTCGTCGATGCCGAACCCGATCATCAGGTTGGGGACGACCTCGTCCTCCTCCTCGGTCTCGCGGATGATGCGGATGGCCTTGTCGATGTCCAGCAGGATGGCGGCCAGGCCCTCCAGCAGGTGCAGCCGCTTTTCCTTGCCGTGCAGGTCGAACCAGGTGCGGCGGCGGACGCACTCGGTGCGGAAGGCCGTCCACTCCTGCAGAATTTCCCGCACCCCCATCACCCGGGGCTGACCCGAGACGAGGATGTTAAAATTGCAGCTGAAGCTGTCCTCGAGGGGGGTCAGCTTGAAGAGCTTGGCCATCAGGCGGTCGTGGTCCACCCCGCGCTTGAGATCGAGGGCCAGCTTGAGGCCGTTCAGGTCGGTCTCGTCCCGCATATCGCTCAGCTCTTTCAGCTTGCCGGCCTTGGCCAGCTCGGCGATCTTGTCCATGATGGCCTCCACCGTGGTGGTGGGCGGGATCTGGGTGATCTCGATCATATTTTCGCCGGGGACCGAGCGCCACCGGGCCCGCACCTTGACGCTGCCCCGCCCGGTCTCAAAGATCTCCCGCATCTGGGCCGCGTCGTACAGGATCTGGCCGCCGCCCACAAAGTCGGGGGCGGGCATGGTCGAGCCGATGTCGTGCTGCGGGTCTTTGATGAGGGCGATGGTGGTGGCGCACAGCTCGGCCAGGTTGAACGAGCAGATGTTGCAGGCCATGCCCACCGCGATGCCCAGGGTGTTGTTGGCCAGGATGGTGGGGAAGGTCACCGGCAGGAGGGTAGGCTCGGTGGTGGTGCCGTCGTAGTTGGGGACAAAGTCCACCGTCTCCTTGTCGATGTCCCGGAACAGTTCCTCACACACCGGCTCCAGCCGGGCCTCGGTGTAACGGGCGGCGGCGCAGGACATATCCCGGCTGTAAGCCTTGCCGAAGTTGCCCTTGCTGTCCACATAGGGGACCAGCAGGCTCTCGTTGCCGCGGCCCATCCGGACCATGGTGTCGTAGATGGCGGCGTCGCCGTGGGGGTTCAGGTGCATGGTGGCGCCCACGATGTTGGCCGACTTGGTCCGGGCGCCCTTGAGCAGCCCCATCCCGTACATGGTGTACAGCAGCTTGCGGTGGGCGGGCTTGAAGCCGTCGATCTCGGGCAGCGCCCGGCTGACGATGACGCTCATGGCGTAGGGCATATAGTTGGTTTCCAGGGTGCGGGTGATGGGGTCCTCCAGGACGCTGCCCGCGTTCAGGATCTCGACCCCCTCCCCCAGCTGGGGGCGCACCGGCCTGGATGTTTTTTTGCTCTGTTTTTTTGGCATAGTGTTTTTATCTCAATCTATTTCTTGCTTTGCGCATTCTGGCGAAGCGGGCCCTTACGACAGGTCGAGGTCGTCCAGATATTCCGCGCCGTGGGCGGCGATGTGGTCCTTGCGGCCGGCCAGGTTGTCCCCCAGCAGGATGTCAAAGACCCGGGCCGTCTCGGCCGCGTCGGTGGGCATCACCTTGATGAGGCGGCGGCTTTCCGGGTTCATGGTGGTCAGCCACATCATCTCGGGGTCGTTTTCACCCAGACCTTTCGAGCGCTGGATGGTGTATTTCCGGTCCCCGATCTTTTTCAGAAAGGCCGCCTTTTCGGCCTCGGTGTAGGCAAAGCAGGTCTCGTCTTTGGTGTTGATCTCGTACAGGGGCGACTCGGCGATATAGACGTACCCCTTTTCGATCAGGGTCGGGGTCAGGCGGTAGAGCATGGTCAGCACCAGGGTGCGGATCTGATAGCCGTCCACGTCGGCGTCGGTACAGATGACGATCTTGTTGAAGCGGAGGTTGTCCAGGCTGAAGGTGGCCAGCTCCTTGTTGTACTTGCCTCCCAGCTCGATGCCGCAGCCCATCACCTTGATCAGGTCGACGATGACGTCCGACTTGAAGATTCGGGCGTAGTCGGCCTTGAGGCAGTTCAGGATCTTGCCCCGGATGGGCATGATGGCCTGGAACTCGCTGTCCCGGCTGGTCTTGACCGCGCCCATGGCCGAATCGCCCTCGACGATATACAGCTCCCGCCGGGCGGGGTCCTTGGTGCGGCAGTCAACGAACTTCTGCACCCGGTTGGCCAGGTCGATCTGGGTGGAGAGGGTCTTTTTGATGCTCTGGCGGGTCTTTTCGGCATGTTCCCGGCTCTGCTTGTTGACCAGCACCTGCTGGCAGATCTTCTGGGCCTCCTCCGGCTTTTCGAGGAAGTAGACCTCGAGGTAATGCTTCAAAAAGTCGGTCATGGCCTGGGAGATGAACTTGTTGGTGATGGCCTTTTTGGTCTGGTTCTCGTAGCTGGTGCGGGTGGAAAAGCTGGAGGACACATAGACCAGACAGTCCTGGATGTCCTGGAAGGTGACCGAGCTCTCCCCCTTCTTGTACATCCCCTTGTCCTTCAGGTACTTGTTGATCTGGTAGACAAAGGCGGTGCGGACGGCGTGCTCGGGGCTGCCGCCGTGCTCCAGCCAGGAGGAGTTGTGGTAGAACTCCAGCAGCTGCACCCGGTTGGAAAAGCAGAAGGCGGCGCTCATCCGCACCTTATAGTCGGGCTGATCCTCCCGGTCGCGGCCGGTGGCCTCCGACTCGCAGGTAAAGACAGGGGTCAGCGGGTCGTCGCCGGCGGCCTCCCGGACGTAGTCGGCGATGCCGTTCTGGTAGCAGTAGCTCTCCTGCCAGGGCTTGCCGGTGGCGGGGTCGGGCTCCTTCTCGTCGGTGAAGGTCAAAGTCAGCCCCGCGTTGACCACCGCCTGGCGGCGCAGCACATCTTTATAGTAGCTGGCCGGCACGTCGGTGTCGGTAAAGACCTCGTCGTCCGGCATCCAGTGGATGATGCTGCCGGTCCGGCGGCCCTTGTAAGGCTCCTTTTTCAGCCCGCCGACGTTCTCGCCTTTGGCAAAGTCGAGGTGATAGTGGAAGCCGTCGCGGTAGATGTCGGCGGTCATCCAGGCCGAGGCGTACTGGGTGGCGCACAGGCCCAGGCCGTTCAGCCCGAGGCTGAACTCGTAGTTGTCCTCCCCCTCGCCGTATTTGCCTCCGGCGTACATCTCGCAGAACAGCAGCTCCCAGTTGTAGCGCTCCTCGCCCTTGTTCCAGTCCACCGGCATCCCGCGGCCGAAGTCCTCGACCCTGACGCTGCCGTCTTTGCAGCGGGTCACATTGATGACCTTGCCGTAGCCGTCCCGCGCCTCGTCGATGGCGTTGGAGATGATCTCAAAGATGGAGTGGGCGCAGCCGTCCACCCCGTCCGAGCCGAAAATGACAGCCGGCCGCTTGCGGACCCGGTCGGCCCCCTTTAAGGATGTGATGCTCTCGTTGCCGTATTCCTGTTTTTTTGCCATGTTGTTCCTCCGGCAAAATAATGGATAGATGATTTCAACTGTTTATTTAACCATATTCCCGCCCAAAAATCAAATCCGGGGCTGCCCGCGCAAAAAGTCCTGCGCAGGAGCGCTGTTTTCTAAATTCTTTGAAAAAATTTGCAATTTCCTCTTTACAAATCCGAATTTTGCGGTATAATAATCAACGTCCGGTGCGCCTCTGTAGCTCAGTTGGTAGAGCAGGGGACTGAAAATCCCCGTGTCATTGGTTCGATTCCGATCGGAGGCACCATATGCGGCCGTAGCTCATCTGGTAGAGCGCCACCTTGCCAAGGTGGAGGTAGCGAGTTCGAGCCTCGTCGGCCGCTCCAGAATAGAAAAACGTCGGTGCCGGCGCGGATGCGCCAGTTCCGGCGTTTTCTGTTTGTTGAACAAAAAGGAGGGAACCATGTGATCTTCGGCAAGTACATCAACCGCTACTATCTCCGCCACGCGCCCACCCTGCTGCTGGGCATCGCGGCGCTGATCCTGGTCGACTACATGCAGCTGATTATCCCGGAGCTGTACCGGATGCTCATCAACGGGGTAAACAGCGGGCAGGTGCTGGTGGGCGGCGTGCCCACCGCCTTTACCAAAGAGGTGCTGATGCAGAACATCTGCCTGCCCATGATCGGGATCATCGTGTCGATGGTGATCGGGCGGTTTCTGTGGCGCATCTGCTTTTTCGGGGCGGCCATCCGGGTCGAGACCGAGCTGCGCAACCGGATGTTCGACCACAGCAAGGACCTGTCCCAGGCTTATTACCAGGTCAACAAGGTCGGCAACCTGATGAGCCTGTACACCAACGACCTGGAGACCATCCAGGAGTGCTTCGGCGACGGCGTGCTGATGTTCTGCGACGCGCTGTTCCTGGGGCTGCTGGCCTTTATTAAGATGTGGCGGATGGACGCCTCTCTGACCCTGATGGCCATGATCCCCGCCTTTTTGATGTTCCTGGTGGGCAGCATCGTCGGCCGGGTGATGACCCGCCGGTGGGAAGAGCGGCAGCAGGCGTTCGCCGATCTGTCCGACTTCGCGCAGGAGAATTTCTCGGGCATCGCGGTGGTCAAGGCCTTTGTCAAGGAGACAAAGGAGCTGATGGCCTTCCGCAGGCTCAACCGGGAAAATGAGGAGATCAACGTCATCTACACCCGCATCTCCACCCTGCTGAATATCCTGGTCACCCTCTTTGTCGAGTCGGTCACCTGTGTTATTCTGGGCTACGGCGGCTACCTGGTCTACACCGGGCGGTTCAACGCCGGGCAGCTGGTGGAATACATCGGCTACTTTTCGGCCATCGTCTGGCCCATCATGGCGGTGTCCATGCTGATCGAAAAGACCTCCCGCGGCAAGGCCTCCCTCAACCGGATCACCGAGCTGCTGGACGCCCCGGTCGACGTGGCCGACCGCCCCGGCGTCCGCAGCCTGGAACACGCCCGGGGCGAGATCGAGTTCCGCCACCTGACCTTCCGCTACCCGGACGGGGAGTTCGACGTGCTGAAGGACGTTTCCTTCACCATCCATGCCGGGGAGCGGGTGGGCATCGTGGGCAAGACCGGCGCGGGCAAGACCGCCCTGGTCGACCTGATCCTGCGGATCTACAACGTGCCGGGCGGCAGCCTGTTCATGGACGGGCAGGACGTCAACAGCCTGACCATCCGGTCGGTCCGGTCGGCCTGCGCCTATGTGCCGCAGGATAACTTCCTCTTCTCGGACACCATCTCCCACAACATCGCCTTCGGCGTCGACGCCGCCGGGCAGGACGCCATCGAGCACGCGGCCCGGATGGCCGACGTCCACGACAACGTGGCCGCCTTCAAGGAGGGCTACAACACCGTGCTGGGCGAGCGGGGCGTGACCGTCTCGGGCGGGCAGAAGCAGCGCATCTCGATCGCGCGGGCCCTTCTGATGGACGCGCCGGTCCTGATTTTGGACGACTCGGTCTCGGCGGTGGACACCAGCACCGAGAAGGTCATCCTCGACAACCTCAGCGCCGAGCGCGCCGGCAAGACCACCATCCTGATCGCCCACCGCATCTCGACGGTGGAACGGATGGACAAGATCATTTTCATCGACGACGGACAGGTCGTGGACGTGGGCGCCCACGACGCTTTGTATGCGCGCTGCGAGGACTACCGCAGGATGGTCGACCTGCAGCGGCTGGAGGACGAGCTGGGAGGTGGCAATTCATGATCCAGATAAATCCGCTGCTGCTGGCGGGCGGGCTGATCGGGACGGTATCGGCCCTACTCATCTTTGCCTACGCCACCGTCAAGGACAAAAAGACCTCGATGGGCTTTGAGCGCAACATCCCCGACAGCGAGATCGTCCGCCGGCTGGCCCATTACGCCCGGCCCTATCTGGGCAGCTTTGCCGCGGCGGGGCTGCTGATGCTCTTTTCCATCGTCTACGACATCGTCTCGCCCCTCATCGTGGGCGAGGTGGAGGAGATGCTGGTGGGGGATTTCACCCTGGACGCCCTGTTCGGGATGGTGGCGGTCTACGCCGGTATCCTGGTCTTTTCGATGGCCAGCTCCTATTTCCAGGCCGTCATTTTGCAGAAGGCGGGCCAGCGCATCATCTCCGACCTGCGCGAGGACCTGTTCACCCACATCGAGTCCCTCGCGCACGAGCAGCTGAACGAGATCCCGGTGGGCAAGCTGGTCACCCGTGTGACCAACGACACCAACGCCATCTCGATGATGTTCACAAACCTGCTGGTCAACCTGGCCAAAAACTGCTTTGTCATTCTGGGCATCCTGGGGGCCATGCTGCTGGTGAACTACGAGCTGACCCTGATGGTCCTCTGCTTTGTTCCCTTTATCGTGCTGTTCACCGTCATCTTCCGCAAATTCTCCCGCCGGGCCTACCGCCGGGTCAAGGACCGCACCACCGACATCAACACCTACCTGTCCGAGAACCTTTCGGGCATCAAGATCACCCAGATCTTCGGCCGGGAGGACGCCCGGATGGAGGACTTCCGCCGCCGCAGCGAGGCGCTGGGCAAGGCCAAGCGGGACGAGATCTTCGTCTTTGGCGTATTCCGCCCGCTGGTGTATATGCTGTACGTCAGCTCGGTGCTCTGCCTGTTCTACCTCGGCGGCATGGGCTACCTCGACGGCCACTCCTTTTTGGGGCAGACCATCTCGGGCGGCACCATCGTCACCTTTTATATGTACATCTCCAAGTTCTATAACCCCATCCAGAACCTGGCCGAGCAGTTCAACTGGCTGCAGTCGGCCATGGCATCCTCCGAAAAGGTCTTTTCCATCCTCGATCTCCAGCCCAAAATGGTGGACGCCCCCGACGCTGTCGAGCTGGACGAGATCCGGGGCGAGATCGAGTTCCGGGACGTCTGGTTCAGCTATGTCCCCGGCGAGTGGGTGCTGAAGGGGGTCTCCTTCCACGTCCAGCCCCGGCAGACGGTGGCCTTTGTCGGCTCGACCGGTTCGGGCAAGACCACCATCCTCTCCCTGATCTGCCGCAACTACGAGTTCCAGCGCGGGCAGATCCTGATCGACGGGGTGGACATCCGCAAGATCAAGATCTCCTGCATCCGCCGCCACTTCGGCCAGATGCTGCAGGACGTCTTTCTCTTCTCGGGCACCATCCGCAGCAACATCGTCCTGCGGCGGGAAGGGGACAGCGACGAGCGGATCATGGAGGTCTGCCGGTACGTCAACGCCGACCGCTTCATCGGCAAGCTGGACCACGGCCTGGACGAGCCGGTGCGGGAGCGCGGCAACAACTTCTCGGCCGGCCAGCGCCAGCTGATCTCCTTCGCCCGCACCATCCTGCACGAGCCCTCGGTCATGATTCTGGATGAAGCCACCGCCAACATCGACACCGAGACCGAGCTGCTGATTCAGGACTCGCTGGAGAAGATGCGCTCGGTGGGCACCATGCTGATCGTGGCCCACCGGCTTTCGACCATCCAGCACGCCGACAACATCATCGTGCTGTCCCACGGACGGATCATCGAGCAGGGCACCCACCAGCAGCTGCTGGAAAAACGCGGCCGCTACTACCAGCTTTACACCCTGCAGTACCACCGCGAACAGATGAAAAAATCGGGCTGAGGCCCGTTCACGCAGCAGCCCCGCCGGGCAGAAGAGCTCCGGCGGGGCTGCTTTATGTTATCGCAAAACTTCTTTGATCCACCCGTCCAGAAAGGCGAGCTGTTCCGCGGTGTGGAACCAGTGCTCGCCGTTTTCCATCACGGTGAGGCGGGCGCGGTGGCTGCGGACAAAAGCGTCCACCGTCTGCCGGGCGGTCAGAGGATCGTTCCCGGCGTAAAGGATCTCGGTGGGGATGTCCCAGGCAATGGGATGTTCCCGGACATAGCAGAGATACCGCCAGGAGAGGGTCTCCCCGAAGGCGGTTGGAATTTCGCCCCGCTCCCGCAGTTCCGCCTCCGATACGCCGGCCCAGCCCATCATCTCCAAAATCAGCCGCTCCATGTCCAGGACAGGGGAGATGAAGAGCGCCTTGGCAAGCGGACGGTCCTGCAAAGCGTCCATCGCAAAATAGGCGCCGATGCTGTTGGCGAGGACGATGACCGGTTCGCTTTGCCGGCGGGCCTGGTCATAGGCCGCCCGAAGCTGTCCCCGCACCTCCCAGGGCAGTTCGCCCTGATAATCGACGCCCACAACCCGATATTCCGGGCAGAGGGGACGATAGCGCTCGGCCTCCCGGGCACTGCCGCCCTTGCCGTGGATATACAAAAGGACCTTTTTCACCGCACACCTCCTGTGCCCATGGCATTGATCTGTGCCTGCACTTCGGTAAAGAAACGGGACAGGTGGAACCCGTCCGCCACGGCATGGTGGATGTTCATGGTCAGGGGCATCATCAGCTTTCCGCCCTCCGCTTCTTCAAACCGGCCCCAGGTGACCACCGGGGCCAGAAACTTGCCCTCGTCGAACACATGCAGATCAAAATGCCGGTAGCGGACCCATGGCAGGCAGGACACGTCGAAAAAATTCGGCGGCTGATGGGGGACGATGGCCCGAAGCTCCCGGCAGCGCGCACGGTCCCGCAGGAACTGCGCATGGAACACGGCCAGGTCGTCTGCATAAGGGGTGACCATCTTGGTAAACGCCTGATCTTCCGGGTGAAAATGGGCGTAGCTGGGCGATACAAAATCCCAGCGGATCAGGCTGCCGTCGGCGTCCCAGCCATATTTGAACTCGTCGTGGGCGTTGATGACCCGGGACACCGTCCAGATCATGGCCGGGTAGAATTTCAGGCCGTTTTGGCGGACAAAGGCCGCCAGCGGCGCCACGTCAACGTCCACGGTCAGGCTCATGACGATCCGCATGTTGCGGATATAAAAGGCAAAAAGCTCGCCCCGATCCCAGGCGGCAAGGTCTATTTTCTGGTAATTCATCTCAATGACTCCTTTTCTTTTGATGCTGATGCGTCAAACAGCAAGGCCATTGAGAGATAGCGGTTTGCTCCATACAAGTCTATCTCTTCAGGCCTTGCATGGAGCTGCGGCAATGCAGAGCTTCATGGTTCCACCTCCGTTCGGTCAAATTGCAGCTTTCATTATAGCATAGAACACCCGAAAGAGGAAGCAATTTGCCCCGGATTTTGTGAATTTATCCCAAATCGGCTTTACTTGCGCCCGGCGCGCTGGTACAATAAAGGCAGGAATTTCTGATTGCAGGGAAGGTGAAAGTCATGTTTGAGACAGTGCAGAAGCTCGCCATCGCCGTCCTGGTGGGAATGGCCGTGGTGGGGGCGGTTCAGGACTGGAGCAACGACGTCCCCTCGGTGACGGCCGGCTATTACGAACAGACCCAGACCGGCGGCGAGATCGAGGCCGATTACACGGCAATGGGGGAGTACGAAGTCGCCCATGCCGAGTACCCCGCGCAGGACGTGCTGGTCAAGCAGTACGAGGTCTGGTATCCCGCCGCGCTCGCGGCGGATGACGGCCGGGAGTGGCCCATCGTGGTGATGGCCAACGGCACCGGGGTGCCGGCGTCCCGCTACGCGCCGGTTTTCCAGCATCTGGCGTCCTGGGGGTTTGTGGTGGTCGGCAATGAGATGCAGAATTCCTGGAGCGGCGACGCCTCGGCCGGCGCGCTGGACCTGCTGATCGCCCTGAACGAGGACCCCGACAGCCTCTTTTACCACAAGCTGGACACCGACAACGTCGGCTCGGCGGGCCACTCGCAGGGGGCCATCGGAGCCATCAACGCGGTGACCAGCCAGCCGAACGGCGGCCGCTACAAGGCGCTCTATCTGGCCAGCACCCCGTCCAGCCGCTATGCGGCCACCCTCGACTGGGCCTATGACCCCGCCCGGATCGGCGTGCCCTGCATGATGGTGGCCGGCACCGGCCTGCTGGATGCCGGCGAGGCCGGCAGCCCCGAGGTGGCCGCCGAGGCGCAGGAGGTGTCCATCGCGCCGCTGTGGTCTCAGGAGGAAAACTACGGCCTCATCCCGGCCGATGTGCCCAAACTCCGGGCCCGGCGCACCGGCGCCGACCACGCCGAGATGCTGCCCTGGCCGGACGGCTACATGACGGCCTGGTTTTGCTATTGGCTGCAGGGGGACGAGGCGGCGGGCAGGGCCTTCCTCGGGCCCGACGCCGAGATCGCCAAAAACCCCCTCTGGCAGGACCTCGAGAAGAATCTGTAAAAAAACGCGCCCGGACGCTGCTTTGATGCGCCGGGCGCGTTTTGGCCTGAATTTATGGATTGACATTTCCCGCCCGGATTGGTAGACTAAAGAAGCATTCGCGCGGGAGTGGCGGAATGGCAGACGCGCTGGTTTTAGGCACCAGTTCCGAAAGAGTGAGAGTTCGACCCTCTTCTCCCGCACCACAGAAAAAGGCGTGCTTGTGCGGCACGCCTTTTCTTTATGCCTGTTTGCGCAGAACGTCGGCGAAAGCCTGGGGCGCGCAGGTGTTCAGCTCGTGGCCCGCGCCGGGGAGGATGTAAAGGCGCGCCTGCGGCAGCAGCCGCGCCAGCTGGCGGGAGGCTTTCAGGTTGGCGGCGTCCTTTTCGCCGCAGACAAGGGTCACCGGGCAGGCGACGCGGCGCAGGCCCCGGCTCAGATCGAGGGTGCGCATGGAGTGGGCCAGCCGGATGAAATCCTGCTTGGAGACGCCCATCCCGGCAAAGGCGCGCCGGGGCATCAGGCGGAACAGCAGGTTCTGCAGGTCGATCGTCCGGGTGGGGATCTTGCACTGCACCCCGGCCAGGACCAGGGAAGCGGGCGCGGCCGGGCCGTCCGGGTGGCGGATGGCGTAGTCCAGCGCAAGGACCGCCCCCAGCGACAGCCCGCAGAGGCGGAAGGGCTGCTGCTGCGCGCCGCAGTAGCGCTCGAGGCCGGCCACGAGGCGGGGGTAGGCGAGCTGGCCCGGCTCGGCCCAGGAGAAGAGCTCGGGGCAGTCGATCTCGGCGGGCGGACAGGCGAGCAGCCGGGTCACCGGCTGCCAGTCCCCGGCGCTCTGGCCCAGGCCGTGGAGGAAGATGGTTTTCATGGCGGGGCTCCTTTCAGGCATTGAACACATACCGGTCCAGCCGGCGGAAGGCTTCCTGCACCCGGGCGAAGGGCAGGGCCAGGTTGATCCGCAGGGCGAAGGGGCCGTGGAACATCCGGCCGTCCTGCAGGGCGACGCCCACCGCCCAGGCGGCCTTTTCGACCTCCTCGATGGTCTTGCCGTGGGCTGCGCACCATTTGGTGCAGTCGGCAAAGAGCATATAGGTGCCCTCGGGCTTGGCCGCTTCGACGCCGTCGAAGTGCGCGCGGATGTAGTCGCAGGCAAAGTTGACGTTGCCCGAAAGGACCTTGCAGAGCTGGTCCACCCAGGCGTGGCCCTCGGGCCGGTAGGCGCCGATCAGGGCGTGCATGGACAGGACGTTCATGCTGTTGTAGTGGCTCTTGCTGGCTTTGGCGCGGACGCGGTCCCGCAGGTATTCGTCGTAGATGATGTGGTAGCTGCCGACCAGGCCCGCCAGGTTGAAGGTTTTGCTGGGGGCGTAGAGGGCGATGGTCCGGCGGCGGGCGTCCTCGCTGACACTCTGGGTGGGGGTGTGCTTGTGGCCGTTGAGCAGGATGTCGGACCAGATCTCGTCCGAGATGACGACGCAGTCGTTGACCCGGTAGACTTCCATCGCGCAGGCCAGCTCTTCCGGCGTCCAGACCCGGCCGCAGGGGTTGTGGGGGCTGCAGAGAATGGCGGCGTGGATGTGATGTTCTTTCAGCTTGCGGTCCATGTCGGCATAGTCCATCCGCCAGACGCCCGCCTCGTCCCGGACGAGGGGGGAGTGGACGATCTCGAAGCCGTTGTTCTTCAGCGATTTGGTAAAGCCGATGTAGGTGGGGCTGTGGACCAGGACCGGGTCGCCGGGATTTGCAAAGCTGGTCAGGGCCGAGACCACCCCGCCCAGCACCCCGTTTTCGTACCCGATACAGTCCCGGGTCAGAAGGGCGGGGTTGCAGCCGTTGCGCTGCACCTGCCAGCCGATGATGGCGTCGTAGTAGGCTTCGGTCGTCTCAAAGTAGCCGTAGGCGGGGTGGCTGGCCCGCTCGATCAGGGCGGCGGGGACGGTGGGCACGGTGGGGAAGTTCATGTCCGCCACCCACATGGGGATGGCGTCAAAGCCGGGCTGCGGGGCGTCGGGGGCAAAGCCGGGGCTGCGGCCCAGGCCGTCCACCGCGATGGAATCCCGGCCGTGCCGGTCGAGGATGGAAGTGAAATCGTACTGCATAGGCGGTTCTCCTTTGCTGTGTGTGGTTTGTCCCCAGTGTAGCACAAGGCGGCGGGCCGGTCAATCGGGGCGGGATATTTGCCCCGCCGCTGCGCATACTGAGAGCAGAAAAGCGCAAGGAGGGGGAGTATGGCGCGTCTGAACTATCTGGCCGCCGGGCTGCTGGCGGCGTTCTGCCTGGCCTTTGCCCGCACCGACACCACCGAGAAGAGCATGGTCCGGGCGGTGCTGCTGGAACCGGACGGGGAGAACTGGACGGTGGGCCTGCTCTACCAGGCGCCGGAGGGGTCGGCCGATTCGTCCGAGGTGTCGGACGGCATCCGGTTCGCGGCGGCCGAGGGCCCCGGTCTGGAGCGGGCCCTCGCAAACGCCGAGGCCGCCCTGCCCTTGACGGCCAACTTCCGCCTCTGCGACTATCTGCTGCTGATGCCGGGCGGCGGCCGGGAGGCGCTGGAAGAATACGAGGCGCTGGTCCTGGCCCGGCGGTGCGGGCGGACCGGCGCCCGGCTGGCCGCCTGCGCGTTCAGCTGCGCGGAGCTGTCCGCGGCCACCGAGGAAGAGGGCGAGCCGCTGAGCGCCCTGCTGCAGGCCCTCAAGCAGGCGGGGCCGGCTCTGCCGCGCCTGTACGAAATGCAGGCGGACGGCGGCGTGCTGCTGCCGGTGCTGACGGCCGGGGCGGACGGCCCGGCGCTGTCGGCCGAGGGGCTGTTCCTCTCCGGGGCGGCGCCGGAGGCGTGGGACGCCGAGAAAACGGCGGTCTACCGCCTGCTGACCGGCCGGGGAGAGGAGGCCGTCTTCTGGCTGGAGGGGCGGCCGCTGGCGCTGCGCCGGCCCCTGTGCGGGGTGGAGGCGGAGGGGGAGGGCTTTCTCCTCCGGCTGAGCTGCCAGACGGCGGCGGACAGCGAAGCGCCCGGCCCGGCCGAGCTGGAAAAGCTCGGGCAGCTGTGCACCGCCCTTGTGCGGGAACGGTGGGCCGCCGGGCAGGACCTGCTGGGTCTGGGGGCATACCGCGCCCTGTGGGGCGGCGGGGCGCTGGACCCGAAAAAAGACGCCTGCCCGCAGCTGCGGACAAGCGTCGGCGTGTATTAGTGCAGTCCCTCGAAGGTGACGGTGACGGTGGTGCCCACCCCGGGCTCGCTGTCCAGGTGGATGCGGGCGCCGTGGATGCGGGCAATCTGCTTGACGATGGCAAGGCCGAGGCCGGTGCCGCCGGTGGCCTTGCTGCGGCTCTTGTCCACCCGGTAGAACCGCTCAAAGACGCTGCCCTGCGCCTCTTTCGGGATGCCGATGCCGTTGTCCTGCACCGAGAGATAGGGGTGGCCCTCCCGGGTGCAGCCCGTTTCCAGCAGGACCCGGCCGCCGGGGCGGTTGTAGCGGATGGCGTTGTCGCACAGGTTCTGGCAGAGCTCTTCCAGCAGGCTGGGGGAGCCCCGGACCTCGGCCCGCTCGCCGCGGCAGCTGAGGGTGACGTAGGCCCGGCGGGCGTTCACCTTGAGCCGCTCGGCGCACTCGCCGGCGATGGCGGCCAGGTCGACCGGCTCCATCACGGGGGCGTCATGGGTGCTGCCCGAGGCGTCCAGGTGGGACAGCTGGATGATATCGTTGACCAGCCGCAGCATCCGGCTGGCCTCGCTGTGGATCTTCTGCCCGAAGGAGGCCACGTCCTCGGGGCGGGCAAGGCCGGTCTCGATCATCTCGGCGTAGCCCGAGATGCTGGTCAGCGGGGTCTTGAGCTCGTGGCTGACGTTGGCGGTGAACTCCTGGCGCATCTTTTCGTTGCTCTCCCGCATGGCGCGGTCGGAGTAGATGGCGTCGGCAAAGGGGACCAGCTCCCGGTAAGGGACGTTCTCCTGGATGCGGTCGAGGTCGTCGGTCATCCGCAGCATGGGCCGGACCAGGCGCCGGGTCAGAAAGCCGGCCAGCAGCGCCGCGCTGCCCATGATGACAAAGCAGCTGACCAGGATGGCGGGCAGGGCCTGGTCGTAGAGGGCCCAGATGGTCTCGGCGTCCTGGCTGGTGCGCAGGACGTTGCCGTCGTCCAGCAGCACCGCGTAGTAATAGGTCTCGTAGCCGGTGGTGGCCGAGTCCCGGATGTCCTGGCCCCGGCCGGCGGCGAAGGCCTGCTGCACCTCGGGGCGGGAGAGGTGGTTTTCCATCTCGGCCTGCTCGTCGGCGTCGGTGGATTCATACAGCACCTCGCCCCGGGGAGAGATGAGGGTGACCCGGACCCGGTCCTCCATGTCGAGGGCGCTGAGGCTGGCGGGGTCGTAGCGGTACTGGGCGGTGATGAGGGCGGACTCGTTTTCCAGCGCCCGCCAGGCCTGCATGGTGAAGGCCCGGTGAAAGACAAAGACACAGACCGCCACCGCCATCACCAGGCTGAGCAGCCCCATCAGGTAGAGCCGGCGGCCGATGGTCTCCTCCATGCTGCGGGTCCTCATTCTTCGGCGCCCTCCTCGCTGTCGGCCAGCTTGTAGCCCACCTTGCGGACGGTGAGGATGTAGCTGCCGGCGCTGCCCAGCTTTTTGCGCAGGGTGCGGATGTGCATATCCACTGTCCGGCTTTCGACCGAGATGTCGGTGCCCCAGACCACCTGCAGGATGGTCTCGCGGGTGACGACGAGGTTGGTGTTTTCCAGCAGCAGCCGCAGCAGGCTGTACTCTTTGTAGGTCAGGTCGACCGGCGCGCCGGCCACCGTCACGCTGTGGCGGGCGTTGTCCAGCAGCAGCTCGTGGAAGGAGTAGACGTTGGGCTTGGCCGGCGGGGCCGAGCGGCGCAGCGCCGCCCGCACCCGGCTGAGAAATTCCATGATGCCGAAGGGCTTGGTGATGTAGTCGTCGGCGCCGCAGTCAAGGCCGCGGACGGTGTCCAGCTCGCTGGATTTGGCGGTGACCATGATGATGGGCAGCTGCCGCAGAGCAGGGGTGCCGCGCAGCTTTTTCAGGATGGAAAAGCCGTCCTCGCCGGGCAGCATGACATCCAGAATGACCAGCTCCGGCTCGGTGATCCGCATGGCCTGCCAGAAAGCCTCGGGGGTCTCAAACGATTTGACGTCGTACCCGCTGGACTGGAGCGCGTACTGTTCCAGTTCCCGGATGGAGGCGTCGTCCTCCACGATATAGATCATCTCAGGATTCCTCCTTTTCGGCGCTCCCGCCCTCCGTGGGGAAGGTGTAGCGGGCCCGGTAGCGGTCCACCCGCCGCTGGAACGCCTGGCTCTCCTCGGCGGCCTTGTTGTGCCGCAGGTCGGACAGGTAGGCGTGGGTGTCAAAGCTGTCCTGCGCCACCTCGATCAGGGCCACCGCCACATTGCTGCAGTGGGCGCAGATGCGGGAGTAGCTGGTCAGCAGGTCCTCCAGGACAAAGCCGTAGGCGATGGAGCAGCTGCCGGCCTGCAGGCGGGCGATGTGCCGCGCCTTGATGGCCCGGACCAGTTCGCCCACCACCGACTCCATCGGCTCGACCTTGCTGGCCAGATGCAGGTCGTTCTGGCGGAAGGCTTCGGCCGTCCGGTTGAGCAGGTCCTGCACCACGTCCTCGAGGACGCCCAGCTCCTCCTGCGCGTCGGCCGAGAAGGTGATCTCCTTGTCGTGGATCTCCTGGGCCGAGTTGAGCAGGTTGACCGAGTAGTCGCTGATCCGCTCAAAATCGCTGATGGTGTGCAGCAGGGTGTTCACCTGCTGGCTGTCGTCGTGGCTGAGGGCGCGGCCGGACAGCTTGACCAGGTAGGTGCCGAGGGCGTCCTCGCTGCGGTCGACCTGCTTTTCCTGCTCCCTGACCTTTTTGGCCAGATCCTCGTCCCAGCGGTGGGTCAGGCTCATGGCCTGGATGACGCCGGTGCGGGCCGATTCGGCCATGTTGGAGGTGACGGTGCGGGCCTGCTCGACCGCCACCGAGGGGGTGTTCAGCAGACGCTCGTCCAGCAGGGTGAAGCGCTCCTTCTCCTCGCTGTCGGGGATGGTCAGGCAGGCCAGCTTTTCCAGCACGCTGGTGAAGGGCAGCAGCAGGGCGGTGGTGCCGAGGTTAAAGACCGAGTGGACCACCGCGATCCCCCAGGGGGCGATGGTGTCGTCCACAAAGGAGAAGCGGAAGACGGCGTTCAGTCCGTAGAAGAGGACCAGGAAGACCGCCACCCCGATGATGTTGAAGTAGAGGTGGACCATGGCCGCCCGGCGGGCGTTTTTATTGGTGCCCACCGAGGAGATGAGGGCGGTGGCGCAGGTGCCGATGTTCTGGCCCATGATGATGGGGATGGCGCTGCCGTAGGTGATAACGCCAGTGGAGCTGAGAGCCTGCAGGATGCCCACGCTGGCGCTGGAGCTCTGGATGACGGCGGTGACCAGCGCGCCCACCAGCACGCCCAGGATGGGGTTGGAGAAGCGGACGAACAGCTCGGTGAACCAGGGCTCATTCTCCAGCGGAGCGACGGCGTCCGACATGGCGGTCATGCCGGTCATCAGGATGGCAAAGCCGATCAGGATACCGCCGATGCCCTTTTTCTTTTCGCCGCCGAACATGAACAGCAGAATGCCGATAAAGGCGAGCAGCGGGCTGAAGGTGGAGGGCTTGAGCAGCTGGATCAGCAGGCTGTCGCCCTCGATGCCGGTCAGGCTGAGCAGCCAGCTGGTGACGGTGGTGCCCACGTTGCTGCCCATGATGATGCCGATGGCCTGGTGCAGCTGCATGATGCCGCTGTTGACAAAGCCGACCACCATGACGGTGGTGGCGCTGGAGCTCTGGATGACGGCGGTGACGGCCAGGCCCAGCAGAAAGCCTTTGAAGGGGTTGTCGGTCAGGCGGCTGAGGATCTTCTGCAGCCGGCCGCCGGCCTGCCGCTCCAGCGACTTGCCCATCAGGTCCATGCCGTAGAGGAAGAGGGCCAGCCCGCCCAACAGGGAAAATACGTGCGTGATGCTCATGTTCGCTCCTTGTTTTAAGTTTTACAACGGTTTTACCTGCATTCTCTTTCAGTATAGTGCAGGAATGTAAAATGTGAAACCGGACTTATGTAAAATCCGGGTAAAGCGCAGTTTACATAAACCCTGCGTTTCGCTTCTATTATACAGGATGAGCCCCCGGCGCGCAACGGCGGAAAAATGCCTCGGGGGAATTGTAATCCCGCCCGGTTTTGATTATAATATAAAAAATGGGAATTTTGCGCACGACCTGCAAGTCCCGGCCGAAACGGACGGCGCGCCGCGCCTGTCACAGGGAGGAAACAAGGATGGAAAACTTTACAATATCGCTCGCCAAACTGTCCGAGCGGATCAACATGGAGGTGGTCTACACCCCCCGTGAGCTGAGCGAGATCCACGTCGAGATCGCCGAGGTCAACCGGCCGGGCCTGTTTCTGGCCGGGTATTACGAGTACTTCGACAATCTCCGGCTGCAGATCATGGGCCTGGCCGAGATGAACTTCCTCTCGGTCCAGACGGCCGAGCGCCGGTACGAGGCGCTGGACCATCTGCTCGGGGCGATGCCCCCGGCGGTCATCGTCTCCCGCAGCGACGAGCTGACCCCCTTCCCCGAGATGATCGAGCTGGCCCGGAAGTATAAGGTGGCCCTGCTGCGCTCCAACGAGGCCAGCGGCGTTTTGATGGGCAACCTGCTCAGCGTGCTGAACATGGAGCTGGCCCCCCGCATCACCCGCCACGGCGTGCTGGTGGAGGTGTACGGCGAGGGCATCCTGCTGCTGGGCGACAGCGGCATCGGCAAGAGCGAGCTGGCCATCGAGCTGGTCAAGCGGGGCCACCGGCTGGTGGCCGACGACGCCGTCGAGCTGCGCAAGGTCTCCAACCGGCAGATCATGGGCACCGCCCCCGAGAACATCCGCCACTTCATCGAGCTGCGGGGGGTGGGCCTCATCAACGTCTCCCGGGTGTACGGCGCGGGCGCGGTCAAGGTGAGCGAGACGGTGGACCTGGTGGTCGAGCTGGCCCCCTGGGACCCCCGGAAGAATTACCAGCGCACCGGCCTGGAAAACGAATACTACGATATCCTGGGGGTCAAGATCCCCAGCACCGAGATCCCCGTATCGCCCGGCCGCAACCTGGCGGTGGTCATCGAGACGGCGGCCGTCAACAACCGCCAGAAGAAGATGGGCTACAACGCAGCCAAAGACCTGCTGACCCGGCTGGGCGCCAACATCGACATAGAGTGAGAGGAACGCAGTTTGGAACACAACCAGAACCTGACCGCCCGGCTGCGGGAAGCCGGCATCACGTATCAAGAAGGGGAGCCGCTGGCTTCCCACACCACCTTTAAGATCGGAGGGCCGGCGGCGGTCTTTGTCCAGCCGGACGGCGAGGCGCAGCTGTGCCAGGCGGTCCGGCTGTGCCGGCAGCTGGCCGTGCCCTGCTATCTGCTGGGCAACGGCAGCAACGTCCTGTTTGGGGACAGAGGCTACGCCGGGGCGGTCATCAGCACCGCCGGCATGAAAGGGGAGGTGTCCCGGCAGGGAGACACCCTGACCGCGCCGGCCGGGATGCCCCTGGGCGTTTTGTGCATGGCGGCGCTGCACGCCGGGCTGACCGGGCTGGAATTTGCCTACGGCATCCCCGGCACAGTGGGGGGCGCCGTCTATATGAACGCCGGGGCCTACGGCGGCGAGATGAAGGACGTCCTGGTCTCGGTGCGGTATCTGACCGCGGAAGGGACGGTAGAGGAGCTCCCCGCCTCACAGCTGGAGCTGGGCTACCGGCACAGCGTCTTTGAGACAAACGGCGGCTGCATCCTGGCGGCCACCGTCCGGCTGGCGCCGGGGGACCCCGACGCCATCGCCGCCAAAATGAACGAACTGATGGGCCGCCGCCGCGACAAGCAGCCCCTCGACAAGCCCAGCGCCGGCAGCACCTTCAAGCGGCCGGCCGGGGCCTTTGCGGGGGCGCTGATCGAGCAGTGCGGCCTGCGGGGCCATCGCTGCGGCGGGGCCGCCGTCAGCGAAAAGCACTGCGGCTTTGTGGTCAACCTGGGCGGGGCCACCTGCGCCGACGTGCTGGCCCTCTGCGACGAGGTGGCACGGACGGTGAAGGAACAGACCGGCTACACCCTCGAAAAAGAGATTCGGGTGGTAGAACTGTAAACATCAACCAAGGAAGTGGAGAGCGGCTATGGAGCTGTTGATCGTAAGCGGGCTTTCGGGCTCGGGCAAATCGGTCTCGATGAACGCGCTGGAGGATATCGGCTATTTCTGCATGGACAACATCCCGGCCTGGCTGCTGCCGCAGATCGTGGCCTTTTCCCGGGCGGGCGACAGCCAGCTGGACCGGGTGGCCATCTCGATGGATGTGCGGGGCTGCCGCACCCGTCAGGAGGTGCAGGCCGCGCTGGACCAGCTGGACCTGCAGCAGGTGCCCTACAAGGTCCTGTTTCTGGATGCGTCGGACGAGGTGCTCTGCTGCCGCTACAAGGAGACCCGCCGCCGGCACCCCATCAGCCTGACCGAGAACATCCCCACCATCCAGGCCATCGCCAAGGAGCGGGAGATTTTGCAGCCCCTGCTGGACCGGGCCGACTATGTGATGGACACCAGCCTGTTTTCCACGGCCCAGAACAAGGAGCGGATCTGCGATCTGTTTGTGCCGGGGGGCGGGGCCAAGGCCGCCATGCGGCTGAACGTCGTCTCCTTCGGGTTCAAGTTCGGGCTGCCGGGGGAGGCCGACCTGGTGCTGGACGTCCGCTGCCTGCCCAACCCCTTCTATGTGCCGGCCCTCAAGCACAAGACCGGCCTGGACGAGGAAGTGGTGGACTACGTCATGGGCTTTGCGGAAGCGAAAGAGCTGCTGGCCCGGATCGAGTATTTTCTGGCGTACGCCCTGCCCCTCTATGTCAAGGAGGGCAAGAGCGAGCTGACCATCGCGGTGGGCTGCACCGGCGGCAAGCACCGGTCCATCACCTTTGCCCGCAAGATTGCAGCCTACTGCGAGGAACAGGGCTACGCCGTCAGCCTCCAGCACCGGGACGCGTCGCGGTGACTATCTTTGAAAAAGGAAGGGACGAAGCATGAGCTTTGCCTCCGAGGCCCGGGCCGAGATCGCCGCCTGCCAGCCGGACACCGAAGCCGGCGTCCGGGCGGCCTGCTATGGCCTGGCCTGCTTTGCAAAACATTTTGACGCCCGCGGCCTGGTCATCCAGACCGAACAGGCCGAGACCGCCGGCTATGCCCGGCGGTGCTTTGCCCGCTGCGGCATCGAGGGCGCCGTCCGCCGGAAGGACCATGCCAGCGGGACGGTGTATGAATTCAAGATCGGGGAGGGGGCCGAAGCGGAGCGGATGCACGCCCTCTTCGGCACCACCGGCCGGGAGCCGAGCTTGCAGATCGACCCCGAGCTGATCCGCAGCCGGAGCAGCGTCAGCGCCTATGTGGGGGCGGCGTTCCTCTGCTGCGGCACGGTGACCGACCCGCAGAAGGGTTACCACCTGGAATTTACCACCCCCCGCACCAACCTGGCCCGGGACTTTGAGGCCCTGCTGGCCGAACACGAGTTTGCCCCCCGGCGCAGCCGCCGCAAGGGGGTCAACGTCATTTATCTCAAAGCCTGCGCCAGCATCCAGGCCCTGCTGGTCTTTATGGGGGCCGAACAGGCCGCCGGCCAGATGGACACCGAGCGGGTGGTCAAGTCGGTGCGCAACCGGGTCAACCGGTACACCAACTGCGAGACCGCCAACCTGGGCAAGACGGTGCGGGCCAACGCTTCGGCCATCCGGGCCCTGCGCTACCTGGAAGAACAGGACGCCCTCGGCGCCCTGCCCGAGCCGCTGCGCCAGACGGCCGCCGTGCGGCTGGCCTACCCGGAACTTTCTCTGGCGGCATTGTGTGAAAAAATGGAACCGCGGCCCAGCAAGTCGGGGCTGGCCCACCGCCTCAAGCGGCTGGAAGCCATCTCGGCCGGCCTGCGGGCCCGGAAGGAGGGGGAGTCACCGTGAGCGAGACCGCCGCGCCGCAGCGCTTTGTCCATCTGCACGTCCACACCGAGTATAGCCTGTTGGACGGCGCCTGCCGGATCGACGGGCTGATGGAGCGGGTCAAAGAGTGCGGCCAGACCGCCGTCGCCTGCACCGACCACGGGGTGATGTACGGCTGCGTGCAGTTTTACAAGGCGGCCAAAAAGGCCGGCATCAAGCCCATCATCGGGTGCGAGGTCTATGTGGCCACCCGCACCCGCTTCGACAAGGTCAACAAGGTGGACGGCAACCACCATCTGATCCTGCTGTGCAAAAACGAGACCGGCTACCAGAACCTGATCAAGATGGTGTCGGCCGCCTTCACCGAGGGCTTTTACTCCAAGCCCCGGGTGGACAAGCAGCTGCTGGAACAGTACCACGAGGGGCTGATCTGCCTGTCGGCCTGCCTGGCCGGCGAGGTGCCCCAGGCCCTGCTGGCCGGCGATTACGAGCGGGCCAGGGCCGCCGCCCTCTGGTACCGGGACCTGTTCGGGCCCGACAGCTACTACATTGAACTGCAGGACCACGGCCTGACCGAGGACGAGACGGTGCTGCCCCAGCTGATCCGGCTGGCGCGGGAGACCGGCATCCCGATGGCGGCCACCAACGACGCCCACTACCTGCGCAAAGAGGACGCCCGGGTGCAGGAGATCCTGCTCTGCATCCAGACCGGCAAGACCATTCAGGACGCCGACCGGATGGAGTTCCAGACCGACGAGTTCTACCTCAAGAGTACCGAGGAGATGTACGAGCTGTTCTCGATGGTGCCGGAGGCCTGCGCCAACACCGCCAAAATCGCCGAACAGTGCAATTTCGACTTCGACTTCGGCCACACCAAGATCCCCTACTACGAGGCCCCCGGCGGGATGGACAACCAGGCCTACTTTGAAAAGCTCTGCTGGGAGGGCCTTGCCCGCCGGTACGGCCCCGACGTCCCCGAGGCCAACAAGGAGCGGCTGCGGTACGAGATCGGGGTCATCAGGACGATGGGGTACACCAACTACTACCTGATCGTCTACGACTACATCAACTTTGCCAAAAGCCAGAACATCCCGGTGGGGCCGGGGCGCGGCTCGGGCGCGGGCAGCATCGCGGCCTACTGCGTCGGCATCACCGACATCGACCCCATCCGCTACAACCTGATCTTTGAGCGGTTCTTGAACCCCGAGCGGGTCAGTATGCCCGACTTCGACGTCGATTTCTGTTACGAGCGGCGGCAGGAGGTCATCGACTACGTCAACCGCAAGTACGGCGCGGACCATGTGGCCCAGATCGTCACCTTCGGGACCATGGCCGCCCGCAACGCCATCCGGGACGTGGGGCGGGTGATGGGCCTGCCCTACCAGAGCGTGGACACGGTGGCAAAACTGGTGCCGATGGAGCTGAAGATGACCCTCAAGCGGGCGCTGGAGGTCTCCACCGAGCTGAAAAAGCTCTACGACGATGACCCGCAGGTCAAAGAGCTGATCGACACCGCCGCCAAGGTGGAGGGGATGCCCCGGCACGCCTCCACCCACGCGGCCGGCGTGGTCATCACCCCCGAGCCGGTCGACCACTACCTGCCCCTTGCCACCAACGACGGGCTGCCGGTGACCCAGTTCAACATGACCGAGATCGAGGAGCTGGGGCTGCTCAAGATGGACTTTCTGGGCCTGCGGACCCTGACCGTCATCCGGGACGCCGAGACGGCCGTCCAGAAAAAGGACCCCGCCTTCTCGATGGCAAAGCTGGACTACGACGACAAGGCCACCTACGAGATGCTGGGCCGCGGCGAGACCGAAGGGGTGTTCCAGCTGGAATCTTCGGGGATGCGGCAGGTCCTGATGGGGCTGCAGCCCGAAAACCTGGAGGACGTCATCGCCCTCATCAGCCTCTACCGGCCCGGGCCGATGGAGTCCATCCCCACCTATCTGCGCAACCGCCACCAGCCGGACAAGATCAGCTACAAGACCCCCCAGCTGGCCCATATCCTGGACGTGACCAACGGGTGCATCGTCTACCAGGAGCAGGTGATGCAGATCTTCCGGGAGCTGGCCGGCTTTTCCTTCGGGCAGGCCGACAACGTCCGCCGGGCCATGAGCAAGAAAAAGCACGCCGTCATGGAGGCCGAGCGGGAGCACTTTGTCCACGGCTGCACCGAGCCGGGCAAGGAATGCCCCGGGTGCGCCGCCAACGGCATATCGGAGCAGGTGGCCAACGAGATCTACGACGAGATGTCCAGCTTTGCCTCCTACGCCTTCAACAAGAGCCACGCGGCCTGCTACGCCTACGTCGCCTACCAGACCGCCTACCTCAAGTGCCACTACCCGGCCGAGTTCATGGCCGCCCTGCTGACCAGCGTGCTGGACAACACCGACAAGGTGATCGAGTATTCGGCCGAGTGCGCGCGGCTGGGCATCAAGGTGCTGCCGCCCGACATCAACGTCTCGGGGGGCGGCTTCACCGCCGACGGGGCGGGGCAGATCCGCTTCGGGCTCAACGCCGTCAAGAACGTGGGCCGCAACCTGATCGAAAACGTGGTGAAAGAGCGGGCCGGCCGCCCCTACAAGAGCCTGTACGACTTCTGCAAGCGGATGCACGGCAGCGAGCTCAACCGCCGGGCGGTCGAATGCCTCATCAAGGCCGGCGCCTTCGACTGTATGGGAACCACCCGCCGCAGCCAGGCGGAGGCGGTGGAGGGCATCCTCAAGAGCGTCGAGAACGACGCCCGCCGCAACCTGGAGGGCCAGCTGGACCTCTTCGCTGTTCTGGGCGGCGGGGGAGAGGCCGCCGCGGACGGCTACGAGCTGAAATACCTGCCCGAGTACCCCCACGACCAGCTGCTGCGGATGGAAAAGGAGGTCAGCGGGCTGTACCTGTCGGGACACCCGCTGGACGCCTACCGGGAACAGTCGGCTCGGTACGCCTCCCACACCATCCAGATGCTGACCGGGGAGGACGCCCACAGCCTGGACAACACCCAGGTGCGGATCGTCTGCACCGTGGTCAAGAGCCGGATGATGACCACCAAGAACAACACCCTGATGGCCTTTACCAGCGTGGAGGACCTGACCGGCACCATGGAGGTGATCGTCTTTCCGCGGGTGCTGGAGACCTTCCGGGACGCCTTGCAGGAAAACGCCGTCGTGGTCATCGACGGGCGGCTGTCGGTGCGGGAGGACGAGCCGGCCAAGCTGATGGCAGAGACCATCGTCCCCATCGACCGCTACGACCCCGCCGCCCCCCAGAGCTGGCGGCCCGACCCGGTGCGCCAGGCGCCCAAACGGCTGTATATCCGCCTGCCCTCCCGCCATTGCCGGGAATACGACAAGGTGGTCAACCTGCTGGGCATCTTTGACGGGGATATCCCGGTCGTCCTCTGCCTGGAGGACGAGAAGAAAAAGCTGGCCGTGCCCCGCCGGCTGTACGCCTCGGGCCATCCGCTGCTCTATCAGGAGCTGGAGAGGCTGCTGGGCGCCGGCAATGTTGCAACAAAATAACATGTATGTGAGTGAATCAAAACAGGTGCACTGTTTTCAAAAGAAACAAAATGTGTTATAATGTCAGTGATACGGCGGGGGCGGCAGGGCCCCGGCCGGACAGGTATAAGAAGGAACGCGTTTTATAAAAGGGAAAAGGCATATGTGAATTGGGAGGATTTCCACTATGGAGAGACAGATCAAATCCATCGGCGTACTGACCAGCGGCGGCGACGCACCCGGCATGAATGCGGCGGTGCGCGCGGTCGTCCGCACCGGCATCCACAAGGGGTACCGGATGATCGGCATCCAGCGCGGCTACAACGGCCTGCTGAACGGCGAGTGCTACGAGATGAACCTGCGCAGCGTCTCCAACATCATCCAGGACGGCGGCACCATCCTGTACACCGCCCGCTGCCTGGAGTTCAAGACCAAGGAGGGCCAGGACAAGGGCGCGGCCAAGTGCCGTGAGCTGGGCATCGACGCGCTGGTGGTCATCGGCGGCGACGGCTCCTACCGCGGCGCCCGCGAGCTGGCCCACCGCGGCATCCCGATGGTCGGCCTGCCCGGCACCATCGACAACGACATCGCCTGCACCGACTACACCGTCGGCTACGACACCGCCATGAACACCGCCATGGAGATGATCGACAAGCTGCGCGACACCACCCAGAGCCACGACCGGTGCAGCGTGGTGGAGGTCATGGGCCGCAACGCCGGCTATATCGCCCTGAACGTGGCCATCGCCTCGGGCGCCATGGCCGTGCTGCTGCCCGAGCACCAGTTCGATATGCAGCGCGACATCCTCGACCGCATCGAGATGACCAAAAAGACCGGCAAGAACCACTTCATCATCATCGTCGCCGAGGGCGTCGGCCATGCCCAGGAGATCGCCAACGAGATCCAGGCCCGCACCGGCATCGACTCCCGCGCCACCATTCTGGGCCACGTCCAGCGCGGCGGCTCGCCCACCCTGCGGGACCGCGTCAACGCCTCCGCCATGGGCTACCGCGCCGTCTGCCTGATCGACGAGGGCAAGTACAACCGCATCGTCGGGATGCGGGGGGAGACCCTGGTGGACTACCCCGTCGACGAGGCGCTGGAGATGACCAAGTCTCTGGACCCGGTGCTGCTGGACGTCTGCAACACCATCTCGATCTGATGCCCGGCAGTACATCTGAATAAACTGCGTAGCGCACAGTTGGCGTTTTGGCCCGCTGTGCGCTTTCTTTTTGCCTTCTCTGAAAAAAGATACGGTGGCACGCTGTAAAATATGACGTCAATACGTTTTGTATAGGATGGGAGATTTTGGGTCAACCTGCTGCCGGGTTTGTTTTTCTGTTTTTTGTTCGTTTTGGGGCGGCCGGGTTTGCCCGGCGGCGGATTTTGTGGTATCATACATAGATAAGAACGCAAAGAGAGGGAACGGATATGCCGGAACTGGAACAGGCCAAACAGCGCGCCGAGGAGCTGCGCGCGCAGATCGAATACCACAACCGCCTTTATTACGACCAGGATGCCCCCGAGCTGGAGGACTTTCAGTACGACGCCCTGACGCGGGAGCTGCGGGAGCTGGAGGCCGCCTACCCCGAGCTGGCCGTCCCCGATTCCCCCACCCAGCGGGTGGGCGGCACGGCCAGCGGGCGGTTCGCCAAGGTGACCCACGCCGTCAAGATGGAGAGCCTGCTGGACGCCTTCAGCTATGACGAGCTGCGGGACTTCGACCGCCGGGTGCGGGAGGCCGGCGTCGAGCCGGAATACGTGGTCGAGATCAAGATCGACGGGCTGTCCTGCAGTCTGGAGTACGAGAACGGGCAGCTGGTCCGGGCCTCCACCCGGGGGGACGGCATGGTGGGCGAGGATGTGACCGAGAACGTCCGGGCCATCCGCAGCATCCCCAAGACCCTCAGGGGGGAGAACCCGCCCGCCTACCTCGAGGTGCGGGGGGAGGTGTATATGCCCCACGAGGCCTTCCGCAAGCTGTGCGAGGAGCAGGAGCTGCAGGGGGCCGCCCCCTTCAAGAACCCGCGCAATGCCGCGGCCGGCTCGCTGCGGCAGAAGGACCCCAAGGTCACCGGACGGCGGGGGCTGGGCATCTTTATCTTCAACGTGCAGCAGGCGCGGGGGGTGGAGCTGACAAGCCACGCCGCCAGCCTCGACTACCTGAAAGAGCTGGGGCTGCCGGTCTCCCCGCGCTACCACAAGGTCGGGGGGGACATCGAGGCCGCCATCGCCGAAATCGCCGAGATCGGGCAGGGGCGGGCCGCCCTCGGCTTTGATATGGACGGCGCCGTCATCAAGGTGGACAGCCTGGCCCAGCGGCGGCAGCTGGGCTCGACGGCCAAGTTCCCCCGGTGGGCCATCGCCTTCAAGTACCCGCCCGAGGTCAAGGAGACCCGCCTGCTGGACATCGAGATCAACGTCGGCCGGACCGGCGTGCTGACCCCCACCGCCTCCTTTGAGCCGGTGCTGCTGGCCGGCACCACCGTCTCCCGCGCAACGCTGCACAACGGCGAGATCATCCAGCAGCTGGGCCTGTGCATCGGGGACACCATCCAGGTGCGCAAGGCGGGGGAGATCATCCCCGAGGTGATCGGGGTGGTCCGCCACGCCGAGGGGGCCGCGCCCTACCGGATGCCGGCCGTCTGCCCCAGCTGCGGCGCGCCGGCGGTCCATCTGGACGGGGAGGTCGCCCTCCGCTGCGTCAACCCCGAGTGCCCCGCCCAGGCCCTGCGCAACCTGATCCACTTTGCCTCCCGCGACGCCATGGACATCGACGGGCTGGGGGTGGCCGTCTGCACCCAGCTGGTGGAGCGGGGGCTGGCCGGCACCGCCGCCGACCTGTACACCCTGACCCGGGAGCAGCTGCTCACCCTGGACAAGTTCAAGGAGAAAAAGGCCGACAACCTGCTGGGGGCCATCGAGCGCTCCAAGCGCAACAACCTGGACCGGCTGGTCTTTGCGCTGGGCATCCACAACATCGGGGACAAGGCGGCCGCCCAGCTGGCCGAGCACTTTGGCAGCATGGAGGCGCTGCGGGCCGCGGACGTCGAGGAAATCTGCGCCATCAACGGCTTCGGCGAACTGATGGCCCAGAGCGTGGTGGAGTTCTTTGCCCGGGAGGGCACCGCCGACCTGCTGCGCCGCCTGGCCGAGCAGGAGGTGAACATGCAGTGGCAGGGCGAGGCCCGGACCGACCGTCTGGCCGGGCTGACGTTGGTGGTCACCGGCACCCTGCCCACCCTCTCCCGCAAGGAGGCCGAGGCCCTGATCGTCAAAAACGGGGGCAAGGCCGCCGGCTCGGTCTCGAAAAAGACGGCCTACCTGGTGGCCGGCGAGGCGGCCGGCAGCAAGCTGACCAAGGCGCAGGCGCTGGGCATCCCGGTGCTGGACGAGGCGGCCTTTTTGGCCCTGCTGGAAGGGTGAGGGCGACCACAATTTCCAAAAACTGGCAATTTTTACCGTTGCGCCTGCTGGTAAAATATGGTAAAATCTATCGTGTCAGGAGAGGGTGGATCGGATAAGCCAGAAAGGCCGGCGGCCCCCGCGCAAAAGCGCGCAGCCGGGGCAGGGCACACCCGCACAGGCAAACACACCATCAATGGGAGGAACGAAGATGGATAGGATTCGGTTTCTGATGTCGGACACGGACGCGAATATCACGCGGCGCTGCCGCGAGGCGCTGGAAAAAGAGGGCGTCGAGGTGACGGTGGTGGACAAGGACGGCACCAAGGTGCTGCAGAAGATGCTGATCGTCCGGCCCAACGTGGTCCTGCTGGACGCCTTTATGCCGGGGCTGGACGCGCTGACCATCAAGCAGCGCTACGACGCCGCCGGCGAGGGGCGGGCCGCCTTTTTCGTCACCGGCGCGTTCCAGAGCGAAGAGATGGTCCAGGAGCTGCTGGACGCCGGGTTCTCCTACTATTTTGTCAAGCCGTTTGAAGAGAGCGTGCTGGTGGGCCGGGTGCTGAAAGCCGCGGCCATGCCGGTGCGGCAGAACACCTACACCACCTCCGACAGCGACGAGATCAACGTCACCGAGATCATGCACCAGCTGGGCGTGCCGGCCCACATCAAGGGCTACCAGTACCTGCGCGAGGCCATCCTGATGGCGATGAAGAACCCCGACTACATCAACGCCGTCACCAAACGCCTGTACCCCGAGATCGCCCAGCGGGACCACGCCACCCCCAGCCGGGTGGAGCGTGCCATCCGCCACGCCATCGAGGTGGCCTGGGACCGGGGCGACGTCGACACCCTCAACCGCTATTTTGGCTATACCATCCACAACATGCGCGGCAAACCCACCAACTCGGAGTTCATCGCCATGATCGCCGACAAGATGCGCCTGGACAAAAAGAGGCGGATCGGGTAACAAAACAGCGATAAAAAGCCTGTTTTTTTGGGTGCTGTTTCCTGCACGGCAACATCCATGCCGACCTATTTTTGAAAAAACGTATGGCCGTATGGATCTAGGCCAACCAATTTGTTTGGCTCAGGGCAACCAATTTCCTGTATTCATTGGGTGAAAGCTTGGGAAGACAGGAGGCTGTATGCTGTTGCAGGATGTCGAGATTTTTATAGAACACTGTACGGAAAAAGGTCTGGCCGCTAAAACGATTGCCAGCTATGAGCAGACGCTGCGCCTACTCATTCAGTATCTGGATGCACAGGGAATTCACCGGATAGATCAGATCACGCACACAGTGATACGAGATTATGTCAGATGCATTCAACAGAGAGGAAAGTACACCGTAGCTGTCAGCTCATACAGCAGTAACTGTCCAGAACGCCGGAGAGACTACGGAAAGAAAGTATCTCCTACGACCATCAATAATTACTTGAGGAATATGAGTGTATTCTTCAACTGGTGTGTGGAAGAAGGTTTGATGCTGCGCTCCCCGATCAAGAGGGGAGACTACCTCAAAGTGGAGAGAAAGCCTCTTGAGTTTGTCTCAGATGAGGACTTCCGCAGGCTGCTGAAGTGTATGGACATATCCCGCTTCAGCGAGTACAGAGATTCCATTATTGTACAGCTACTGCTGGACACAGGAATGCGGATCAGCGAATGTCTGCTGATTCATGTGACAGATGTAGATTTGAGAAAGCACTGTATCTACCTGCCTTCTGACCATACGAAAGGCAAGAAGGGAAGATATGTATTCTACTCGGACAAGATGGCTTCCATGCTTCAAAGATGGCTGAAGTACAAGGACAGATACAGAGACAGTGATTTTCTGTTCTGCACAAATCAGGGAAAGCCCGTAGAGGTGTCCAATTTTGAGAAAAATATAACAAAATATGCAAAGCGTGTTGGTCTTGTCAACATTCACCCTCATGTGTTCCGCAATAACTTTGCTAAGCGCTTCTTGATGAATGGGGGAGATATTTACACGTTAAGCAGACTTTTAGGGCACAGCAGTGTGACTATAACAGAACAGGCATATCTGGACATCACACAGGACGATCTGGCAGAGCTGTACAGGAAACACAGTCCCCTGAAGCACATGACAAAATAAAGAAAGGGTATCGTGAAACGCGATACCCTTTTTTGAATGTTAAGATTTAATGTTCAGCGTTCCCTCAACCGGTCTGCTAGTTGTGCAATCAGAGCCACGTCCTTTTCATCCAGCCCGCTTACATTAACAGTCTGGTGAGGTTCCAGTCCCAGCAGATAGTCAGTAGATACAGAAAACAGCTTTGCCAGCTCTACAAGTAGAGGGGGAGAGGGCATGGATAGCCCTTGTTCCCAGGAATTGACGCCGTTGCGTGTCATATTCAGCCGCCGGGCCAGTTCAGCCTGTGTCCATCCCCGTGCTTCCCGCAGCGTTTTGATTCGATCAGCAGTCATGTGCAACACCTCTTTGTCAAGTATAGCTGGACAATTTGATTTATCTTTATCTTTTAGGCTCTAATACTTGACATAATGGCTGATTTGTGTTACTTTTATGAAAACAACCTGCTGATTGCATCATATCAGATGAGGAGGACAAGACCCTATGTTTTTTGTAGTTATTGTATTGGTGCTGGTGATTATTACAATAATATCATATTTTGCGGCCAAATGTTTCTGGGAAATTGCTCAAATGAAGGGGCATTCTGATAGCAAATATTTTTGGTGGTGCCTCTTTTTTGGAATTTGCGGATGGATAATGGTTGCTGCACTTCCTGATAATAGAAATAGCCTACAACAGAACGAGATGTCGGATGAACTGCCTAATCTTTAAAAAGTAAGGTTTAAAAACATGAGCGAAAGATATACTAGAGTGTTCTTTTTGGATAAAAAACTATATGCGGAAGGAGCTCCTGTAATCATTTCAGCAGGAGCTTTACTCGTAGATAATCAAAGCAATGATATATTAGCTCAGCTTAAATTTCAAAATATAACCGATAATATCATAAAGGCAATCAGTGTGCAGATTGTTCAGTTAGATGTTCTCGGCAATAAACTAGGTGATACTGTTCCTTACCAGTATTTGGGTTTACATCTGAGTCGTGATGAAGAAGAAGGACAAAAAGTGCCAGTTTATCTTCCAGATAGAACAACAAGAAGTTTTCGGGTCTCGATTGAAAAGGTAATCTTTGATGACAACAAGATATGGGAGTGTAAGGAAGATCGCTGGTTGCCATTGACTCCACAAGTTACGCTAGAGCAATATCTGGGTAGTCATGAGCTTGTCAAACAATATTGTATTAAGTACGGCAATAATTGTAAATATAAGCCATATATGCAATATGATTTGTGGCAGTGCAGTTGTGGTGTATACAATCATAACAGCGAAAATGTATGCCATAAATGCGGGAACAAGATTGCAGAATTAGCGTCAATTAATTTAGATCAACTTAAAGAAGAGTGTGGAGCTCGAATTAAAATTGAGGAGAAAAGAAGAAATCAAAAGAATGCTGCTGAAGCAAAAAGAAGGAAAAAGATTGCCATTTCAATATCTGGCATTATTGTGGCAATTCTTATTATAAGCATAGGAACAAAATCGGCGTTGGATTATGTCGATTCTAATAATTCTTACAATTCTGCGGTCACTTTGATGGAATCAGGAAACTATGAAGAAGCAAATGAGATTTTTGAAAGCCTAGGTGGTTTTAAGGATAGCCAAGAACTATCAAAAGAAAGTGTCTATCGTATGGCTTCTGAACTGATTGAAGATGATAGAGCAGAAGAAGCTATTAGCGTTCTCAGCAGTATACCCGATTACAAAGACAGTGAAAATCTTATTACAAACCTTCAGACTGAAATAAATATGGATACTTATAATTTAGCTTTGTCTAATCTACAAGCTCATAATTATATGGTGGCTATAGAGCTCTTTTCATCTTTGGGTAACTTTGAGGATAGTGCAGAACAGTTAAAATTTGCTCAAAATGAAAACAGAGTTATTAAGGAGCTGTATAATTCTGTACTATCGGCGTATGAATTGATGACAACGCTGGATGTTACAGGTAAATTTGAAAATAGTCTGACAAGTTTGTATTTATATTGCGGACAATTTAACTGCACTACAAGCAGTACACCAAGTCAGTTGTTTTCAGATTTTTATCTTGAAACGGATTTTGACTTTACATCTGATTATCTTTATGTATTAAATATGGATAACTATTGTTGGGATGTTGCAATTCCTGCAAATGAATCATCTGTATTTGATGGTGATGATGAAGGAATATATGATTTTATGGATTCTAAAGGAAAGCATCAAAATTCAAATGTTTCCTTAAATCGTTCTGAAATGGAATTCACAGATCATGTGTTTGGAGAAGCTGAATTTGTAAATGGGAATATATCCCTTTCAATAAACACGAGGACTAGAAGACATGGGCCTACTGACTCTCATATAGCAGATTTGACATATGTGAAAGCAGAATGACAATTCATGACGCAAAATAGTAATACCAATCCTTCAAGCAATCAAACATACATTTAAAGAATGCTTTCAAGAGCTGTCGCCATATACTGCGGCAGCTCTTCTTATTAAAGAGGTGTGAAGATGATCATAAAGTGGATATGTTGTTATAATATGAATCATAGATTGACATAAAATGCCAGAAAACACTGTATTATCTTGACATTTTTTTGTAAATATGATAATTTGAAGAAAGAAATAATGATGATTATCGCTTGACGAAGGAGGATTCATGATGAAAAAGAAAATAGTATCGTTACTTATGTGCCTGTTGTTGTGTATAGTGGCTATTGTGCCAATGAGCGCTTCTGCTGTGACACCTGCTGTAGCCGTAATGGACATAGATGTCAGTGGAGACGATTATGGTTGGACTGATGTAGATTTTTATTTTAGAAATAATTCTGGGAAAACGATTAAATACATTGATTTTTATGTATCTGCATATAACCGTGTTGGAGATCTTATACATGATGAAATAACATTTAACGCTACAAAAAAACTTACAGGTGTAGGCCCAACAGAACCATTTGTTCCACAAAAACTACAAGGACAAGTTCACACTAGCCTGAGTAATGGAGATGGAACCCCATTTTCGGAATATCGAGAAGCCGGATATATGATAAATGACGGACAATATCGTTTAGCTGTATATCTTGACAAATACAACAACTTTTTCACAAAACCAACATTATCGTATGATGCAAATGAATGTGTGTATTTGTCTGATTATGAAATCAACAATATGATATATAGCAGCTATATATGCTTTGACGATGTGTTCTATAACGATATGTTAGATAGTGTGACACTTAACAAAATTGTTGTTACATATATGGATGGTTCACAACAAACCATTTCGGGTGAAGATGCAACCGTTCTTAGAAATGAACCACTCCAAAATCAGCCATTCCTTCCTACTGTTGCCCGTTATAGTGCTGTGTATAATTACGAAGATTATAAAACTCTTAATCCAGATCTCGTAGCGGCTCTTGGCGATAATGAAAAACTCTTATTTGAACATTTCATTAACAACGGTATGAAGGAAGGCCGTCAGGGTAGCACAGAATTCAATCTGGCAACCTACAAAGCAAACAATCCCGATCTTGTAGCTGCTTTTGGTGATGATAATGTAAAGTACTATGAGCACTACATCTCTTCTGGTAAAGCGGAAGGCCGTAAAGCTGTATAATGCGGCTCAAAAGCAAAGTTAACACCTAAACTAAAGACCTCTGCCTTTCAATGGGTAGAGGTCTTTCTATTTGCAGCAAAAGCTACTGTGTCTGTTTTGAATACTAAGCTTTAAGAGAGAAGAAGCACAACATCTCCCTTGCCTCTTGTGTCTGGCCCGCCGTGAGATGTTGTTTTTATTTCCAAAGATACAAAACCTGCCTATTGCTCTGTTTCAGCTTCAGATTTCCAGTTCGGAACTGATAAGATTAAGAACTAATCCCTATTCCTTGGAATTTTGCTGTGAAACTACAATATCTCAGATTTCTATTTCGGAAGTAGAGATTTCAAGCGGAAATGAAGCAGAGTGATTGAAAGGGGCTTAGAGTTAGGGTAAAGGGCAGTTATCTTTGAAGAATCCCATTTTTCTGCTCCTGTTGTGAGACTCCTGAGATTTTTGAGACTTCCGGCACTCTTTGGACTTCTGAGACCTCTGATCTCATTTGTAGAAAAAATCTGACCCTTTGAAACGCCGGGTCAGATTCCTGTTTTGGGAATTCAATAAGAAAGGGGGTCGCTGAATTGCCGACCCCCTGTGTCAAATCTGGCGCACCCTAGACCCCATCGGGATTCATGAAAGTATGGAAGGGGAGTCAACGCAGTGGACGCCCCTATTATTCAAAACGGTGAACGATTTGTTCACCATTGCTCTGGGCCCAATACACAAGTAGCTTGACAGCTCAAAATTGAACTGCCAGATTGTTCCTTGGGGGTCAAATTTGATCCTGAAGGAGGACGAGATTTCGTCCCCCCTTTGGTTTCTCTGCCTTTCGCTCAAAAATGAGCAAGTTCACTCGGTCCAAGTTTGGACTGAGTGCAGATTTGCGCCCAATAACAGGTATTGGACATTTTTGTCCATAACCTTCAAAGCCGACGATCAGCAAGGGGAGGATCAAATTTGATCCCCCTTTGCTTTCCTGATTCCCATCGCCACAAGTGGCGACGCTAAAGAAACTTTGGATTAAAACCTTTTCCCAGCTTGTTGGGGAAAAGCAATTCCCTAAATCTGGGGAGTCCGCAGGACAGGGAGATTTTTCCCAGTCCGATTTTTCGACCACTTGTGGGGGGAATTCTTGTCTTGTTGTAACAAATGGCAATCCATCCGGCCATTCAGCAGAAGTGCCGAAACGAAGTGATTTATTAAGTAGCCCCCAAAATTGGGGGCTGCTTCATGTTGGGCTGCAAATTTGAGGCTGAACATTCCGCTTGTCAAAAGGGGCTGGAAATTTCCGGGTCAGTCCCAAATTTTGTGTAAAGTCCAATGAGTGCAGGAATAGAGCAAAATTTATATGTAGGCGGCAGCGGCTTGACCGTCTGCCGCCTATGTCTACAACATAACGCCGGTGGGGATGGATGTCAA
>DXHQ01000092.1 GCA_019113345.1 Candidatus Faecalibacterium intestinigallinarum
GACGGGGCGCTGGCCGTCATCTATAACCCCGGCTGCAAGGAGAACGCCGGCATCTTCTCTCAGTCCCAGGGCTGGCTGATCCTGGCCGAGGCCCTCTGCGGGCACGGCGAGCGGGCCTTCGCCTACTTTACCGAGAACGCCCCCGCCGCCCAGAACGACCGGGCCGAGGTGCGCCGGCTGGAGCCCTACTGCTACGGCCAGTTCACCGAAGGGCCGGCCAGCAGACACTTCGGCCGCTCGCAGGTGCACTGGCTGACCGGCACCGCCTCCACCGTCATGGTGGGCTGCGTCGAGGGCATCCTGGGCCTGCGCCCCGACCTCGGCGGCCTGCGCCTGGCCCCCGCCGTCCCCAAAGAGTGGGACGTGTTCACCATTGAAAAAGATTTCCGGGGCAAAAAGCTCCGCATCCGGGTCGAGAACCCCGACCACCGGGAGAGCGGCTGCCGCAGCCTGACCCTGAACGGCCGCCTCCTGCCCGACAACTATATCCCGGCCGACGCCCTGCAGGCGGAAAACGACATCCTGCTGATCCTGTAACCCGGCCCAAACCCTTTGCGTTCCTCCACATATCTTCTTCATAAAGCACATCACGGGATGCGGCTGTACGGCTGCATCCCGTGATGTGTTTTTTTAGTGTCTGGAAGGCTGGGCGGGCTTCTGCGGCTCGGCGTTCCAGCCCACCATGTAGTATTTGTCCCGGTAGCGCTTGGGGGTCATCCCCACCACCTCGCGGAACTGCTGGATGAAGTGGCTCTGGGAGGAAAAGGCCAGGCGGTTGGCGATCTCGATCATGGAAGCGTCGCTGAAGCGCAGCAGGTTTTTGGCCATATCGATCTTACGGTTGCGGATGTAGGCGCTGACCGACACCCCCATCTCCTTTTTGAACAGCCGGGACAGGTAGCTGGCCGAGACGCCCAACGCGTCGGCCAGGTCCTCGATGGTGATCCGCTCCTTGATGTGGGCGTAGATGTATTCCTTGCAGGTGTTGATGTGCTTGGAGTTGGCGTTGGCCCGGTTGGAGCGGCGCATCTTTTCGGTGTAATCCATCACCATCTCGTCGTGCAGCTGCTTGACCCCCTCGGTGCTGTGGATGTCGTCCAGTTTCTGGATGTAGAAATCGCTGAGGCGGAACGCCTGCTCCAGCTCCATCCCGTGCTGCCGGCACATCCGGGTGATCATGGCGGTGGTCACCACAAAATGGTATTTCAGGTTGACGACCGGGTCCCGCGAGAGGATGCCCACCCCGGTGGAATCGGTAAAGCGGTTCAGTTCGCAGTTTTTCCGCACCGCGTCGGTGTCGCCGTTGGCCACGGCGCGGTAAAACAAAAGCTCCTCGCTGGGTTCCCGGTGTTCCACCTCGTCCATATCGTCGTTGGCTTCGATCAAGAGCCATTCGTCTTTGTATCCCATAACGCTGCCTCCTGCGCAAGATCCTCATATTCCCTCCTTGATTATAGCATAGCAGAGTGCCTTTCTCAAGGCGGGGCCGGAATTTGAGACAAGAATCAGATAGAAAAAGCAGATTTTTTATATAAAACAAAATCAAACTTTGTGTAAAATCAATGTACGATATGCACGAAAACGTGCCAAAAAGGAGGAATGTCCACGTGATCCGCAACCAAAAACGACTGGCAGCCCTGACAGCCGCCCTCATCGCGGCCAGCCTCTGGCCGGCCGCCATCCCGGCCGCCGCCGCATCGCTGCCCGCAGGAAAGGAGAACGCCCCCATGGAAACGAACCAGCCATCCCAGACCCTCTCCTACGAAGGGTATACCCTTCGCTGGGAGGACAACTTCGACGGGACCGAGCTGAACCGGCAGGACTGGAACGTCGAGCTGCACGAGCCGGGCTGGGTGAACAACGAGCTGCAGTCCTATGTCGACAGCCCCGAGAACATCTACCTGCAGGACGGCAGCCTGGTTCTCAAGCCGGTGGAGACGAAAAACGCCGACGGCACCGTCAGCTACACCTCCGGCCGGGTCAACACCCAGAACAAGCACGATTTCAAGTACGGCATCTTTGAAGCGCGCGCCAAGGTGCCCGAAGGCCAGGGCTTCCTGCCCGCCTTCTGGATGATGCCCACCAACGAGAACCTCTACGGTCAGTGGCCCCGCTGCGGCGAGATCGACATCATGGAGGTGCTGGGCAACGACACCACCCGCTCCTACGGGACCTTGCACTACGGCAACCCCCACAGCCAGAGCCAGGCCGGCTGCACCCTGACCGAGGGCAATTTCTCGGATGAGTACCACACCTTTGCGGTGGAGTGGCTGCCCGACCGGATCAGCTGGTATGTGGACGGTCAGCTGATCCACACCGAAAACGACTGGTATTCGGCCACCGAGGGCCAGGGTGAGATCACCTACCCCGCCCCCTTCGACCAGCCCTTCTACATCATCCTCAACCTGGCGGTGGGCGGCAACTGGCCCGGCAATCCCGACGAGACCACCGACATCGCGGGTTCTGCCTTCTACATCGACTACGTCCGGGTCTACCAGAAGGACAGCTACAATGAAAACGTGCAGAAACCCGAGCAGACGGTGGTCCTGCGCCAGCCCGACGACAGCGGCAACTACATCGTCAACGGGGACTTTGGGGTGGCGGAGGACCTGACCGACGCTTCCGGCTGGAGCTTCCTCACCACTCTGGGCGGCGAGGCGGCCGCCTCCATCGACGGCGGCGCGCTGCGCGTCGACACCGCCAACGCCGGCACGGTGGACTACAGCGTCCAGCTGGTCCAGCCCGACCTGCCCATGGCCAAAGGCGGCGAATACGAGGTCTCCTTCGAGGCCTGGGCCGACGCGCCCCGCACCATGAAGGTGGGCGTCTCCGCCCCCGACCGCGGCTACATCCGCTACCTGGAGGACACCGTGGTCCAGCTGAGCACCGAGCGCCAGAGCTACACCTACACCTTCACCATGACGGACGATGACGACCCCAACGGCCGTCTGGAGTTCAACCTCGGCGCAGCCGGGTCGACGGCGGGAGTCAACCTCAGCCATGTCCGCGTGGTCAAGACCGGCCAGGTCGACCTCGACAACCCCGAAAAGACCGTCCTGGCCGACGGCAACTACGTCTACAACGGCAGCTTCCAGGAGGGCGAAGGCCGCCTGGGCTTCTGGAGCCGCTGGGCCCTGCCCGGCTCCAAGGTCAGCGTCACCAACGAGAACAACATCCGCCGCCTGAAGATCGAGGCCGGCCCGCTGACCTCGCCCCTCAACCCGGTGGTGGTCTACCAGAAGGACCTGGCCCTGACCGCGGGCAGTTACGCCCTCAGCTTTGACGCCGAAGGCCCCGCCGGCCGCGAGATCCTGGTCCGGGCCGCCGGCCAGAGCCTGAAAGCGGCGCTGAACGGCAGCGACACCGGCTACGAGTACAAGCTGACCCTCGGCGAGAATCCCAAAAACGACATCGCCTTTGTCATCCAGGCGCCCGGCACCTACTACATCGACAACGTCCGCCTGGAGGAGGACAGCCTGATCAAAAACGGCAGCTTCAACGCCGGCTTCGCAGGCTATGAGCTCTACGCCTACACCACCTCGGACGTCGACTATGTGGTGGACAGCCTGAACGAGCCCAACGCCGCCGACATCACCATCCGCAACACCGGCGACGCCGCCTGGAAGATCCAGCTCAAGCAGAACGGCGTCGAGCTGGAGGAGGGCCAGTGGTACCGGCTGTCCCTCAAGGCCAAATCCAACCTTGACCGCAAGCTGATGTTCGCCATCCAGCGGGACGGCTCGGCCGACGACGACTGGACCCCCTACTCGGGCGAAGAGATCGTCCAGCTCGGCGCGGACTACCAGACCTACGCCATCACCTTCCAGATGAACTGGCCCACCGACGAAAAGGCAGTGCTGAGCATCTCGATGGGCGCGGTGGCAGACGAGCAGATCGACCAGCTGCACCGCATCTGCATCGACGACATCCTGCTGGAAAAGATCGACGCGCCCGCCGCTTAAGCCGGCGTGGGGGCGTGAAAACGCAAACAGAATGACCTGAATCAAAAGCCGGACCCTCTTCCCATCGGAGGAGGGTCCGGTTGTGTGCAGACACGCAAGCAGAAGCGGAGGCCCGGTTGCGAGGCCTCCGCTCCTGCTTGTTTAGGATAGGAAATTGAGAATGGCTTGGTTAGAGATTGGTGTAGCCCATCAGGTAGCGGTCCACCCGAGCGGCGCAGTCGCGGCCTTCCCGCAGGGCCCAGACCACCAGGCTCTGGCCGCGGCGCATATCGCCGCAGGCGAACACCTTCTCTGTTCCGGCGGCGTAGTCCTCGGCGGCAACGCAGCCGCGGGCGGTCAGTCCGACGCCGAAGGCGTCGGCCGTGTAGCTCTCGCAGCCGGTAAAGCCCGCCGCGATCAGGGCCAGCTGGCAGGGGTACTCGAACTCCTCCCCGGTGGGGACCATCCGGGTGCGGCCGGTGTCGGGGTCGGTCTCGGGGCGCAGCCGGGCGATGACCGCCCCGGTCAGCTGCCCGGACTCGTCCTTGCGGAACTCCTTGACGGTGGTCTGGTAGACCCGCGGGTCCCCGCCGAAGCGGGCGGCGCACTCGGTCTGGCCGTAGTCGGTCTTTTTTACCCGGGGCCACTCGGGCCAGGGGTTCGCCGCCGCGCGGGCGGCGGGCGGCTCGGGCATCATCTCAAGGGCCAGCAGCCCGGCGCAGCCCTGCCGCAGGGCGGTGCCCTGGCAGTCGTTGCCGGTGTCGCCGCCCCCGATGACCAGCACCTGCCTGCCCTCGGCCGAGACGGCCGGCGCCGTGCCGTCCAGCAGCGCCCGGGTGGCGCCCGCGAGGTAATCCACCGCGAAATGAATCCCCGCGGCATCCCGGCCGGGCACGTCCAGGTCGCGGGGCTGCTTGGCCCCGCAGCAGAGCACCACAGCGTCGTGGTGGGCCATCACTTCGGCGGCGTCCACCGTCCGGCCCACGTCCATCCCGGTCAGAAACTCGACCCCTTCGGCCTGCATGATGCGGATGCGCCGGTCGATGACCCGCTTTTCCAGCTTCATGTTGGGGATGCCGTACATCAGAAGGCCGCCGGGACGGTCCTCCCGCTCATAGACGGTGACGGCGTGGCCCCGCTTGTTGAGGTAGTCGGCCACGGCGAGGCCCGCCGGCCCCGACCCGATGACGGCGACGCTCTTGCCGGTGCGTGCCGGGGGCGGGGCAGCCGTCACCCAGCCCTTGGCGTAGCCCGTCTCGATGATGGCGTGCTCGTTTTCGCGGACGGTGACCGGGCTGCCGGTCACTTCGCCGCAGGTGCACCCCGCTTCGCACAGGGCCGGGCAGACCCGGCTGGTGAACTCGGCAAAGCGGTTGGTGGCCAGCAGGCGGCGCAGAGCCAGCTCCCACTTGCCCCGCCAGACCAGCTCGTTCCACTCGGGGATGAGGTTGTGCAGCGGGCAGCCCGAGGCTGCGCCGCCCAGCGTCAGCCCCGCCTGGCAGAAGGGCACGCCGCAGTCCATGCAGCGGCCGGCCTGGGCCTGCTGTTCGGCGCGGGGGAGCCAGTCGTGGAATTCGTTGAAATTGGCAAGCCGCGCAAGGGGCTCGGCCTCGGCGCTCGTCTTGCGCGGGGTATCGATAAATCCGTTGATCTTGCCCATGGTATCTGTCCTCCCTCACTGTTTCTGCTGGGCGTAGAAAGCTTCGATCTGCGCCTGCTCGCCGTCCAGGCCGCGCTCCTCCATCGAGGCGATGATGCGCAGCATCCGGTCGTAATCGTAGGGCAGGACCTTTTTGAATTTGGGCAGGTACTTCCCGAAATGTTCCAGGATCTCCCGGCCGCAGGGGCTGCCGGTGGCCTCGACGTGCTCCCGGATCAGCTCTTTCAGGGTGGCCACGTCGTGCTTGTGCTCCACCGGCTCAAGGCTGACCGTCTCCTTGTTCACCCGCTGGTAGAAGTCCCAGTTCTCGTCCAGCACATAGGCGATGCCGCCGGTCATGCCGGCCGCAAAGTTCTTGCCGGTGGGCCCCAGCACCACCACCGTGCCGCCGGTCATATACTCGCAGCCGTGGTCGCCGACCCCTTCCACCACCGCGGTGGCTCCCGAGTTGCGGACGCAGAACCGCTCGCCCGCCATGCCCGAGACAAAGGCCTTGCCGCCGGTGGCCCCGTACAGGGCCACGTTGCCGGCGATGATGTTCTCCTCCGGCCGGTAGCCGGGGGCCTGCGGCGGGCGGAGGACGATCTTGCCGCCCGAAAGACCCTTGCCCATGTAGTCGTTGCAGTCGCCGGTCAGGCTGAGGGTCAGCCCTTTGGGGATAAAGGCGCCGAAGCTCTGGCCGCCCGCGCCGGTGCACTGGACCGTGTAGGTGTCGTCGGGCAGGGTGTTGCCGTACCGGCGGGTGATCTCGCTGCCGAAAATGCTGCCGAAGGCCCGGTCGGTGTTGGACACCTCCAGCCGGATGGTCTGGGGCGCGGTGCTGGAGAGCTTGAACTTCTTCATCAGCACCCGCATATCGGGGGTGCGCTCGAGGTGGAAGTCGTAGGTGTCGGCGGGCTGGTAGTGGACGTTCAGGTTGTCGATCAGGGGGTTGTGAAGGATGGCATCCAGGTCCAGTTTGGCGGCCCGGCCGGCGGCGGGCTTCACCCGCAGCAGGTCGGTGCGGCCCACCAGTTCGTCCATGGTGCGCACGCCGAGGCGGGCCATATATTCCCGCAGCTCCTGGGCCACAAAGGTCAGGTAGTGGATGATGTACTCGGGCTTGCCCTTGAAGTGTTTGCGCAGCTCGGGGTTCTGGGTGCAGATGCCCATCGGGCAGGTGTCCAGGTTGCAGACCCGCATCATAACGCAGCCCTCGGCCATCAAGAGGCTGGTCCCGAAGCCGAATTCCTCCGCGCCCAGCATACAGCTGACCGCCACGTCCCGGCCGCTGAGCAGCTTGGAGTCGCTCTCGATCCGCACCCGGGTGCGCAGCCCGTTCAAAATCAGGGTCTGGTGGGTCTCGGCGATGCCCAGCTCCCAGGGCAGGCCGGCGTTCTGGATGGAGGTGCGGGGGGCCGCGCCGGTGCCGCCGTCGTAACCCGACACCAGGATAACCTGCGCGCCCGCCTTGGCGACGCCGGCGGCGATGGTGCCCACCCCCGCCTCGCTGACCAGTTTGACGTTGATGCAGGCGGCGCGGTTGGCGTTTTTCAGGTCGTAGATCAGCTCGGCCAGGTCCTCGATGGAGTAGATGTCGTGGTGGGGCGGGGGCGAGATGAGGCCCACGCCGGTGGTGCTGTGGCGGGTGCGGGCGATCCAGGGGTAGACCTTGCTGCCGGGCAGCTGGCCCCCCTCGCCCGGCTTTGCGCCCTGGGCCAGCTTGATCTGGATCTCTTCGGCCGAGACCAGGTACTGGCTGGTAACGCCGAACCGGGCCGAGGCCACCTGTTTGATCTTGGAGTTGGAGGGGCTGCGGTAGCGCTCGGGCGGCTCGCCTCCCTCGCCGGTGTTGCTGCGTGCCCCGATCTGGTTGAAGGCCAGGGCGATGGTCTCGTGGGCTTCGCTGCTGAGGGCCCCGTAGCTCATGGCAGCGCCCTTGAAGCGCTTCAAGATGCTCTCGACCGGCTCCACCTCCTCGAGGGGGACGCCGCCGTCCTCGGGATAGGCAAAGTCCAGCAGGCTGCGCAGGTGGACGCCGTTTTCGCCCATCTGGTCCACCGCCCGGGTGAACTGCTTGAACGCGCCGTAGTCGTTCTCAAAGCAGGCCTTGCGGAACAGGTAGATGGTCTGGGGGTTGAACAGATGGTCCTCGCCGCCGGCGCGGTACTTGTGGGCGCCGCTGCTGGCCAGCTGCATATTGATGTCCAGGCCCAGCGGGTCGAAGGCGGCGCTGTGCCGCGCCTCGACGTCGGCCTGGATGTCGGCAAGGCCGATGCCGCCCACCCGGCTGACGGTGCCGGTGAAGTACTTGTCGATGACCTCCTTCGAGATGCCCACCGCCTCGAAGATCTGGCTGCCCAGATAGCTCTGGATGGTCGAAATGCCCATCTTGGAGGCGATCTTGACGATGCCGTTCAGGACGGCGGTGTCGTAATCGCTGACGGCGGCGTAAAAATCCTTGTCCAGCAGCCCGTCCGCGATCAGCTGGCCGATGGCCTCGTGGGCGAGGTAGGGGTTGACGGCGCAGGCGCCGTAGCCCAGCAGGGCCGCAAAGTGGTGCACCTCCCGCGGCTCGGCGCTCTCGAGGACAAGGCCCAGGGCGGTCGACTTTTTGGTGCGGACCAGGTACTGGCTCACCGCCGACACCGCCAGCAGGCTGGGGATGGCGACGTGGTATTCGTCGATGTCCCGGTCGGAGAGGATGATGATGTTGGCCCCGTCCTTGTAGGCGCGGTCCACTTCGAGAAAGACCCGGTCGATGGCCTTTTCCAGGCTGGTGTTCTTGTAGTAGTTGATCGAGACGGTGGCCGCCTTGAAGCCGGGCACGTTCATCTGCTTGATCTTGAGCAGGTCGGTCTCGGTCAGGATGGGGTTGTGAACCTTGAGCACCTTGCAGTTCTCGGGTTTGTCCTCCAGCAGGTTGCCGTGCGCGCCGATGTAGACGCTGGTGGAGGTGACCACCTTTTCCCGGATGGCGTCGATGGGGGGATTGGTCACCTGGGCGAACATCTGCTTGAAGTAGCTGAACAGGGGCGGGCGCCGGCTGCTCAAAACGGCCAGCGGGGTGTCGGCGCCCATCGCGCCGCTGGGCTCAGCCCCCTTCTGGGCCATGGGCAGGATGATCTCGTTCACCTGCTCGTAGCTGTAACCGAAGGCCTTTTCCAGCCGCGTCAGCTCGTCGGCGGTGTAGGAGGGCACCTTGCAGTTGGGGATCCGGAGGTCCTGCAGCCGGACCAGGCTGCGGTCCAGCCATTCGCCGTAGGGCTCGCGGCCGGCGTAAAACTCCTTCAGCTTCTCGTCGTCCACCACCTCGCCCTTGACGGTGTCCACCAGCAGCATCTTGCCGGGGCGCAGCCGGTCCTTGACCAGGACGTTTTCGGGCGGGCAGTCCAGCACCCCCACCTCGGAGGAGAGGATCATCCGCCCGTCTCTGGTGATCATATAGCGGCTGGGCCGCAGGCCGTTGCGGTCCAGCACCGCGCCCACCACGTCGCCGTCCGAAAAGAGGATGGCTGCCGGGCCGTCCCAGGGCTCCAGCATGGTGGCGTAGTACTGGTAGAAGTCCCGTTTTTTCCGGGAAATGTTCTTGTTGTTCTCCCACGGCTCGGGGATGGTGATCATGACGGCCAGGGGCAGGTCCATCCCGTTCATCACCATGAACTCGAGGGCGTTGTCCAGCATGGCCGAGTCAGAGCCGGCGGTGTTGACGATGGGCAGGATCTTGCCCATCTCTTCCCGCATGACGGGGGAAGCGATGGATTCCTCCCGGGCCAGCATGGCGTCGGTGTTGCCCTTGATGGTGTTGATCTCGCCGTTGTGCAGGATCAGGCGGTTGGGGTGGGCCCGCATCCAGCTGGGGGCGGTGTTGGTGGAAAAGCGGCTGTGGACCATCCCGATGGCGGACTCGTAGTCCTCGTCCTGCAGATCGGGATAGAAGCGGCGCAGCTGCCCCACCAGGAACATCCCCTTGTAGACAATGGTGCGGCTGGACAGGCTGGCCACATAGCTGCCGCTGGAAGCCTGCTCAAACACCCGGCGGACGACGTAGAGCCGCCGGTCAAAGTCGATGCCCTTGGACACCTTGGCCGGCTTTTTGATGAAGCACTGCCAGATGGCGGGCATACAGCCCCGGGCGGTCTCGCCCAGGATATCGGGCTGGACCGGCACCTCCCGCCAGGCCAGGAAGGCAAGCCCCTCCTTGCGGGTGACCAGCTCGAACAGCTTCATGGCGCGGGCCCGCAGATGCTCGTCCTGCGGGAAGAAGAACATTCCCACCCCGTATTCCCGCTCGCCGCCGATGGAGATGTTCAGCTCTTCGGCCACCTTGGAAAAGAATTTGTGGCTGATCTGTAAGAGGATGCCCACGCCGTCGCCGGTCTTGCCGGCGGCGTCCTTGCCGGCGCGGTGTTCCAGCCGCTCGACAATGGTCAGCGCGTCGCTGACGGTCTGGTGGCTTTTGCGGCCCCGGATATCCACCACCGCGCCGATGCCGCAGGCATCGTGCTCAAAGCGGGGGTGGTACAGGCCGGCGGGGGCGGTGCGTTCGGTAAAGCGTTCCATGGTTCCTATCCTTTCTCTCATCGGTCAGACGCCGCTGGCCCCGTAGTTGGCCAGCACCCGGGCCGAGGGGTCGTCCACGTCGCAGCCGGGCCAGGCCCGGTTGGGCATCCAGAAGGCGGCGACGGTGCGGGCCTGGTCGTAGTAATGCTTCTCAAACAGCTCCCGGTAGAGCAGGCTCTCCTTGGTAAAAGGCATACAGTGGGCCGAGTAGTTGGCCCGCCGCATCTGGAATTCCTCGTCGGTGTACAGGCCCTCGGCGTACTGCTTGATGTCGTCCACCATGCTGTGGCCCACCGCGTCCGAAAAGGCCGCCTTCTCCCTCCAGAGGATGTCCACCGGCAGCCAGTCCCCCTCAAAGGCCTTGCGCAGCAGGTACTTGCCCTTGCCGTAGTGGTTCAGCTTGAGTTCGGGGTCGATGGCCATGACGTAGCGGACAAAGTCGAGGTCGCCGAAGGGGACGCGGGCCTCGATGCTGTTGGCCGAGATGCAGCGGTCGGCCCGCAGCACGTCGTACATGTACAGCTCCCGGATCCGCTTCTGGCTCTCCTGTTGGAAAGCGTCTGCGGTGGGGGCGTAATCGGTGTACTTGTAGCCGAACAGCTCGTCCGAGATCTCCCCCGTCAGCAGGACGCGGACGTCGGTGTCCCGGTGGATGGCTTTGCAGAGCAGGTACATTCCCACGCTGGCCCGCACGGTGGTGATATCCCAGGTGCCGAGGACGCGGACCACCTCTTCGAGGCTTTGGATGACGTCGTCCCGTGTGATGATGACCTCGTGGTGTTCGCTGCCGAGGTATTCGGCGGTCTGCCGGGCGTACTTCAGGTCGATGGCGTCGGTGTCCATCCCGATGGCAAAGGTGCGGATGGGCCGGCCCAGTTTGCGGGCCGCGATGGCGCAGACCAGGGAGGAATCCAGCCCGCCCGAGAGGAGGAACCCGACCGGCGCGTCGGCGTCCAGCCGCTTTTCCACCCCGGCGATCAGCTTTTCGCGGATGTTCCGCAGCGCCTCGTCCATCCCATCGGCGTGGGGCGCGGGGACGTCGGCCACGTCCTCATAGCGGACAAAACGCCCGTCGCAGTAGTAGCTGCCGATGGGAAAGGGCCGAATCTCCTCGCACCAGCCCACCAGGTTCTGCAGTTCGCTGGCAAAGGCGATCTGATGGCTGGATTTCGAGTAGCCGTAAAACAGCGGCCGGATGCCAATGGGGTCCCGCGCGGCGATCAGCCGGTCCTTGCGGGAGTCGTAGAGGATCAGGGCGAACTCGGCGTCCAGATGCCGGAACATATCCAGCCCGTACTCGTAGTAGAGGGGCAGCAGAATCTCGCAGTCGCTGCCCGAGCGGAACTTGTAGCCCTCCCGCTCGAGGATGGCTTTTTCAAAGCGGAAGCCGTACAGCTCCCCGTTGCAGACCACGCAGTCCGCCCCGCGGGTAAAGGGCTGCATCCCATCCGGCGTCAGCCCCATGATGGCCAGCCGCCCAAAGCCCATCAGCCCGAAAGGCCCTTCAATGACCCGCTGGTCGTCCGGACCGCGGCTGACGGTCCGCAGCAGGTAGTCCCGGAATGCGGCGGCGGGCAGATCGTGCCCGGTATAACCCATAATACAGCACATAGCGTTTACTCCTTACTCTTCCCTATCCCATCTGAAACAGAAAAAGAGGCCCGGCGCCCCCTTGGGGGAACCGGACCTCTCTGTCCCGTGTGCTTTTTATTTTATGCAGAAAGCCGAAAATGTCAAGCAATTTTTGGAACGATTGAAAGTTTTTCAACTTTTCGGTTTGTTTTGCAAAGCAGATGCAGGACAGCGGCGCGCCGCCCTCACATCTCCTTTTCGCAGCGGAACCGCCAGTAGAGCGCATACCCGTGGACGAAGAGATAAGCCGCCACCAACAGCAGCAGCGGGGCCATCTCGACCCCCATCAGAGCAAAGGTGACCATCAGCGCCCCGAACACGAAGCTCATCAGGTCAAAGGCGCGGCCCTTGGCTCGGTCGGCAATGGCCATGTTCCGCTCGTCCTTCTGCTCGATCTCCATCCGGCGCTGCAGGGCGGGGTCGCCCTTGAGGGCGCGCTGCGCGAGCAGCTCCCCCGTCCCGTGCCCGAACATCCCGCAGCCCAGACCGATGCAGACATACCCCAGGGTATTGGCCCTGTCCGCCCGGACCATCCAGAAGCCCGCGGCCCACAGCAGAACGCCCAGCACGGCAACAACTGCATTGCGATACTTTTTCATGGTAAAACCTCCTTTACAGATACCTGTTCAAGCTAAACCAACTTGCGAATCAGATGGCCTTTCTCACTCCTCCTCGTAGATAAAAATATCCTCGATGGCAAGGCCGAAATACCGCGCGATCTTGAAGGCCAGCAGGATGGACGGGTTGTACCGCCCGTTTTCCAGTGAGCCGATGGTCTGGCGGGAGACCTCCAGCGCGCTGGCCAGCTCTTCCTGTTTGATGCCGCGGGCCTTGCGCAGCTCTTCGAGACGGTTTTTCATGGGGCGCCCCCTTTCTGCGGTCCTGATGGAAAGTTTGCTTTCCGTAGCTTTATGATAGCACACTCCCGGCGCCATGTCAAGCGTCCTTTCCATTTTTCCACAAAAAAGAGAGGACCGGTCTCGGGTCCTCTCCTGACAGCGCTTATTCGGCGTTGAGGGCGATCTGCTCCCGCTTTTCGTGTTCGTCCTCCAGCTGGGCGTCCAGTTCATTGTTCATCCATCTGAGGCGGGACAGCACCCGCTTGATCTGCTTGTGGGTGTCCGCCGCCTGCTGCTGCGCCTGCTGGATGTGGTCCAGCACCGCCCAGTCGGTGAAAAGATTATCAAAAAAGTAGTCGGCAAACCGCGTAAAGCCGTCCACCGCCACCCGCAGGTCCGCGTTGATCTCGACGTCGGCCAACTCGGTCTTGAACCGCCGCAGCTCGACCTGCAGCCGCTCCACCTGTTCCTGCGCCTCGTCCAGGCTGCTGTACTTGGCCAGGTCGACCCCCAGGCCGCCGCCCATGACGTCCCAGGTGCTCCAGCCCTCCGCGCTGTCCAGGCTGTCCAGCACCTCGCCGGCGGTCTGCAGGGCGGTCTCGCCCGCCTCGATGGCCTCCTGCAGCTCCTTCTTCTGGAGGCGGATGCCCTCGATGCGGGTCTCGCACTCCATCAGTTCCTGGGCGGCAGGGCCGCGCGCGGCCTTCAGCTCCCGCACCTTTTCGGCCAGGGCCTCCTGGTAGCGGCGCTCGCAGCCTTCCAGCCTCGACAGCACGGCGCGGCAGCGCCCCAGGTCGGCGTCGATGGAGGCCAGCTCCCGCGCCGCCGCATCGTACTTGACCCGGGCAGCGTAGGCTTCCTGCCGTTCCTGGTCCAGTTTTTCGTCCATCCGCCCAATGACCTGATAGAAAAAGGCCGCGAGGCTCCTTCCTTCCAGCCGGTCCACATCGGCCTGCTCGGCCCGCCTGGTTTTTTCCAGCTGCTTCAGCCGAGTCTCGACGCTGCTGTGCTGTGCGCACAGCTCCTTATACTTGATCTCCAGATTGGTCTTTTCGGCCACCTGCTGCCAAAGCTGCTTCAAAGTCAGGTCGTTCATGGTGCGGCTCCTTTCTGTGCAAACTCGCGGCCGGACGCCGTCATTCGATCAGCCCGTACTGCCGGTAGAGGGCCAGCATCTGGCTGTAGATCATCCGGTTGCCGAAATACTGCCGGTAGGTGGCGGATTTTTCCTTCCCCGCCGCCTTCAGCAGCTCCATCTGCTCCTTCTCGTAGGCCGCCTGCCTCTGCAGGCCGGCAAGCATCGCCTCAAACGCTTCCAAACGGTCCATCGGTCTCCTCCTGCTTCGCGGGATATCGAACGCTTCCGATTTCATTCTAGCATACTTGCGCGGGAAAGGAAAGAGGAAAAACGCCCGCCTTCCCTGCCGGCCGGCGGGAATGTATGAAAAAAGTATTAAAATTGAAACAGCCGTCTGCCGCTTTTGATTTGACTTTTGGCTTCATACCATGTAATATGGTACGTGTCACTATAACGCAGGCCCGCTGTGCGCGGGCCGGAAAGAAAGTTGGTATCGCATGATCTACGCATTGCTGCTCTTTGCCGTCACCTATGTGCTGATGTTGGCCTTCAGCAAATACCGGCCCTACATCGCGGTAGGCTCGGCGGTCATCTTCATCGCCACCGGGATGCTGCCCTTCGACCAGATCCTGGGCGCCATCGACTTCAACGTTCTGCTGATGATTGCCGGCACCATGGGCCTGGTCCAGCTGTTCATCGACAGCAAGATGCCGGCCCTCCTGGCCGACCTCATCATGGAGAAGGTGCCCAACGTCCAGATGGCCGCCGTGGCGCTGGCCCTCTTTGCCGGCATCATCTCGGCCTTTGTGGACAACGTCGCCACCGTCCTGATGGTGGCCCCCATCGCCATGGAGATCTGCAAAAAGCTCAAGACCAATCCCGTGCCCTTCATCATCGGCATCGCGGTCTCCTCCAACCTGCAGGGCGCCGCCACCCTGGTGGGCGACACCACCGCCATCATGCTGGGCTCTTACGCGGGCATGAGCTTTTTGGACTTCTTCTTCTACCGCGGCCGCCCCAGCATCTTCTGGGCGGTCGAGCTGGGCGCGGTGGCCTCGGCGCTGATCCTGGCCTTCCTCTTCCGCAAGGAGAAGGGCGCCATCCCCAAGGGCGCAGAGCGCACCAAGGTCACCGACTATGTCCCCACCGTCCTGCTGGTGGGCATGATCGCCCTGCTGATCTCGGCCTCCTTCATCCAGAACAAGCCCGACATCACCAACGGCGTGATCTGCGTCAGCCTGATGCTCATCGGCATGGTCTACACCTTCTGCAAGACCCACGACTCGGCCGCAGCCGTCAGCCCCCTCAAGTCCATCGACTTTGAGACCATCGGCCTGCTGTTCGGTCTGTTCCTGGTCATCGGCGGCATCACCCACATGGGCGTCGTCGACGCCGCGGCCGGCCTGCTGGCGCAGATGGGCGGCGGCAACGTCTTTGTCATCTATACCGCCATCGTCTGGGCGTCGGTCCTCTTCTCGGCCTTCATCGACAACATCCCCTATGTGGCCACCATGCTGCCGGTGGTCACCAGCCTGGCCGCCGGCCTCGGCGTGGACCCCACCGTCCTCTACTTCGGCCTGCTGTCCGGCGCGACGCTGGGCGGCAACTGCACCCCCATCGGCGCTTCGGCCAACATCACCGGCATCGGCATCCTGCGCCGGGCCGGTCACGAGGTCAAGACCAGCGACTTCTGCCGCATCGGCATCCCCTTCACCCTGTCGGCCGTCATCCCGGCTTACATCTACCTGTGGCTGATGTACGGGGTCTAACCTACAGCAAAAAAGGCCTTCTGCGGCATCGCAGAAGGTCTTTTTCTTTTGCCTGTATCAGTCTTTTTTGACCGCCACCAGAACGCGGACCTTGCCGCCGGCGGTGCAGCCCAGGTTGTCGTACCAGCCGATCAGGTGGTATTCTTCCGGGTTGACCTGGGTGAGGCTGGTGGGGTAGTACTGCCCGCGATACCACAGGTAGACCTGCATATCGTCGGCCGTCTCGTAGCGGCTGGAGCCGCTCATCACCGAGGCTGCGCCCAGCTTATCGACCATGACCGGCATCAGCTGGATCATGTTCTTGACGGTGCCGGAGGGGCTGCGGCTGACCGCGACGCCCCCGGCCAGCACCGGGTACTTGACGCTGGTGTTGAGGGTGGCGCTCTCGCCGTCGATGTAGCAGACGTAGCTTGCGCCCTTGCCCAGCCAGCCCAGGATGTTGCTCATGGCGCCGGTGGTGTTGTCGGCGGCCAGGCGCAGCACATAGCTGGCCACGCTGCCGGTGCTGGAGGTCAGGCTGTCCCACAGGGTGCCGGCGATGCTGCCGTCGATGATGCCGTAGAGGATATCGCTGGTGGAAGGCAGGATGATGTCGGCCACGTCGGCGGCGATGTTGCCGGTGCCGGCCGCAGTCGCGGTCCCGCCGGGCAGCGAGACCTCCCCGCTCGGGCGGCCGATCTGCTCGTCGATGGCGTCGGCGGCCGCGCCGGTCAGGTTGCGCACATCGTCCAGCACGCCGTAGGTCCACAGGTCGCCGGTGACGTTATCGAGGATCAGCCGGTCGATCTCTCCCGCCGCGTTGGTGGTGTAGTAGCGGACGTCGCCGCTTTGCAGCGTTACCCCCGATAGTCGGCTGGGGCGAACCGCCCCAGCCAAGCCCTCCCCGGTGGTGTCCAGAATCTCCACGTCGTCCGCGAGGGCCGTGCCCGAAAGGGCGGTGCCGTTCTCGTTGAAGGTGCCGCTGACCGAGCGGGCGTCCACCCGGGCCACCTGCTCCCCTGCCCCGTTCACCGTGATCTCGACCAGCAGGCCGGCCGGGAAGTTGAGGCTCTTGTCCACATTGACGGTCCGGGTCACCCCGTCGGTGCAGGCCACCGTCACGCTCTGCAATACGTCGGCGCCGTCGTCCTCGATCAGGCTGCGGGCCGAGTTCTGCACCACCCCGTAAAAGACCTGGTCAGCCTGTGCGCCGGTCAGGACCCGGACCACCTCGTTGTTCATCCCCAGCAGCAGGGTGACCACCTGGCCCACCCCGCCGCCGTTCAGGCTGGACAGGACCGCGGCAGCCGACGACGAACCGATGGTGTACTCGGTGCCGGCCACCGTCACGCTGGTGGGGGCTGCCGCCGAGGGGGCCACCGCCGTGATCCGGCCGGCCGCCTTGCGGGTATAGATCCAGAGGGTGCGGGCGTTTGCGCTGTAGTAGTAGACGTCGTATTCGTTCAGGGCGGCGTCAGCGGCGGCCTCGCCGTTGCGGTAGACGGCCGCCGGCGCAAAGGGCAGCTGCTGCCCTGCCGCAGCCACAAAGGGCCCTTCGACATTGCCCAGCAGGATGGACGAGGCGTCCACCTGCCCATCCGTCACGGTAAAGCCGAGGGTCTGGCCGTACACCTCGCCCCCGGCGGTGGGGGCGGTCAGGGCGTTGTAGAGCAGCTGCGCGCCTTCGGCAATGGTCAATCCCTGGCCCTGCGCGGCGGTCAGGCCGTCCCGCAGCCCCAGCTCCCGGGCCTTGTTCAGCTGCGCGGTGGGGAAGGTGCCGCTCAGGGTGGTCACGTCATAGCCCAGCAGCTTTAAGGCTGCGGCGCAGGCTTCCTCCAGGGTGACGGGGTTGGCCGGGCGGAAGCTGCCGTCGGTGTAGCCGCTCATCCAGCCCTGGCTGACCGCGACGCGGATGGCGGGGGCAGCCTCATCCGTGCCGCTCACGTCGGAGAAAAGAGTGCCGGCCGAGCCCTGCGCGGCGGCGCTCTCCCGATAGGGGGAGAAGGCGGCCAGCAGTTTGGCCAGCTGGCCGCGGGTCAAGGCGGCGTCGGCGGGCTGCTCGGAGGTCAGGCCCCCCAGCATTACCGCGGCCTGCACCGCCGAATTGGCACTGCCTGCCGACGCGGGCATCACCAGCAGGGTGCAGGCGGTGCAGAGGGCCAGCAGCAGTGAGAGTATCCGTTTCTTCATGGGTTGCGCTCCTCTCTTAGTCGTATCGTAAAGCCTCGATGGGGTTGAGGCGGGCGGCGCGTTTGGCGGGCAGGTAGCCGAACAGAATGCCGATGCCCACCGACACCCCAAAGGCCACCGCCACCGAACTGGCCGACGGGTTGATGCTCATGTTGGCATCCCCCATCAGGGCAGCCACCAGAGGGCTGGCTGCGGCCGAGATGCCGTAGCCCAAAACAATGCCGATGACGCCGCCCAGGGCCGAGGTGGTGGCCGCTTCGGTGACGAAGAGGGCCAGGATGGTCCGTTCTTTGGCGCCCAGGGCCTTGCGGATGCCGATCTCCCGGGTGCGCTCGGCCACCGACACCATCATGATGTTCATGATGCCGATGCCGCCCACCAGCAAACTGATGGCCGCGATGACGGTCAAGACCGACACCACCATACCGATCATGCTGCTGAAGGTGTTCAGCACCTCCGAAAGGCTGGTGACAAAGTAGCTGTCCTCCGAATGGGTCAGCTCCTGCAGCCCTGCCTCCAGCACTGCCTTGCCCTCGGCCACCTGGCTCTCCGAGACGGTGGTGACGCCGTAGCTGGAGACGGTGGCGTTGCGGGCCGCCCGCTGGGCGGTTGTGTAGGGAATGTAGACGTAGTCGTCCGAGCTGCCCTCCTGCAGGGAGGGGTCGTCCACCTCGGGCGCGGCGACGCCGACGATGGTGAACTGGTTGGGGCCCAGCTTGATGGTCTGGCCGATGGCGTTGCCGCCGTATCCCACCCGGGCGATGTAGTCGCCCACCACGCAGACCCGCTTGTATTCGGCGCAGTCCACGAACTGGATGCCCCGGCCCTCGGCGATGGTGGTGCCGGTCATCCCGGCGTAGGCCTCGCTGACGCCGATGGCGGTGGTCTGGTCAAAGCTCCTGGTCCCCACCTTGACCGCCGAACTGGTGCGGTCCATATTGACGATGGGCGACAGACTTGAGAAGAGGTCGGGCCGCTCTTCAATGATATCGTACATATCGTTGATGTCGACGCTGCGGGCCCGCGGGCCGAACACATTGACCTGCAAAAGGTTCATCCCCATCGAGGAGACACTGGCCCGCATACTCTGGGTCAGGCCGTTGCCCAGGCCCACGATGATCATAACGGCCATGATGCCGATGATGATGCCCAGCATGGTCAAAAAGGTGCGGAACTTGTTGCTCCAGATGTTCTTCAGCGCCTGCCGGACCGTCTCGTACAGCATATTCAGATTCATGCGCTGCCCTCCTGTTCCGGTTGGTCCGCCTGCGGGGTGTAGCGGGGCTGGACCACCGCCTCGGGGGCGTGGGCGTCGCCGTCGTAGACGATGTGCCCGTCCTCCAGCCGGATGATCCGCTCGGCCTGCACCGCGATGGAGTTGTCGTGGGTGATCAGCACCACCGTGTTGCCCTGCCGGTGCAGCTTCTGCAAAATGCCCAGCACCTCGCGGCCGGTATGGCTGTCCAGCGCGCCGGTGGGCTCGTCGGCCAGAATGACGGCCGGGCCGCCGGCCAGGGCCCGCGCGATGGAAGCGCGCTGCTGCTGTCCGCCCGAGAGCTGGCTGGGCTTGTTGCCCAGCTTGTCCCCCAGGCCCACCTGTTCGAGGGCGGCCCTGGCGCGGGCCTGCTGCTCTTTGCGGGACAGCCCCGCGTAGATCAGCGGCAGCTCGACGTTTTCCATCAAACTGAGCTTGGGCAGAAGGTTGTACTGCTGGAAGATGAAGCCCAGCATCTCGTTGCGGATCTCGGCCAGCTCGTTTTTCGACATGCTGCCCACATCTTTGCCGTTCAGTCGGTAGACGCCCGAGGTAGGCACGTCGAGGCAGCCGATGATGTTCATGCAGGTCGATTTGCCCGAGCCGGACTGGCCGACGATGGCGACGAACTCGCCCTTTTCGATCTGCATGGTGATGTGGTCCACCGCCTTGACGGTGGTGTCGCCCATCTGATAGTACTTGCAGACGTCGTCAAATTCGATCAGTGCGCTCATCCTCAGCCTCCTGCGACGGTGACCGTCATGCCGGGCTGGGCGTAGCCAAAGTCAAAGGGGGCCGACGCCTCGTAGGCGACGGTGTCCGCCTCGGTCAGGCCGCTGGTGACCTCGATGTAATCGTTGTCGCTGACCCCGGTGGTCACCTTGACATAGACGTAGCCCTCGGGGGCGGTCATGGCGGGGTCGGCGCCCGCCGCGCTGGGGCTGTCCGCCGTGATCAGGACGTAGTTGCCCCGGATGACCGCGCCGTTCGGGATGGAGAGGGCGTTGTCCGCGCTTTCCACCTCGATCTCGGCGGTGGCGTTCATGCCGGGCAGCAGCTCGCCGTAGTCGTCGATGCGGATGGTGACCGGGTAGGTGGTGGTGCCGGCGGTGGTGGTGCCGTTGGAAGAGACGTTGGTCACCACCCCCTCAAAGGTCTTGTCGGGGACGGCGTCGGCGGTGATGCGGACATCCTGCCCCACCTGCATGGACAAAATCTGCAGCTCGTCCACATTCAGGGTCATCTCCAGATACCGCAGGTCGTGGATGATGCACATCGGGGTGGCGGAACCGGAGGCGCTGTCGCTGCCGGCGGTCTCCCCTGCCTGGACGTTCTTCTGGATGATGGTGCCGCTGATGGGGGCGGTGATGGTGTAGTTTTCGAGGGTGTTCTCGGCGTCCTCGACCGACAGCTGGGCGCTGCGCAGGTTGTCGGCGGCCTGTTCAAGCTGGCGGGTCAGGCTGTCGCTGGTCAGCTGAACGACCTGGCCGCCCGCCGCCACCCGGGCCCCCGGCTGGACGCAGAGGGCCGCCACCGTGCCGCCGGCTGCGGCGGTCAGGGTCTGCTCCTTCTGGTAGGCAAAATGGGCCGAGCCGAGGGCGCTGACCCCGTTCACGCTGGCGGTGGCCGCCTGCGCCGAGGTGAGGGCGCCGGCGTTGGGCACCGCGATGGTGACCTGCCGCACCAGCATATTCCCCTCGCTCAGGGTGTCGGCCCCCGAGACCGAGCGGATGGTGCCGGTCACCGTCTCATAGGTGCCGTCCAGGGTGACGAGGGCGGCCTGCCCCGGCCCAAAGGCCGCGGCGTCGGCCGCCGGGAAGTCGACGGTCAGCAGCACGGTGCCGTCGTCCCGGACGGTGGCCACCTCCTGCCCGGCAGTCACCACGTCGCCCGGGGCCACCTTGACCGAGACGACGGTGCCGCCGATGTCGCTGCGGACGTAGGCGGCGTTGACGGCGTCCTCATAGCTGCGCTCGGCCTGGTTGGCCGAAAGCTGGGCCCGCTCGACGCTGTTGGCGGCGTCCGAGCTGTCGATGGTGTAGAGGACGTCCCCCGCCTGGACGACGTCGCCCTCTTCAAAGTCGGCGGTCAGGACGGTGCCCCGCACCAGCGGCCGCACCTCGTAGGTGTTGGCCGCCATGATGGTGCCGGAATCGCTGAACACGTTGGTGATGTCCCGCCTCTGCGGGTTGGTCTGGACATAATTGACGCTGCCCGCGGTGGGCACGGCGTTGTTTTTGGGCAGGAACAGCACAGCCGCCACGGCGACCACCGCCGCGCCGGCGGCGATCCGTTTCCAGTTGCGCTTCAGAAACGGCTTGACGCCCTTCTTTTGGGCCGCGGTCCCCGGGCTGAGGGCTGCATCCTTTTCCCCCTGTTGTTTTTTCTTGAACACGGTTGTTACCCCTCCTTGATACGGTTTGCACCCAGCATACCATGACAATCTTGAAGAAATCTTAAAAAAACCTTGAAATTTCCTTGAGAATTCCCGTTTTTTGCCGCCGGGCCCTGTTTTTGGCGCCTCATTCGCAGCGCAGATCCTCGATGGTCACCCCCTGGCAGCGGGCCAGGCGGATGCTCTCCGGCCCGCCGCCGGTGAAGGTGATCCGGCGGAGGACGGCGTTCTGCAGCTGGCAGCCGGGCGCGTCAAAGCCCTCCAGCTGGATGGGCAGGCAGGGCCGGAAGCCCCCGCCCTCTCCGCCGTCCAGCGCCTCGTCGGCGTCGAGGCAGCGGCCGGTGAGGGTCAGGTCCTCGAACAGGAAGTCCCGGAAGACGGGCGGCCGGGGCCCGGCCACGCCGTCGTCGTTGTAGCCCACCTGACAGACCATCACCCGGGGCAGGGTGCACCGCCGGACCGACAGTCCCGCGACCCCGCCGCCCCGCTTGGGGGTGCCCTTGACCATCAGCCCGTACTGGGAATGGGCCAGGTCGCAGTCCCAGACGGCGACGTCCTCCACCCCGCCGCTGATCTCGCTGCCGATGCAGATGCCGTGGCCGAAGGCGCTGCGGCAGTCAAAGACCCGGATCTGCCGGGCGGGCCGGTTGATGAGGTTGCCCTCGGGGTTCTTGCCCGACTTGATGGCCACCGAGTCGTCCTGGGTGTAGAAAACGGAGGCAAAGAGGGTGCAGCGCTCGCTCGAATCGGGGTCCCAGCCGTCGCCGTTCCAGATGCCCTCCGAGCGGAAGGTGCAGTGGTCGGTGACGATGTCCCGGCAGTAGATCATGTGGAGGTTCCAGCTCGGGCCGTCGGCCAGCGTCAGCCCCGCGATGCGGACCTGCTCGCAGTTGGAAAGATTGATCAGCCGCCCCCGCACCCGGCCGGGGATGGTGTTTTCGTTTTCGCAGCTGGCGACCAGCTCCGGCATGGCGGCCAGCTGCTCCCACAGCCGCTCCTTCTCGGACTGGATGGTGGCCCAGGCCAGGGCGTAGCCGCCGCCCCGGATGGTCCCCTCGCCCCAGATGCGGACGTTGCGGCAGTTGGGGCCGGCGGCGTGGTCCAGCCTGCCGAAGTTGAGCAGGCTGGCGTAGCACTCCATCTCGGTGCCCTCAAAGCGGCTGCGGATGCGGGGCGCGTAGGCCTCCGGCTCGGCCGCCCCCTGCAGGACGGCGTCCCTGTCCAGGTACAGCTCCATGTCGCTGTGCCCGAACAGGGCCCCACTGCGGTAGACTCCCGCCGGGAAATAGACGCAGTCCCCCACCCCGCAGGCGTCGAAGGCCCGCTGCAAAGCGGCGGTGTCGTCGGTCACGCCGTCCCCTGCCGCGCCGAAGGGCGGGGCGGTAACGTCGAGGCGGCGTTTGGGCGCTTCGGTCCGGGCCCGCACCCGGCCCAGCGGCCGGACCTCGATCTCATAGCTTGTGTCCGGCGCAAGGCCCCGCAGGGTGAAGTGGGTCTTGCCGGTGCTGCCGCGGCGCGCGCCGTCCAAAAAGACGTCGTACCGCGCAGCCGGCCGGGCGGGCAGCTCCCAATAGACGGTGAGGCTGTCCGGTCCGGAGAGGGTATAGATGTTTGCCATACAGCTGGCTCCTTTCTCAAAAACAAAGTGTCTGCTTCAGTATACCACGGCGGGACCCGCAATGCAAAAAGCGGGAGGCCGCAGCCCCCCGCCCTTTTTACCATTTGCCTGTTTTGATCCGGCCCGCCACCAGTATCACGAGGAACGTGCCCCCGATGACCGCCGCCGGCAGCCAGACCGGGCACAGCACCCACACCCAGGACCAGGCGACCAGCCCCGCGGCTTTCAGCACGATGAAGATCAGGGTCAGCGTTG
>DXHQ01000093.1 GCA_019113345.1 Candidatus Faecalibacterium intestinigallinarum
GCCAGTCCGCTGCGGCGGACCAGGTCGCGGGTGTAGAGGGCGCGGGTGGCGTTGAGGACGGCCAGCACCATCACGCCGACGTCGGCGAAGATGGCCAGCCACATCCCGGCCAGGCCCAGCGCGCCCAGCAGCAGGCAGGCGGCTTTGATGGCCAGCGCAAAGACGATGTTCTGGTAGACAATGCGCACCGTCCGGCGGGAGATGTCCATGGCCAGGGCGATGCGGGCGGGGTCGTCGTCCATCAGGACGATGTCGGCCGCCTCGATGGCGGCGTCCGAGCCCAGGGCACCCATCGCGATGCCGAGGTCGGCCCGGGAGAGGACCGGCGCGTCGTTGATGCCGTCGCCGACAAAGGCCAGGTTTTCACGAGGCTGCTTTTCCTCCAACAGGGCCTCCACCTGCGCGACCTTGTCCTCGGGCAGCAGGCCGGCGCGGCACTCGCCGATGCCCAGCTGCGCGGCCACCGCTTTGGCCGCCGGCTCGGCGTCGCCGGTCAGCATGACGGTCCGGCGCACCCCCGCCCGCTTGAGGCCGGCGATGGCCTTGGCCGCGGTGGGCTTGACCACGTCCGAGATCAGGATGTACCCGGCGTAAGCGCCGTTGACCGCAACATAGACCACCGTGCCGGGCCGGTCCGCCGCCGGGACGGCAAGGCCCAGTTTGGCCATCAGGCGGGCGTTGCCCACCGCCGCCGGCTTGCCGTCCACCTGCGCGGTGATGCCGTAGCCGCCCAGCTCCTCCACGCCGGCCACACGGGCGGGGTCAAGTTCTTTGCCGCAGGCCTTTTTCAGGCTCTGGGAGATGGGGTGCTTGGAGTAGCTCTCGGCCAGGGCCGCCGTTTCCAGCAGGGCGGCGCTGTCCGCGCCGGCGGCGGGGCAGACCTCGGTCACCTCAAAGACGCCGCGGGTCAGGGTGCCGGTCTTGTCAAAGACCACGATGCCGGTGCGGGAGAGCTCTTCCAGGTAGGTCGAGCCCTTGACCAGGATGCCGCAGGTGCTGGCTCCGCCGATCCCCCCAAAAAAGCTGAGGGGGATGGAGATGACCAGCGCGCAGGGGCAGCTGATGACCAGGAAGGTCAGCGCCCGGTAGACCCAGTCGCCGAAGGCAGCGGGCTGCCCCAGCAGCGCCAGGACCGCCGGCGGCACCAGCGCCAGCGCCAAAGCGCTGTAGCAGACCGCCGGGGTGTACACCCGCGCAAACCGGGTGATGAAGTTCTCGGCCCGGGCCTTCTTCATGCTGGAATTTTCCACCAGGTCCAGAATGCGGGAGACGGTCGACTCCCCAAACTCTTTGGTGGTGCGCACCCGCAAAAGACCGCTGATGTTGACGCAGCCGCTGATGATCTCGTCGCCGGGTTTGACGTCGCGGGGCAGGCTCTCGCCGGTCAGGGCTGCGGTGTTCAGGGTCGAGACGCCTTCCAGCACCACGCCGTCGATGGGCACCCGTTCGCCTGGCTCCACCACGATGACCGCGCCCACCTCCACCTCGTCGGGGTCGACCTGCTCAAAGGAGCCGTCGGGCTGCTCCAGATTGGCATAGTCGGGGCGGATGTCCATTAAGGCGGCGATGCTGCGGCGGCTCTTGCCCACCGCCACCGCCTGGAACAGCTCGCCGATCTGGTAAAAGAGCATGACGGCGCAGCCTTCGGCGTATTCGCCCAGAGCGAACGCGCCCACCGTGGCCACCGCCATCAGAAAGCACTCGTCAAAGGGCTGCCGGTTCTTGACGCCCAGCGCGGCCTTGCGCAGCACGTCCCAGCCCACCACCAGATAGGGGATGAGGTAGAGCAGCACCACCGGCACCGGCGCCAGCGCCAGCAGCCCGGTGCGGGGCAGCAGCGCGATGACCACCAGCAGCGCCGCTGCGATCAGGATGCGGTAAAGCATCTTCTTTTGCTTTGCGTTCATGACAGACGCCTCCTTTTGCAGGCAAGTCGTGTGGTTTTCCACAGCATTTGGGGCGGACGCGGCATTTCTCCACCGTTTTCACCAGTTTTCCCCAACGTTTTGGGGGATAAAAAGGGCTTTTCCTCGTAAATTTTCGAGTTTTTCAAAAGAATGGTGGAAAAAGCGGTGGAAAAAGTTGAAAACCAAACCGTTTTTCACACTCCGCCGGTGTGGAAAGGATGTTAAATCCCGAAGATCTCGCAGTCGTCCTCCACCTTTTTGCAGTTGGCGCGTACCTGCTGCATCACGGCCTTGTGGTCCTGCCCGTCCTCAAACTCGACGCTCATCTTGAGGGTCATAAAGTTGACGGCGGCGTTCTTAACGCCGGGGGTCTTCTGGGCCGCAGCCTCCATCTTGTTGGCGCAGTTGGCGCAGTCGACGTCGATCTTATAAGTCTTTTTCATGATGTACCGGTCCTTTCCAAGCTGTCATTCTTCGATATGCTCCATCCCCAGCGAGAGGATGCTGCGCACATGGTCGTCGTCCAGCGCATAGTAGACGGTCTTGCCGTCCCGCCGGAAGCGGACCAGCTTCGAGTCTTTCAGCACCCGCAGCTGGTGGCTGACGGCCGACTGGCTCAGCGCCACGGCGGCGGCGATGTCCTGGACGCAGAGCTCCTGGTCGTGCAGGGCATACAAAATCTTGATCCGGGTCGAATCGCCGAACACCCGGAACAGGTCCGCCAGCTCGTACAGGACCTCGTCGTCCGGCATTTCAGCCGGGGCGTTCTTGGGCTCCATCTGTTCCATTCTCAAAGCCTCCTTTGCCGAGAAACATATGAGCATCTGTTCATGTGTTCATTATAGCACTCTCCCCGGCAAAGTCAAGAGGTTCCTGAAAAAAATTTCGGTAAGATGTAACAAACCCATCTTCTCCGTTTTTCTGCTCAAAAAAAGGTGCAATGCCCCGCAAAATGTGCTATTCTAATAAAAAGAGGGCCGCGCCAGAACGCACGGCCCCGCAAAGGAGGAAATGAATATGCTGGAAGCTGGTATCCGCGGCCGCGCCTTGGCGGCCGTCACCCCTGCCAACACCGCCCGCGCCATGGGCAGCGGCACACTGGATGTGTTCGCCACCCCGGCTCTGGCCGCCCTGGCTGAACAGGCCTGCTGGCAGAGCGTCGCGCCCGAACTCGAGCCGGGCTGCGGCACGGTGGGGACCAAACTCTCCCTCGAGCACACCGCCCCCACCCCGGTGGGGCTGACCGTCACCTGTGACAGCGAGCTGATCGCCGTCGAGGGCCGCAAGCTGACCTTCACCGTCACCCTGCACGACGACAGGGGCCCGGTGGGGCAGGGGGTCCACGAGCGGATCGTGGTCAACGACGCGAAGTTCTTTGCCAAAGCCGAGGCCAAGCGGGGGTAACGCTCCAGCCTCTCTAACAGGGCGGCCCGCCCCGCGGGGCAGGCCTCTCTGTTTCGGGCAGGGCAAGCGGCGGCGGCTCGGCCGCCAGGTACGCCTCTTCGGCGCGGGCCTGCGCCTGCTGGAGCAGCCGGATGGCCGCTTCGCTGGCGCGAAACATCTCAAGGTAAAGCTCTCTGTAATCCGGCGCGGCGATGCGCCCCCTTTCGCTCAAACGTGAGGTTAGTCTGCCCGGCGCGGCCGCCCTTCATCCGGCGGGGAGAGTTTTCCATCAGGAAGAAAGAGGGAAAAGGGAACGTATGTTGTACGCAAAGACGAAAAGAATTGCAAGTTTACTCTGCGTTTTGCTTTTAACACTGGCCTGCTTCGGCTGTTCCGCCCCGGCCGGCAGCGCCGGGAAGGGGCAGATCTATCTGTATGGGGAAACCCATTCCGTCCCGGAGATCAACCAGAAGGAATTTGAGATCTGGGACTACTATTACCACGAAGAGGGGATGCGCCATCTCTTTGTCGAGTACCCCTATTTTATGGCCGAGTATCTGAACCAGTGGGTGCAGGCCGAGGACGACGCCATTTTGGACCAGATCTTCCAGGATATAGAGGGGACCCAAGGCCACTCCCAGACCACCCTGGATTTTCTGCACAGCATCAAGGAGAACTGCCCCGAGACGGTCTTCCACGGCACCGACGTGGGCCATTGCTACTGGTCGATGGGCCAGCGTTATCTGAGTGAACTGGAAGCGGCGGGCCAGCAGGATTCGGAGCAGTACCGCCTCGCCCGGGAGAACATCGAGCAGGGCGAGACCTACTACGGCGTCGGTTACAACAAAGGGGAACATGATAATGTTTACCGTGAAAATACCATGGCCGAAAACTTCCGGCGGGCCTACGCCGCCCTGCCGGAAGGCACCAGCATCATGGGCATTTACGGAGATGCGCACGTCTGGGTATACGAGAAGGACTACAGCACCGGCACAGTGCCCAGCATGGCAGGCCAGCTGCGCGAGACGTATGGCGACGACCTCCATACGCTGGACCTGTCTTTTGCCGACGACGTTTCGGCCGTCGGCGCGACCGAAACGGTGACCCTCAACGGCAAGGAATATACCGCCGTCAACCTCGGCGCATCCCAGGGGATGCAGTTCTGGCAGGTGCTGGACGCCTACGAGGACGTGAAAGACCTGCCCAGGGCCCTGCACAATTTCCGCTGCGACGCCTACCCCTGCTCGGTGGAAAACGGCGAGGTGTTCCTCATTGACACCACATTGCAGGACGGTACGGTGGAGCGCCGCTGTTACCGCGCGGACGACCCGGAACAGGCCAGAACGCCGGTGACGGTGGGCTTCACCGCAGAAGAATAAACTACATCAACACATCAGCAGAAAAGGAGGTCCCCCATGAAAAAGCTGGCAAGTCTCTTCGCGGCGCTGGCCCTGCTGCTGGCGCTGGCCGCCCCCGGCGCGGCGGCCGAAGCGCAGCCCCAAACCGGGCGCATCTATCTCTACGGCGAAACCCACGCCGACCCCGCCTGCCTTGCGCAGGAGCTGGAAGCCTGGGAGGGCTATTACCGCCATCTCGGGATGCGGGACCTCTTCATCGAGGTGCCGTCCTACGCGGCCGCCTTTATGAACCTCTGGATGAAGGCGGAGGACGATGCCATCCTCAGCCGCCTCTTTGAGGACTGGGAGGGCGCCGCCATGCACAGCCAGGACGTCTGGGATTTCTACAAGGCCATCAAGGAGCGGTGCCCCGAGACGGTCTTTCACGGTTTTGACGTCGGCCATCAGTACAACACCACCGGCGCCCGCTACCTGATCGGCCTGGCGCTGACCGGGCAGATGGGCTCGGCCGACTGGGACGAGGCCCAGCGGGTGATCGACCAGGGCAAGCAGTACTACCAGACCGGCGACAACGCCTACCGGGAAAACGCCATGACTGAAAACCTCACCCGCGCCTTTGAGGCGCTGCCGATGGGGGCCAGCATCATGGTCATCACCGGGTCGGCCCACTCCAACCTCTACGCCATGGACTACTACACCGGCACGGTACCCTGCATGGCAAACCAGCTGCGCCAGCAGTACGGCACCGCCCTTGTCGCCCGCAACCTCTCGGCCGGCATCGACTACGCCCGCGCCGGCGAGACCGCGCCGGTCACCCTCGGCGGCGCCGAGTACACCGCCGTCTGCCTCGGCGAACAGGACCTGACCGCCCTCTCCGACCAGTACCTCTCCCGCACCTACTGGCTCATCCCCGACAGCTACGCTGCCGCCGCAGCCCTGCCCGCCGACGGCACCGTCCTGCCCCACACCGAGTACATCAGCCCCGTCGAGACCGGGCAGGTCTACTGCCTCGATTACCTGTGCGCCGACGGCAGCACTGTGCAGTGGTTCTACCGCGCCGACGGCGCGCTCTGGCAGGATATACCGGTGACCACCGGCTTTGCGGCCTGAAAAAAGCAGAATTTTGTCTATTTGGCGGCAATTTCTGCCCCGAAAGCCTTTCACTTGGTTCAAAGTTGTGATATAATACTACTAGGTGAGATACTCGGAAAGGGGGAGAGTCCATGCTGGAAGATGCGTTCCAGGCCGTTTACACCAAATTCAAGCTGCACTTTTACCAGAAAGTGTTCCACCGGTTCGCCACGCGGGAGGCTACGCTGACCACCGTCGAGTCCTTCTGCATGGAGGGCATCATGGCGTTGGGCGAGCCGACCATCGCCGAGTTTTCCCGCATGATGCAGATCTCGACCCCCAACGCCGCCTATAAGATCGGCAGCCTGGTCCGCAAGGGCTATGTGGAAAAGATCCAGTCCACCACCGACCGGCGGGAGTATCATCTCCGTCCCACCCAGAAATATATCGACTACTACAGCATCAGCTATTCCTACCTGCACACCGTCATCGAGCGGGTGCGCGAGCGCTTCTCGCCCGAGGACGTCGACAAGCTGGAGGAAATGCTGACCGTCATCAACAACGAATTGATGCCCGAGCTGCAGCTGCCGCCCCGCAAGGCGGCCCCCGACGACCCCGACCCGGCCGCCGGCGCCGGCGAACAGGGTTAATCGCCAACCCCACCCAAAACAGAACGACCGCCCCCGCTGCCTTTGCGCAGTGGGGGCGGTTTGCTTTTGCGTTTATGTTACAGTTGAGACAATTCCCGCAGGATATTGAGAGCAATGGGCTTCACACGCCCCTTGCAAGACTTGAACAGCTCTACTACCTGCTCGTTGCCGTAATCCTCTTTTTCTACCTCAATACCTGAAAATAACCAACCCAGACTGACTCCCAAAGCGCCGCACAGATTGGAAAGAGTCTCCAAAGTTGGAAAAACTTTGCCATTTTCAATGCGAGACAAATATACTGTAGAAAGAAATACCTGTTCAGCCAGTTCTTCTTGTGTGAGACCAGCAGTTCTGCGCGCCTCTTTCAAGCGGCTGCCGATCAACTCATAATCAATCATACAAGTTAAACTCCTCTGTAGGATGGAATGTGCGAATTCTTTAATCAATAGTATAACTTTTATGTGATTGTATAATTAACTATTAAATATACTTGACACATTAGTTAAAGTAATGTATACTAGACACAACCTCATTTGCGGCAATTTTTTGTGAAGGAGTGTGTATCATTATGTCGTCCGAAAAATCCAATATCCCGTTTCGTACACTGAGTATTGTTCTTGCGGCCGGTTCCGCCATCATTCCATTTGCAAAATGGTTTCGGTTGGATATCGCAGGTCTCGCCTCGCTTTTTTCCATTGATACATCTTTTTCCATTTTTCAGCTGCGCGATGCCATACTGGCTATCTACGGCCAGGTTCCGCCAGCTTACAGCCTTGTTCTGATTTTATTTGTAGCAATGGCTGTTTTACAGGCCGTATCGGCGGCAGCCCTCTTTCTAAAACACGCCACGTCAAGTCTTGTTAGCACAGCAGCCTGTATTTACAGCACATTGCTTTCTCTCGTCGCCATTGCATTCTGCACCTATGTCAGCTCGCAAAGCGGCGGCTTTACACTTGGTTTCACCTTGTTCCCGGTCTTAGCGATTGCGTTGGCCGTCGGCGAATCCATTTGTGTGGCAAAGGAAGAGGGCCGGCCGTTTCTCACCAGAGCGCAGCTGCTTTCTCTCCTTCTTCTGGTTGTGGGTGCTGTTATCTGGGGCTTTATCGTCAGCCTTGCGCATACCAGCCTTCTGGGTGATATCATCCTGTTCCTTGCCGTGTTCCAGTATTGGGTAATGTTCGTCTGTTTCCGTACATCGAACGAATAAAATTCTCTATATTCTGATGTAAACTTACAAAACCGCCCCCGCTGCCTTTGCGCAGCGGGGGCGGTTTGCTGTTTCTGTCGGCCGGGCGGGACGTTTTGTTTTACGTCCTTCTTATATCCGTTTACGCCTGCGCCTTGATCTCGGTCTCGATGCTGCTGTGTCCGGCGGGGACGGCATAGCGGATGGCCGGGATGCAGACATTGGGGCTGTAGAGGCTGACGTTGGGGTCGCACTTGATGACGGTACCTTCGCCATGGCCCGAGACGGTGCAGGACACCGCGGCGTTGCGGGCGGTGGCCGCGCCGGCGGCGGTGGATTCCAGGTAGCCGGCCGCGAAGCTCGGCACCGCAAAGCCGCAGTCGTAGGCTTCGCAGGCAAAGGCGCTGTCGATCTC
>DXHQ01000094.1 GCA_019113345.1 Candidatus Faecalibacterium intestinigallinarum
TGTCCGCCGTGCCGTTTGACCGGCGACGTCAGTTATTATAGCAGAGGCGGGGGCAAATGTCAACAGGTTTTTTGCAATTTTTTGCAAAAAAGCCGCCCGGCTTGGATTCGGGCGGCAGAGCGCGGTTTTTGGCGCGTCAGGCGGCGGCGCGCTCCTGCGCGGCAAACAGCTGGGGCGCAGCCTTGCAGATCAGAACGGCGGCGATCACGGTCAGCAGGGTCTCGGGCAGCATATAGCTGGCGTTGTAGCCCAGGCTGTAGGTCCAGGCCGCAAGGCCCTCGTTCAGGTTGCCCCAGATCAGCACGCCGGACAGGAAGCTGCACAGAAAGCGCAGCAGCCCCGCCATGAAGGTGCCGAAGGCCACCCCCGCCAGACGGTTCTTGAAGGGCCGGGCGAACAGGCCCGCCAGGCCCAGCGCCATAAAGGCCAGCACATAGTCCAGCAGCACCTCGCCGAGAAAGTACAGGAAGGTGGGCACCGGCGGCGCCCAGAAGCCCAGCAGCATCTGCAAAAGGCTGTTGACAAAGCCGGTGAACAGCCCCCACTTGACCCCGTGCCGGAAACTGACCAGCACAAAGGGCAGCATGCTCAGCAGGGTGACGCTGCCGCCGTTGGGCATGGTGAACATCTTGATGTTGCTCAGCACGGTGCCCGCCGCGATCATCAGCGCGCATTCGACCAGGATGCGGGTCTTGGAATAGGTTTTTGCCATGGAGAAACACTCCCATCAAAAATAGTACACAAAAACAAATGCGCCCGCTTTTGGCAGGCGCACGGGCTGTTTACAAAACGGACGTTCCGCAAACTTACCTACGCCGGCATTACCCGGATCAGGTTGGAGGGTGCTCCGCGCAAGCGGATCTCAGCCTTTCGGCGCCCCTGTTTTCATGTCCACAGTCCAGTATAGGCGCGGCGGGCGAAATGTCAAGCCCCCGCGGCGATATATCACCGGCCGGGCGTTCCCTTTTGGACCCCGATGCGGTATAATAAAAGCATCTTTCCGGAAAGGCGGCGGCAGCATGAAGATGACAGCACTGGTGGAAAACACCGTATCCGGCCAGCTGGCCGGGACCCTCGGCCGGGAGCACGGCCTGTCCCTCTACATCGAGGCGCTGGGGCACAGAATCCTGTTTGACATGGGGCAGACCGACCTCTTTGCCCGCAACGCGGCCGCCCTCGGGGCGGACCTTGCGGCGGTGGACCTGGCCGTCCTCTCCCACGGGCACTACGACCACGGCGGCGGGCTGGCCCGCTTTCTGGCGCTGAACAGCGCCGCGCCGGTCTGGCTGAACGAGCACGCCTTCGAGCCCCACTACCACGGCCGGGAGCGGTACATCGGCCTCGACCCCGCCCTGGCGGTCAGCCCCCGGCTGCGCTTTGCCGGGGACCGGGCGGTCATCGCCCCCGGGCTGACCCTGTTCACCTGCAACGGCCGGCCCCGGCGGCAGCAGACGGACGCCGCCGGCCTGACGGTGCGGGAGGGGGACGCCTTCCTGCCCGAGGACTTCCGCCACGAGCACTACCTCCTCATCGAGGAGGGCGGCAGGCGGGTGCTGGTCAGCGGCTGTTCCCACAAGGGAATCTTGAACATCGCGGACTGGTTCTGTCCCGACGTGCTGGTGGGGGGCTTCCATTTCAGCGGCCTGCCCCTGGACGAGACCCTGACCGGCTACGCCCGCGCGCTGGAGGCCTACCCCACCGTGTTTTATACCTGCCACTGCACCGGCCGCCCCCAGTACGAGTGGATGGCGCAGTCCATGTCCCGGCTGCACTATCTCTCGACCGGCCAGACCATCGAGCTGTAACCTGAAAAACGCCCCCCGGCACGGCCGGAGGGCGTCGTTTTGTTTCAGCGCTTGATGTCGTAGTTCATGTTCATCAGGTTGCGGATGGTGTTCACGTCGTCGGTGATGTTGGCGTCGCCGTGGATGGTGTGCTTGATGGCGCTGCTGGCCACCGCAAAGTTGATGATGTCCATCGCCTTGTAGTTGTGCAGCATGGCGTAGATCAGGCCGCTGGCAAAGGCGTCGCCGCCGCCGACGCGGTCCAGGATGTTGAAGGTGAACAGCTTGCTCTCAAAGGTATGGCCGTCCAGCCACATAAAGGCCTTCAGGCTGTTCTCGCTGCCGCTGTGGGCGTAGCGGACGTGCCGCGCGATGCACTTGAGGTTGGGATACCGCTCGATGAAGTGCTGGAACACCTCGTCCTGCTGCTCGTAGCTGGGCTGCAGGGGCACGCCGTCCTTCCAGTCGCCCTTGGAGTGGTCGTTTTCGTCCTTCCACAGGTGATAGGGCTCGATGCCCAGCAGCACGTCGACGTAGGGCAGGCACTGGGTGCAGAAGTCGCGGGCCTCCTCCCAGCTCCACAGGCTGCTGCGGAAGTTGCCGTCAAAGCTGACGGTCAGGCCCTTGCTTTTGGCCACCTTGAGCATATCCATCACCAGGGTGCGGCAGTTGGGGGCCAGCGCCGGGGTGATGCCGCTCAGATGCAGCCAGTTGAAGCCGTCCAGCAGCGCGTCCAGGTCGACGCGGGAGAAGTCGTACTCGGTGATGGCGCTGTGCTTGCGGTCGTAGGTGACCTTGGAGGCGCGGATGCCGTAGCCGGTCTCGAGGTAATAGGTGCCCAGACGGTGGGTGGGCACGTCCTCCTGGGTGGCCAGGATCATGGGGGTGCAGTGCACGTCGTTGGAGCGCAGCATACGCACCGCGCTCTTGCCCAGGCTGTTGTTGGGCACCACGCTGAAGAAGGTGCTGTCCACGCCGAGGTTGGCCAGCGCCAGGGCGATGTTGGCCTCGCTGCCGCCGTAGCTGGCCTCAAAGCTGGAGGCCATGCGGATCTTCTCGTAGTTGGGCGGGGTCAGGCGGAGCATGATCTCGCCGCAGGTGATGAACTTGGGGGCGTTGACGTCCGGGTTTTGCAGAGGGTTGTGGTGTTCCATGAGGACTCCTCCTTTGTTGTTGCGTTGGAGCGGATGCGGCCGGGCTGCCGCTTGGCAATCTTGTATCCATTATATTGCTTTTTGCTTTGGATTTCAAGCAGGCTTGCCAAAATCGCTTGCAACAAGATGCCGAATTTTGGTCGGAATTGCTGTGCATCTGGTCGAAAGAACGTTCAAACCCCGCTCAGATCAAAGGCGGGGGTGTACTCCTCCTTCGCGCTGGAGCGCTGCTGCATATACCCGGCGCCGAGCCCTTTGTCCACCGCGTAGTTGACCACCCGGCGGTACTCGTAGGTAGTGATCCGCCGGCCGATGCCGGCCTCCTTGGCCTTATAAAAGGGGGTGTACTGGCTCATCAGGCTGGGGATAAAGCAGCCGGGGTCGGCGTCGTTCCAGGCGGCCATCTGGTCCAGCACCGCAAAGCTGTCGTCGATGTGGCCCGGCAGGGCCAGATGCCGCAGGATGACCCCCCGCTGCATCATCCCCTCCGCGTCGCAGACGGGGCGGCCCGCCTGGGCCATCATGGCCTCAATGGCGGTCTTGGCCGCCGCGAAATAGTCGGGCGCGGCCGAAAGCTGCGCCGACAGGGCGGGGGAGACGTATTTCAGGTCGGCCAGCCAGATGTCGATATAGCCCTGCCAGCGGGCGACGCTCTCCGCCGTCTCGTAGCCGCCGGTGTTGCAGACGATGGGCAGCCGCAGCCCGTCCGCCCGGGCCTTGTCCAGCGCGGCGATGATCCAGGGCTGCCACTGCCCCGGGGTGACCAGGTTGATGTTGTGGGCCCCCTGGCTCTGCAGCTCGAGAAAGATTTCGGCCAGCCGTTCGACGGTGATCTCCCGGCCAAAGCTTTCGGCGCTGATGGGGTAGTTCTGGCAGTAGCAGCACTTGAGGGCGCAGCCCGAGAAAAAGACGGTGCCGCTGCCGCGGGCGCCGCTGATGCAGGGCTCCTCCCAGAAGTGGAGGGCGGCGCGGGCCACCTTTAACGTGCCGGCGGCCCCGCAGTAGCCGGCCTGCCCGGCGGCCCGGTCGGCCCCGCAGCGCCGGGGGCAGAGGGCGCAGCGGCTGGGGATGTCGAAGGATGTGGGCATAGTGCATAAAGTCCCTTCCAAAAGATTTACGCAAACAGTATACCATTTTTTGGCCCCGCCGTGTTATACTGAAAGGGAAAAACTTGAAAAGATGCGCCCCGCGCGCACAGGGAGGGAAACGCCATGCGCACCGAGACCGAAGAGATCCGCCGCAATTTGAAATATCTGCACCTGCTTGCCCGGGACTACCCGTCCCAGGCGGCGGCCGCCAGCGAGATCATCAGCACCCAGGCCCTGCTCAAGCTGCCCAAGGGCACCGAGCATTTTATGAGCGACCTGCACGGGGAGAACGAGGCCTTTGTCCACATCCTCAACTCGGCCTCGGGGGTCATTCGGGAAAAGGTGGACCAGGTGCTGGGCCAGGCGGTGCCCGCCGGCGAGCGGGCCGAGCTGGCCACCCTGATCTACTACCCGGCCGAAAAGCTGCCCCAGCTCAAGGCCAAGCAGCCGGGCGAAGCCGCCCTCGAGGGCTGGTACAGCCAGACCCTGTTCCGGCTGATCGACATCTGCCGGCTGGTCTCCTCCAAGCACACCCGCAGCTATGTGCGCGCCTGCCTGCCGGCGGGCTGCGGCTATGTGCTGGACGAGCTGCTGCACGCCCACTTTGAGGACCACGACAAGGACCTCTACTACGGCCAGATCGTGGGCAGCATCATCGAAAACGGCCGGGCCGACCGGTTCATCACCCGGCTGTGCGAGCTGATCAAGCGGCTGGCGGTGGACAAGCTGCACATCGTGGGCGACCTGTTCGACCGCGGGCCCCGGCCCGACATCATCCTGGACCTGCTTTTGCGCCACCACAGCGTGGACATCCAGTGGGGCAACCACGACGTGGTCTGGATGGGGGCGGCGGCCGGCAGCCCCCTGTGCTGCGCCACCGTTCTCAAGACCACCCTGGCCTACCACAACCACGGCATGATCGAGGACTGCTACAGCATCAACCTGCGCCATCTGCAGCGCCTGGCCGACCGCTACTACGGCGGCGACGACCTGACCGTCTGGATGCCCCACACCGACGCCGCCCGCGGCCCCTACACCGAGGGGATGCTGCACCGCTGCGCCGTCATGCACAAGGCCATCTCGATCATCATGTTCAAGCTGGAGTGCGCCGTCATCGACCGCAATCCCGACTTCCAGATGGAAGGGCGGGACTACCTGCGCCGCATCGACTACGCAAAGGGGACGGTGAACATCGCCGGCAGAGAGTACCCGCTGCGGGATACGAGCTTCCCCACCGTCGACCCGGCCGCCCCCGCCGCCCTCAACGCCGACGAGCAGCTGGTGATGGACAAGCTGACAGCCTCCTTCCGCCAGAGCGAAAAATTGCAGCAGCACATCCGCTTCCTCTACGCCAAGGGCAGCGTCTACCACATCGAAAACGGCAACCTGCTCTACCACGGGGCGGTGCCCATGACCGAAAAGGGCTCCTTTGCCTCCGAGCGGTTCGAGGGGCGGCTGTACGCCGGCCGCGCCCTGATGGACTACTGCGACGAGCGGGCCCGCCGGGGCTACTACGCCCCCGAGGGCAGCGCCGCCCGGCAGAGCGGGCAGGACTTTCTGTGGTATCTGTGGTGCGGCAAGCTGTCGCCCCTGTTCGGGCGCAGCGCCATGACCACCTTTGAGCGGCTCTTTGTCGCCGACAAGGCCACCCACACCGAGGTCAAGGACCCCTACTACACCTGGTACAACGAGGAATCCGCCTGCCGGCGCATCCTGGCCGAGTTCGGGCTGCCGGGGTACTGCCACATCATCAACGGGCACGTGCCGGTGCAGGAGAAAAACGGCGAGAGCCCCATCAAGGGCGGGGGACGGCTGATCGTCATCGACGGCGGGTTCTGCCGCGCCTACCACGAAAAGACCGGCATCGCCGGCTACACCCTGACCTATTCCAGCCGGGATATGTCCCTGCGGACCCATCAGCCCTTCATCAGCGCCGAAAAGGCCATCCGCGAGAACATCGACATCGTCTCGCGGGAGAACATCCTCGAACAGGAGAACCGCCGCGTCCTGGTCGAGGACGTGGACGAGGGCGAGGTGCTGCGCGAGAAGGTGCACGACCTGAAACAGCTGGTCATCGCCTATCAGCTGGGCTGGATCAAGGAGGCCGAGAGCCAGGACCGCGTCTGGTGACGGCGTCCAAAGCTGGAACATTCTGTGTAAAAGAGAGAAAATACACGAATGGATCGAGAGAATCTGGGCAAAACAGAAAATAAGAGCAAACCCCGGGCCGGAAACTTTGCTTTTTTGCGCAAGTTGTGTATAATAGGGTAGCCGCAAAGGGCGGCAGCGTGTTTGCGCTGCCATAAAAAGCGGCCTGCCTTGGTCGAATTTCGGGGCGGGCCTGCCCGGGATGCGGCGTGGGACGTCTTATTTGCTGCGGACCCCATGAAGGAGATCATTACTTTGGAGAAGTTTGTTATTACAGGCGGCAGGCCCCTGCAGGGCGAGGTCGACATTTCGGGCGCGAAGAACGCGGCGGTGGGCATCCTGCCCGCCACCATCCTGGCCGCCGGCGTCTGCGTCGTCGAAAACCTGCCCAATATCAGCGATGTTTCGGTCAGCCTGAACATCCTCAGCGCCCTGGGCGCGCAGGTGCGGATGCTCAGCCGCAACACCTACGAGATCGACACCACCCATCTGGTGGCCACCAACGTGCCGGACGATCTGTCCCGGCAGATGCGGGCCAGCTACTATTTTCTGGGGGCGCTGCTGTCCCGCTTCGGCAAGGCGCAGGTGGCCATGCCGGGCGGCTGCAACCTGGGCCCCCGCCCCATCGACCAGCACCTGAAGGCCTTCAGCGCCCTGGGCGCGCAGGACAGCGTGGATTACGGCATGATTACCGTCCGCGCCAAAGAGAAGCTGCGCGGCGCCCGCATCTTCTTTGACAAGGTCAGCGTCGGCGCCACCATGAACGCCATGCTCTCGGCCGTCATGGCCGAAGGGCAGACCATCCTGGAAAACTGCGCCAAGGAGCCCCATGTGGTGGACCTGGCCAACTTCCTGAATATGTGCGGGGCCGACGTGCGGGGCGCGGGCACCGACGTTATCAAGGTGCGGGGGGTCAGCCGGATGCACGGCTGCACCTACAGCATCATCCCCGATCAGATCGAGGCCGGCACCTATATGGTGGCCGCGGCGGCCACCGGCGGCGACGTGCTGATCCGCAACGTCACCCCCAAGCACCTCGAGCCCATCACCGCCAAGCTCCGCCGCTGCGGGGCCGAGGTGGAGGAGTTCGACGACGCCGTCCGGGTCACCCGCACCGGCGACATCCTGCCCACCAAGATCAACACCATGCCCCACCCGGGCTTCCCCACCGATATGCAGCCCCAGATGGGGGTGCTTCTCAGCGTGGCCAAAGGCACCAGCACCATCACCGAAGGCATCTGGGACAACCGCTTCCGCTATGTGGACGAGCTGCGCAAGATGGGGGCCAACATCCAGGTGGACGGCCAGGTGGCCGTCATCGAAGGGGTGGAGCGGTTGCTGCCCGCCCCGCTGCGGGCCAGCGACCTGCGGGCCGGCGCGGCCATGGTCATCGCCGCCCTGATGGCCGACGGCACCAGCGAGATCGAGGAGATCGGCCATATCGAGCGCGGCTACGAGAACATCGTCGAAAAGCTGCGCGGCCTCGGGGCCGACATCCGCAAGGTCGAGCGGGTCCCGGCCGCCCTCGACCAGGCTTTGTAAGAAGAACCACTTTCCCAAAGGGGCCGTGCCGGGCGCGCGGCTCCTTTGGCGCGTTATGTGAGGCAGGGAGGGCCTCGTAGGGATGGCAGAACTGATCTCCCTTTACTCGGGTTCGTCGGGCAACTGCAGCGTCGTCCGCTGCGGCGCCGGCTACCTGCTGGTGGATATGGGCAAGGGGGTGCGGGTGACCACCGGCGCTCTGCGGGAAGCGGGGCTGGAAGCCGCCGGCTGTGGGGGCATCCTGGTCACCCATGCGCACAGCGACCATGTCAAGGGCCTTTCCACCTTTCTCAAACGGCACCCGCTGCCGGTCTATGGCGCCGAGGACACCCTCGCCGCCCTGGAAGACGCGAACCTTCTGCCGGCCGGCTGCCCGGTCCGTGTCCTCGACCCCGCCGCCGGGGCAGAGACCGACGTCGCCGGGTTCGGGGTGCGGGCCTTTCCCACCAGCCACGACGTGCCCTGCGTGGGCTACCGCATCACCACCCCGGACGGAAAGACCATGGCCATCGCCACCGACCTGGGCACCCTGACCCCGGCCGTCCACGCCGCCCTGTCCGGCTGCGCGCTGGTGGCCCTGGAAAGCAACTACGACCCCTATATGCTGCGCAACGGCCCCTACCCCTATTACCTGCGGGCCCGCATCGAGGGGCCGCGGGGCCACCTGTCCAACGACGAATGCAGCGAAAAGCTGCTGGAACTGGTGCAGGAGGGGTGCGAAAAGTTTGCCCTGTGCCACCTTTCGCAGGAGAACAACACCCCGCCGCTCGCCTTGCAGACCGTCTTTACCACCTTTGGGGCGGGGGGCGTCGTGCCGGGGCGGGACTGCATCGTCCAGGCCCAGCGGCGCAGCGAGGTCAGCCCCGCGCTGGAATTTTGAGCGAAACGGTTGACAAAAGCCGCGTACATGCTATAATTTAAGGGGTGCGGGCCTCCCGCGCCCAAACCTGAACAAAGACATACTTGGCTATGACAGGGCCAGGGATGCGCGCGCAGCCGCCCAGAGAGCGGACCATGAGCTGAAAAGCCCGCCGGCAGGCCGCATCCCATGCCACCCTCGAGCTCCCGGTGAGATAAGCCGGGCGCGGCGCAGCGTTATTGCGGCAAAAGAGGCGGCGGTTTTCATCGCCGCAAATTGGGTGGTACCACGGAGCAGTTACGGCAGCCTTCGTCCCTTTGCCGGGGCGGGGGCTGTTTTTGTTTCCGCCCGCTGCCGTGAGACTGTCGACGAAAACAAGGAGAGAATCGTTTATGCAATGGACCGGTTTGAATGAACTGCGTGAAAAGTACCTGACCTTCTTCGAGGGCAAGGGCCATCTGCGCCTGGGCAGCTTCCCCCTGGTGCCCAAGGACGACCCCAGCCTGCTGCTCATCAACAGCGGCATGGCCCCCATGAAGAAGTGGTTCCTGGGCCAGGAAGAACCCCCCCGCCACCGCGTGACCACCTGCCAGAAGTGCATCCGCACCCCCGATATCGAGCGGGTGGGCATCACCGCCCGGCACGGCACCTTCTTCGAGATGCTGGGCAACTTCTCCTTCCAGGATTACTTCAAGGAGGAGGTCATCCCCTGGGCCTGGGAGTTCCTGACCGGCGACGAGTGGATGGCCATCCCCAAGGACAAGCTGTATATCTCGGTCTACCTGGACGACGACGAGGCCTACGACATCTGGACCCAGAAGGTGGGCATCGCCCCCGACCACATGGTCCGGATGGGCAAGGAGGACAACTTCTGGGAGCACGGCTCCGGCCCCTGCGGCCCCTGCTCCGAGATCTACTTTGACCGCGGCCTGGAATACGGCTGCGGCAAGCCGACCTGCGGCCCCGGCTGCGACTGCGACCGCTTTATGGAGATCTGGAACCTGGTGTTCAGCCAGTTCGACTCGGACGGCAAGGGCCACTACGAGCGGCTGCCCCGCCCCAACATCGACACCGGCATGGGCCTGGAGCGTCTGGCCTGCGTGATGCAGGGGGTGGGCAACCTCTTTGAGGTGGACACCGTCCAGAGCGTGCTGCACCATGTCGAGCACATCGCCGGCAAGACCTACGGCCAGAACGAAAAGACCGATATCTCCATCCGCGTCATCACCGACCACATCCGCAGCTGCACCTTCATGGTGTCGGACGGCATCCTGCCCTCCAACGAGGGCCGCGGCTATGTGCTGCGCCGGCTGCTGCGCCGCGCGGCCCGTCACGGCCGGCTGCTGGGCATCCAGGGCCCCTTCCTGGTCGACCTGGTCGAGACGGTCATCCAGTCCAGCGAGAGCGCCTATCCCGAGCTGCGGGAGCACGCCGCCTATATCAAGAAGGTGATCGGCACCGAGGAGGCCAACTTTGCCCGGACCATCGACGCCGGCATGAACATCCTGGCAAACCTCATCGACCAGATGGAAAAGGCCCACCAGAACACCCTGAGCGGCCTGGACGTCTTTAAGCTGAACGACACCTTCGGCTTCCCCCTCGACCTGACCCGCGAGATCGCGGCCGAGCAGGGCATCCAGGTGGACGAAGAGGGCTTCCACGCCGAGATGACCAAGCAGAAGGAGCGGGCCCGCGCCGAGCGCCTCAAGAAGAATATCTCGGGCTGGAGCGCCGACCTGTTCGGCGCGCTGGACGCCGCCCCCACCGTCTTTACCGGCTACGACACCCTGACCGACCAGGGCGTCGTGGTGGCCCTGTCGGACGAGGAGACCCTGACCGACGCCATCGCCACCGACGACCAGGCCAAGGAGGGCGTGCTGGTGGTGCTGGACAAGACCCCCTTCTACGCCGAGATGGGCGGCCAGACCGCCGACCACGGCGTCCTGACCGGTGAAAACTGCGCCCTGCGTGTCCTGGATGTCAAAAAGACCCCCAAGGGCTACTTTGTCCACACCTGCGTGCTGGAAAACGGCTATGTCCGGGTGGGCGACACCCTGACCGCCCAGGTGGACAAGGAATACCGCTGGGCCATCGCCCGCAACCACACCGCCACCCACCTGCTGCAGGCAGCCCTGCGCGAGGTGCTGGGCGACCATGTCCATCAGGCCGGCTCCTATCAGGACGCCCACGTCACCCACTTCGACTTCACCCACTTCAGCGCCGTCACCCCCGAGGAACTGGCCAGGGTGGAGCAGATCGTCAACGACAAGATCTTCGACGCGCTGGAAGTCAAGGTCCAGTCGATGGCCCTGGACGAGGCCAAGAAGATGGGCGCCATGGCCCTCTTCGGCGAAAAGTACGGCGAAGTCGTCCGGGTGGTGGACGTCTGCGGCTGGTCCACCGAGTTCTGCGGCGGCACCCATGTCAGGAATACCGCCCAGATCGGCTGCTTCAAGATCATCAGCGAGTCGTCGGTCGCGGCCGGCATCCGCCGCATCGAGGCCGTCACCGGCAAGAACCTGCTGATGCGGGCCAACGCCAACGAGATGGTCCTGCGGGCCACCGCCGCCGCCCTCAAGGCCAACAATGTGGCCGACCTGGCCGCCCGCGCCGAGGCCGTCATGGCCGAGAACAAGGCCCTGACCAGGGAGCTGGACACCGTCAAGGCCGAGGTGGCCGCCGCCAAGGTGGAAAGCCTCTTCGAGAGCGCCGAGGAAGTGAACGGCGTCCGCGTCATCACCGCCTACTTCTCCGGCACCGCCAGCGGCACCCTGCGCGGGATGTGCGACACCCTGCGCGACAAGGCGAAAAAGCCGGTGGCGGCCGTCCTGGTGGGCAGCGAGGGCGAAAAGATCACCATGGCCGTCTCGGTCAACAAGCTGGCCCAGGAAAAGGGCCTCAAGGCGGGCAGCCTGGTCAAGACGCTGTCCGCCATCGCCGGGGGCAAGGGCGGCGGCAAGCCCGACTTTGCCATGGCCGGCCTGAAGGACCCCAACAAGATCGACGAGGCCCTGCACGCAGCGGCCGGCGCCATCGCCCAGGAGATGAACTAAGGCCCGATGCGCCCTGTCAGGGGCGCTGCAATAGAAACATACACCCCATGAAAGGAGCTGTCCGGCATGGAAGACTGCCTGTTCTGCAAAATCGCCGCGGGGGAAATCCCCTCCAACAAGCTGTACGAGGACGACGCGCTGCTGGCCTTTTACGACATTGACCCGCAGGCCCCGGTCCATTTCCTCGTCATCCCCAAAAAGCACATCCCCTCGGCTGCCGCGCTGACCGAGGAGGACGGGGCCCTGCTGGGCCATATCTTCGCCACCATCGCCAAACTGTGCGCCGACCTTGGCTGCGACGGGGGCTACCGCATCGTCTCCAATGTGGGCGAGGATGCGGGCCAGAGCGTCAAGCACCTGCACTTCCATGTGATGGCAAAGCGCCCCATGGGCTGGCCCGCGGGCTGAGCCGGGGCGGATAAGGAGGATCATACCAATGGCTGAGACTTATACTTTGAAGGTCGCGGGCCTGACCCGCGAGCTGACCGTCTGCAAGGTGAACGACCACATGGACATCGCCGCCTTCATCATGCTGGGCGACACCGAGCTGACGGTGGCCGCAGCGGGCGAGCTGCTGAAAAAGTGCCCCGACTTTGACATCCTGCTCACCGCCGAGGCCAAGGGCATCCCCCTGGCCCACGAGATGAGCCGCCAGAGCGGCAAGCCCTACGTCTGCGCCCGCAAGAACGTCAAGCTGTATATGAAGGACCCGGTCATCGTCGAGGACCAGTCCATCACCACCGAGGGCAAACAGAAGCTGGTCATCGACCGCAACGAGCTGGAGGAGATGAACGGCAAGCGGGTGCTGGTGGTGGATGACGTCATCTCGACCGGCGGCTCCCTCAAGGCGCTGGACCACCTGGCCGAGCAGACCCACTGCCAGATCGTGGGCCAGGCCGCCGTCCTGGCTGAGGGCGACGCGGCCAAGCGGGAGGATATCATCTTCCTCGAGCCGCTGCCTCTGTTCTTCCACTGATGGGGTCAGGCGGCCGGTCTGCGCGCTCTTCGCCGGTGCGCTGAGCGCACAGCTGATCGCAGCTTTCGAGCCGCAGGCGGGTTTTTGGCCCCTTGCGGCTCTTTTTGGTCTGGCGGCGCTGGTTTTGCTGGCCGGCGGCAAAAGCCGGGGCTATGGGCTCTGGCTGGCGCTCGGCGCGGCGCTGGGGCTGGCCTTCAGCCTGCACACCGGCGCGCGCTTTGCCGCCCTGACCGAGCGGTACGACGGCCGGACGGTCCGCCTGATTGCCGCCGTCGAGGACGTGCAGGCCGGCTACACCCGCTCCACCGTCCGGGCCCGGCTGCGGGTGGAAGAAGCGGACGGCGAAGCCGCCGCCTTCTGCTGTCAGTGCGACGGGCTGCCCCTGTGCGAGGCGGGGGAGAAGATCGAGGGCTGGTTCAGCCTGGAGGCGCCCGCCCCCGCCGACCGGCCCGACCGCTACGCCGACGGGGTGGTCTTTCTGGCCGGATACGAGCGGAATTTTGCCCGCCTGGGCCCGGGCGAAGGGTTCCGGGCCTGGTCGGCCCGGCTGCAGGCCGCCCTGAGCGACGCCCTCTGCCGGCATCTTGCCGGGGACGAGGCCGGGGCGCTGGCCGCCATGATCGTCGGGGACCGCACCCGCATCACCTCCGAGCTGAACAGCGCCTACCGGGCGGCGGGCCTTTCCCATGTGCTGGTGGTCAGCGGGATGCACGTGACCATCCTCTGCAAGGTGGGCCTGCCTGCCTTCGACCGGCGCCGCTGGCTGGAGCGGGGCCAGCAGCTGGCCGCCAACCTGCCCGGCCGCCCGGGCCGGAAACTCTACCGCCGGCTGGGCGTCCGTCTGGTGCAGATGCAGTTCTCGGCGCCCAAACCGGCCCGAAACGGCTTTCACCCGGCGCTGGTCTGGCGCAGGCGGGCCGCCGCCCTCTGGCCGGTGGCGCTGGCGGCGCTGCTGACCGGCATCACCGGCTTTACCCCGTCGGTGCTGCGGGCGGGGGCCGCCGTCTGCATCGGGGCGCTGGGGGTCTGGCTGATGGCCCCGGCCGACCCGCTGACCAGTCTGGCCCTCGGGGGCCTGGCGATGAGCGCCGCCAACAGCTACGCCGTCTGCGACGTCGGCTTTGAGCTCTCCTTTGCGGCGGTGGCCGGCACATTGGCCGGCGCGGAACTGGCCCGCCGCCGCGCCGCCCGCAGGCTGCGGGAGGAAGAAGAACACCGTCCCCGCCCGCTGCCCCTCCGGCTGGCCGCCCGCCTCTGGGACGCCGTCTGGGAGGCCGGCTGCATCGCCGTCTGCGCCTCGGCGGCCACCTTCCCGGTGCTGGTGCTGCGGGGGCTGAGCACCAGTCCCTACGCCCTGCTGTCGGGGGTGGCGGTCCTCTGGCTGGTCAACCCCATGATGGTGCTGGGCATCGCGGCGGCCCTGACCGGGATGGTTCCGGCTCTGGGCCCGGTCTGCCGGGCCTGCGCCTGGGGCGCGGCCTTTCTGGTCCGGCTGCTGAACGGCTGGGCCAGGATGGTGGCCGGCTGGCCGGGCGCACAGCTCGCCTTCGACACCCGCTACGCCGCCTTTGTCAGCCTGGGGCTGATGGGCCTGTGCTTTTTGGCCTACCGCTGGCGGCTGCGGGCGCGGGTATTTCTGCCCGCGCTGGTCCTGGCGGCCGGGGTGGGCGTCGGCGCGGGTCTGGCGGTGAACCGGGACGTGGTCCGCATCGAACTGATCGGCGGGGTGCGCACCCCGTCGGTGGTGCTGGCCCAGAACGACCAGACGGTCGTCCTCTACCGGGGCGGCAGCGGCGGCCGCAGCGCGGTGGAGCGCTGGCTGGCCCGCCACGGGCAGGCGCAGGCCACCCTGCTGGTCGACCTGCGGATGGAGCCCACCCGGACCAACCAGCCGCCGGCCGAGCGGGTGATGACCCCCGGCCGGTTCGAGCCCTACACCGACCACCAGACCGTCCGGGGCGACATCGTGCTGGACATGATGCGCTCAAGCGGCGGGGTCGGCGTCCGGGTGACGGTGGACCGCTGGCGACTGGGCGTGGTGAGCGGGGACTTTGAACTGGCAAGCGCCGCAGCCGTCGACTGGCTGCTGGCCTCGCCGTCCGACCCGGCGGCTTTCCGCTGGCAGGAGGTGCTCGCCCTCGGGCGCTATGACTGGATGCGCCCCGACAGCCCCACCGCCCCCGCTAAGCTCTGGCTGCGCCCGGGCGGCGGCAGCAAAACGCAATGAGACAGGAGATGAAGCGATGCCCGCTGAAAACAAGCTGGCGGCTCTGGTCGAGCAGGGCTGCCCGGTGTTCTATTTTTACTCGACCGAACCTTATCTGGTGCGGCGGGCAGTGGGGGCGGTCTGCGCCCTGCTGGCCCGCAGCACCGGCGAGGAGGTGACCGTCCTGGACGGCGCCACCCCCGACGTGGAGCAGCTGATCACCGCGGCGGGGACCATCTCCTTTTTTGGGACAAAGCGGGTGGTCTGCCTGCCCGAGCTGGACCCCGCCGCCTACAGCGAAAAGGATCTGGAGACCTTTGCCGACACGGTGGCCGACGTCGAGAACGCGGTGCTGGTCTTTGGCAGCGTCTTTGAGGCCGACCGCACCGGCAAGGCGAAGCCCGGCAAGCGGGCGCAGCGGGTGATCGCCCAGTGCCGGAAGCTGGGCTGGGCCGAAGAGCTGGCCAGGCCCGGCCCCACCCAGCTGCGCCAGATGATGGCCGAGCGGGCCGCCGCCCAGGGGGCAGAGCTGTCGGGCCCGGCCGGCGCGGCCCTGCTCGAACGCTGCGGCGAGGACCCCTACCTGCTGGAAAACGAGGTGGACAAGCTCGCGGCCGCTGCCGGCTACCGGACCATCACCCCGGCGCTGGTGGCCGAGATGGGGGTGGTCAGCCTGGAGGCCGATGTCTTTGAGATGGTGCGGCTGGTGACCGCCCGCAGCACGGCGGCCGCCTGCAAAAAGCTGCACATTCTGCTGCGGCTGGGGCAGGAGCCCATCGCCATCACCGCCGCCCTGATCGGCAGCTACGTCGACCTGTACCGGGTCAAGCTGGGCCAGCAGCACAAGAAGAGCTACAGCGCCGTCTTTAAGGACTTTGGCTACAAGGGCAGCGACTACCGGCTCAAACGCTCGGCCCAGACGGCGGCGGGCTACACCCTGCCGCAGCTGAAAGCCTGCCTGGACATCCTGCTGGAGCTGGACAAAAACCTCAAGGGCCAGCCGGTCAGCCCGCAGATTCTGCTGGAGACGGCCCTGTGCCGTCTGGCGATGGAAGGGGGCAGCCGATGAGCGCGCCCGAGCGCATCCACACCAGCCGGGTGCTGGTGGTGGAGGGCAAGTACGACGCGGCTCGCCTGGCCCGCCTGACCGACGCCATGATCCTGCCCACCGGGGGCTTTGCCATCTTTTCGGACAAGAAGCGGCAGCGCCTGTTGAAAGAGCTGGCGGTCCAAAACGGCCTGATCCTGCTGACCGACTCGGACCGCGCGGGCTTCCAGATCCGCACCTACATCACCAACCTCGTGGGCGCCGAGCACGTGGCGCAGGCCTACGTCCCCGCCCTGCCCGGCAAGGAGCGCCGCAAGGCCGCCCCCGGCAAGGAGGGCCTGCTGGGGGTGGAGGGGGTGCCGGACGAGATCGTCCGCCAAAACCTGCTGGACGCCCTCGGCCCCGAGGCCGGCGCCGCCCCGCCGCTGGCCGCGGCCGCCGGCCGCCCGGTCACCTACGGCGACCTGTACGACTGGGGCCTGTCCGGCACCGCCGGCGCCGCCGAGCGCAAGTACCGCCTGCTGGCCGCCCTGGGCCTGCCGCCAAGGCTTTCCAAAAAGGAAATGCTGGAAGTTTTCAACCGCCTGTATACATTTGAACAGCTGGACAAGCTGGTGCGGGCGGTGACCAATCAGGAAACGCCCCAATAAACGCGCAGCAAACACAAAGCGCCCCCGCTCTCCCAAAAGGAGGGCGGGGGCGTGGTTCATTAGTGCCTGGGGTGATAGATACTGATACTTTTAAGTTGTAACAGTTATATCGATGGTAAACTCATAAGTGATATCGGCGCTTGTATCGTAGTAGTAAACTTGAGCTTTCCATGCTCCGGGGCTAGTGAAGCCAAAACCAATACTGGGATAAATGGGATACACGGTGCCATTAGGATCAGTATAAGAAAGAACGCTTATATTTTTGATAGTCTCTACCATTGGCTGAGTAATGGGAAGATTAGAATCCTTATCTGTACGTTTGAATCTCATTCCTGTTCTGAAACTATCAGCGCCGGAATCTTTATAGAAGAGCGACGAACCTTGCCTGAAAGTTTGACCGTTGGAGTCAAGAGTGAATGTGGGCATTTTCACCTCGAATGCAACAGTGGCAGACTTAGAAGCTCCATTTACCTCAAAGGTGAAAGCATACCAGGTGTATTTTGTGGCCTCTTTGAAAGTATAAGAATCACTAAGCGTAATGTTCGGATTCTCAATCTTATTGTCGTCTGCGTCGAATGCCGTGACGGTCAGATAATTGCTCCAGTTGTCGTTGTCGATGGTGTCGCCGACGTAGATGGTTGCACCACTCTTCCAAGCGACGGTGATGGAGTCAACTTTGGGCGTAACCGATTCAAACTTAACGGTAATGGTGATATCGCTCTTGA
>DXHQ01000095.1 GCA_019113345.1 Candidatus Faecalibacterium intestinigallinarum
ACAGCGGAGCGCCATAGATCTCAAATCTGTGGCGCTCTACTGTTACTTATGGTGTCCCCCAGTCCCTCCATTTTCAGCCATTATTCAACGGACTTTCTGCACCGGTTTTTCTCAGGACTATTTCATGCACAGAAATGCCATTGGAATTTCAGTGCCATTCCCAATCAGGGGGACGTTGTCAACGGCTCGGCCGGAGATTCGGCTGGCAGGGGCTCGGGGAGGCTTTACGGTAATATGTGCGACCGAGGTCACGTTAATGACGCACAGGCGGCCCAATGGGCTGGGTCTATGGCGGCGCGGTCGGCGGGCAGGAGGGTGAAGCCGTAGGCGATTTCCCGCTCCTCCAGCCGGTAGGCCGGGGCCAGCTCCGGGCCGCAGCTGTTGGAGCCGATGCCCGAGACCTTGTAGTCGATTCGCAGCCAGGTCCGGGCGTCGTGCTCCACCAGGCCGCTGTGCTGCGCGGTTTCCAGCTTCCGGGGGTCGCAGTGGGACGCGGCCAGCTCGATGGAACCGGGCGTCCTGACCAGCAGGCCCGCGCCCCGGTCGTCGGTCAGGGCCGCCCACTGGACATCGGTGTGATTGCCGTGCTCCTGGGGCTTGGGATAGGGTACGTACTCCGCCGACACCGTGGTGCGGTAGCGGTCCACCATGCCGTGATGCTGCATATCCCGGTAGCTCTCCCGGGGCCCGCGGCCATAGTACTCCAGCTGCTCCAGACCGGGCCGGAGCACCAGGGTGAAGCCCAGCCGCGGCAGGTACGGCCCCTCCTCCAGCCGGGTGCCGGAGAAGTCCACCTGGAGCTCGCCGGAGGGATGAATCCGGTAGACGCAGCGGAAGGCCAGTATGGGCCGCCGGGCCACGGGGGCCAGGACGCCCTTCTGCGCCAGCTCCGCCCGGCCGTCGGGCAGCAGCGTACAGGAAGCCTCGTAGGTCTTGGTCTCCACCAAATTATAATGGGCGGAGCTGTGGCCGGGAATTTCCAGGGAGCCGTAGCAGTACCAGTCCAGCCGGATATTCCGGTCGTTGTCGGTGGGGGCGCGGTAGACGTCCAGCTTCATCGGCGCATCCAGCAGCTCCCGTCCGGCCCGGACCAGGCTGTCAAAGCCGCCGTCGGTCCGGCTGAAATGATAGGAGAAGTCCTCGCCGGTGATCTGCCAGCCGGTGGGTCTGGCCTCCACGGTCAGCGGACGGCAGACCGGCTGGGAGGCCGGCAGCCGCACCTGGGGCACGGCCATGGGCAGCTGGCCCTCGGCCACGGCTTCGCCCGCCGCCGCCCAGGGCGTATCCGTCCGGGTCCGCAGCGCCCAGTGGAGATAGGTCCCCCAGGCACAGGCGTCCACCCGGGGCAGCTCCGCCGCCACCGGAGCGGTCTGATGGGGCGGCACGGCGGCTTGGCAGACCGTGCGCCAGATGGTCTCGCCGTCCCGCCGGACCTTGAGCTCCAGGTCATAGTCCGCCAGATCGGTAAAGTCAAAGCGATTCTCCGCCGTCAGACGGCCCAGGGGGTCCCAGCGCAAATCCGCGCCCTGGTAGACCGCCCGGACCTCGAAGTAGCCGGGGCTGGGCGTCCGGTCCGGGAAAACCAGGCCGTCCATGCAGAAGTTGCCGTCGTGCATGGGCTCGCCGAAGTCGCCGCCGTAGCCGTAGACCGGCGTGCCGTCCGGAGCCGTGGTCTCCACGGCGTGGTCGGCCCACTCCCAGATGCAGCCGCCGATGAGCCGGGGCGACTGCCGGATCACCGCCCAGTAGTCGGCCGCGTCGCCGGGGCCGTTGCCCATGGCGTGGCTGTACTCACAGAGGAAGTAGGGCCGGGGATCGTCCCGCTCGCCCTCCTGCCGCACCTGCTCCACCGTGGGATACATGGCGCTGCACACGTCCACACAGGCCGGATGTCCGGCGTGGATGGCGTTTTCATAATGGACCAGACGGCTGCGGTCCCGGCTGTGAATCCAGTCGGCCATGGCCTCGTGGTTCTTGCCGAAGCCGGACTCGTTGCCCAGGGACCAGAAGATCACCGAGGGCCGGTTCTTGTCCCGCTCCACCATTCGCTGGGCCCGCTCCACAAAGGCCGCCGTCCAGGCGTCCTGGTGGTTGGGCAGCCGGTCGTCCCGGATGGCGTAGACGCCGTCGAACTGGGCGCCGCCGTGCATCTCCAGGTCGGTCTCGTCCACTACGTAAAAGCCGTAGCGGTCGCACAGCTGCAAGAACTCCGGCGGGTTGGGATAGTGGGAGGTGCGGATGGTATTGATATTGGCCCGCTTCATCAGCAGCAGGTCCCGGACCATGGTCTCCATCGTGGCACAGTGGCCCAGCCGGGGATGGGTGTCGTGGCGGTTGACGCCCCGGAGCTTCACCGGCACGCCGTTGATGCACAGGGCCCGGTTCTCCACGGTGACGGTCCGCAGACCCACATCCTCCCGGATGACCTCCTCCCCGGCCCGGAGGACCAGGGTATAGAGGGCCGGATGCTCGGCGTTCCAGAGGACGGGCCGGTCCACGGTCAGCGTCAGCGCGGCGCCGTCGCCGTCGGCCCGGGCCGCCAACTGCCCGGCGGGGTCCAGCAGCGCCGCGGACACCGGTACCGCGCCCCGGGTCTCATACTCCAGCTTCAGCTCCACCCGGCCGGACCTGTGGGACTGCCGGATGAAATAATCCCACAGATACGCCCTGGGCCGGGCCAGCAGATAGACGTCCCGGAAGATGCCGGACATCCGGAACTGGTCCTGATCCTCCAGGTAGCTGCCGTCGCACCACTGGAACACCGCGGCGCGAAGGGTGTTCTCCGCGCCGAAGCGCAGAAGCTCCGTGAGGTCGAACTCCGCCGGGAGATGGGCCCCCTGGCTGTAGCCGGCATAGACGCCGTTGACATAGAGGGCGAAGGCGGAGTCCACCCCCTCGAACCGGAGAAACACCCGGCGGTCGGCCCATTCGGCAGCGGCGTAGAAGTCCCGCTCATAGACGCCGCAGGGATTTCGGTCCGGCACATGGGGCGGGTCGTTGGGGAAGGGATAGTTGATATTGGTATAGAGATGGCTGCCGTAGCCCTGGGTCTGCCAGCAGCCGGGCACCGGCAGCGAATCCCACTGCCAGGGGTGGGCCGGGTCCTCCAGGGCCTCCAGGGCTGCGGGCGCGGCGTCGAAATAGGAAAACCGCCAAAGGCCGTTGAGCAGCCGGTAACCGGCGGCCCGGGCCTTATCTCCGGCGGCGGCAGCGGCCTCGTCGGCAAAGGGGATATACCAGCACCGGGCCGGAAGCCGGTTCTCCTGGAGCCGGGCGGGGTCCTCCAAATAGGTCAGTTGAAACATGGCGCCTCCTCAAAAAACGGTGAAATTGGTAAGCCCATTGTAGCCCACCCCCGGCTCCGTTGCAACCGGCAATTACCGGCGGAGGGATTTATAAAGCTGAATCAGCACCGTAGGCGTCAGGGCCAGCAGGGCCACCTGCCCCAGCTCCGCCAGACCGAAGGCCGGCGAGACCAGGAACAGGCTCTTGAGGCCGGGGGTGAAGAGGGCCAGCAGGAGCAGGGCGACGCCTGCCAGGAAGGCCCAGACCGAAGCGGGGTTGCTCCCCAGCCCCAGGCGGAAGAGGCTCTCCCGGCCCCGGCAGTTGAAGCCGTGGAACAGCCGGGCCAAGGTCAGAGTGGAAAAGGCCATGGTGGAGGCCAGGGCGGCGTCGCCGCCGCGGTAGCCCAGGTAGAAGCCAGCCATGGTGACCACGGCGATCAGCAGGCCCTGGATTCCGATGGCCGTCAGCAGGCCCCGGGAGAGAATGGACGCCTTGGGGTTCCGGGGCTTGCGGTCCAGCAGGCCCTGGCGGGCGGGCTCCATGCCGATGGCGATGGCGGGCAGCGAGTCGGTGAGCAGGTTGATAAACAGCAGGTGCACCGGCTGGAAGGGCACCGGCAGCGCCAGCAGCGAGGCATAGAGCACGCTGAAAATTCCCGCCGCGTTGCCTGAGAGCAGGAACTGGATGGCGTTTTTGATATTTTCATAGACGCTGCGGCCATTGACCACCGCTTTGACGATGGTGGCGAAATTGTCGTCGGCCAGAATCATGGAGGCGGCGTCCTTGGAGACCTCGGTGCCGGTGATGCCCATGGCCACGCCGATATCGGCCTGCTTGAGGGCCGGGGCGTCGTTGACGCCGTCGCCGGTCATGGAGACGATCTTTCCCCGCCGCTGCCAGGCGTGGACAATGCGGATCTTGTGCTCCGGCGAGACCCGGGCATAGACCGACACCCGCTCCAGCACCGCGTCCAGCTCCCCGTCGGACATGGCGTCCAGCTCCACGCCGGAGAGGGCCAAGTCGCCGTCGCCGAAGATGCCCAGCTGCCGCGCAATGGCCGAGGCGGTGACCTTGTGGTCGCCGGTAATCATAATGGTGCGGATGCCGCCGCGCTTGGCGTCGGCCACGGCCTGGATGGCCTCGGGCCGGGGCGGATCGATCATGGAGATCAGGCCGAGGAAGGTGAAGCCCCGTTCGTCCTCCAGGGTCAGGGGGCGGACTGCCTCCAGAGTCCGGCAGCCGAAGGCCAGCACCCGCAGACCCTGGTTGGAGAGCTGGTCGTTGACGGCCAGAATCTCCGCCCGCCGGGCCTCGGTCAGCGGTACCGGTCCCTCCCGGGTCATCAGCTTGTCGGACCGGTCCAGCAGCACGTCGATGGCGCCCTTGGTGTAGAGGGTGGGGACGCCCTCCAGGTCGTGGAGCGTGCTCATCAGCTTGCGGTCGGAGTCGAAGGCCAACTCGCTCAGCCGGGGATGCTGGGCCCGGTAGTCCTCCTCCACCACGCCGAACTGCTCGCCCACCATCACCAGGGCCACTTCGGTGGGGTCGCCGATGGATTTGCCGGTGGTCTCGTCGTTGGTGGCGTCGCTGTCCAGGAGCGCCGCCTGGAGCATGGCCCGGTGGACGTCGTTGGCCAGCTCCAAACCGTTGGCCGCCACGAGGCTGCCGTCGGCCCAGAGGTGCTGGGGCGTCATCTTGTTCTGGGTCAGGGTGCCGGTCTTGTCGGAACAGATCACCGACACCGACCCCAGGCTCTCCACGGCCTTCAGGTCCTTGATGATGGCGTTCTGCCGGGCCATCTTCTTGGTGCCCATGGCCAGAACGATGGTGACGATGGAGGAGAGGGCCTCGGGAATGGCGGCCACGGCCAAAGCCACGGCGAACATCAGCGAGTCCAGCACGCCCATGCCCGTGCGGAAGATGGACAGGGCGAAGACCAGGGCGCAGACGGCCAGAATCACCACGGCCAGCTTGGCGCTGAAGCTGTCGAGATTTTGCTGGAGGGGCGTTTTGCGCTGCTGGGTGGCGTTCATCAGGGCGGCGATCTTGCCCAGCTCCGTATCCATGCCGGTGCCGGTGACCAGCACCGTGGCCCGGCCATAGGTCACCAGGGAGCCGGAGAAGACCATGTTCTTCTGGTCGCCCAGGGCCACTCGGTCGCCGGAGATGGGCTCGGCGGTCTTCTCCACACCCTCGCTCTCGCCGGTCAGGGAGCTCTCATTGACCTTGAGGGAGAAATTCTCCAGAATCCGGCCGTCGGCCACCACCATATCGCCGGCCTCCAGCAGCACGATGTCTCCGGGCACCAGCTCCGGTGAGGAGACCTCGGTCCGGACGCCGCTGCGCAGGACCTTGGCCGTGGGCGCGGACATGGCCTTGAGACTCTCCAGGGATTTCTCGGCCTTGACGTACTGGACCGTGCCGAGGACGGCGTTGAGAATCAGCACGGCGAAGATCACCAAGGTGCTCTCCAGATTGTCCGAGAGGGCCGAGATTCCGGCGGCGATGATGAGAATTACCACCAACAGGTCCTTGAACTGCTCCAGGAACACCTGGAATACGGTCTTCCGCTTCCCTTCGGAGAGCTTGTTGGGGCCGTACTGCGCCTGACGGCGGCTTACCTCTCCGGCGGAAAGGCCGGTGGGGGAGGCCTGCTGCCGGTCCAGGGCCTCCTGGACGGACTGGTTGAAATAGGGCGCTGACATGGGCATTCATCCTTTCCAAAGCAAAATAAAAAGGACTTTTCGGCCAAACCGCGCAATACGGCTGGCTGAAAAGTCTTGTTACCCGATCAGAGGGCGCGTACCGCCAGGTCCGGAGACCGAGCTGTTGACGGTACAGCTTTGAAACTACTCCCTTTAAAGCAAAGCTATCGTACCATAGTTTGCCCCGTTCGTCAATGGGTGCTGCGGGAAAAATGGCGCGGTTGCCGCCGGAACGGCCGGATTGCCGAGACGCGCTACGCACCGAAGCCCGACGACTACCAGGAACTACAGCGGGAAACGGCAGCGAGTGCGTCTGTAGGGGCGGATTAAATATCCGCCCGGGCAGGCCCGCGATTCCCGACGCGCCCGCGCCGAGCACCGTGGGGGGCGGACAGACAAACCCGGGCGCGCTGCCTTGCAGGCGGCGCGCCCGGGTCCCTTTTTCATTCAGACAACCAAGAACTCGTTTTCCTGTTCGATATACCGGCAGAACACAAAGATTCCGCAGAGCTCCGCCGGAGAGAAGGCCTTCTTCGTTTCGATATCCCAGCCGCCGTTGAGACCCCGGTGCATGATCCGGACCAGCGTCTCGCCGGAGGACTGCTGGAGCTGATAATTCTGACTGTTCTGCATGACAAGCTCATAGTCGCCCTCCATCCGCACCTGGGCGTGGTCCACCCGGGGCGTCCGGCACACCGGCCAGCCCACGGTCTCGGGCTCGTCGCCCGCGGCGTAGTCCGGCTGGGCCCGGGCGATTTCCTTGCCCGCCGCATCCACCAGGCTGTAGCGCCGCTGGCGCACATCCCCCGGAGCCCGCCGGGGATCTTGCCCCCGCCCGAATCTCCGTTTGCAGCAGCAGATCGCCGTCCGCCGACACAATGCGCTTCTCCGGTCCGCTGAAGCAATTCTTGATCCGCGCCAGCATCCGGTCGTGGAGATAGAGCGCACCGGCTTTCAACGTGTATTCCATGAAGCTCGCCTCCTCAGAACAGGGACTGGAGCGCTACGCCAAGGACGCCTGCTCCGCCCATCACATACATCGGGTTGACTTTCCATTTCCGCAGCACCACAAATCCGATCAGGAAAATGGCCACGGACACATAGCTGATTCCGCTGAGATCAGCCGGCAGCGTCTGGGCTCCGAAGAAAGCCAGCAGCACCAGTCCGATGCCCGCCGACGCGATCATCGAGACCACCGCCGGCCGCAGACCGCCCAGCACGCCCTGGACCATGGTGAGATTGCGGAACCGGAAGTAGACGTAGGCCAGCGTCATCACAATGATGCACGAGGGGATCACGCAGCCCACCGTCGCGATGACGGCGCCGGGGATGCCTGCCACCTGGATGCCTACGAAGGTGGCCGAGTTGATGGCGATGGGACCGGGCGTCATTTCGGCAATGGTCATGATGTCGGCAAACTGGGTCATGGTCAGCCAGGGATGGAGTTCCACCACCTGGTGCTGGATCAGCGGCATGGCCGCGTAGCCGCCGCCAATGCTGAACAAGCCAATTTGGAAAAAGCTCCACAGCAGCTGTAAGTAAATCATGCCAATCCCGTTTCCTTTCTCCGGTGACTCTGCCGGATCGTGTCCAGGGCGCCCACGACACCGCAAATCACGATAATCAGAATAATGTTTACATCAAAGAAGTACGCTGCAATAAACGAAAGCACCATCACCGCCACCGGCAGGACCCGGTGCTGCTGGATCACCGTCTTGCCCATGGTGCAGACCACATCGCAGATGACCGCCGCCACGCCGGCCGTCATGCCGGTCATGGCCATGTTGACGATGACATTGTCCCGGAATGCCGCATAGAACATCGAGATCACCGAGATGATGACCAGCGGCGGCAGCACTGCGCCCAGCACCGTCAGCAGCGCACCCGCCACACCGGCCACATGGTACCCCACCAGAATGGATGCGTTCACCGCAATGGCCCCCGGCGAGGACTGGGCAATGGCGGTCAGGTCCAGCATCTCCTGCTCGTCGATCCAATGGAGCTCTTCCACAAATTTCTTCCGCATCAGGGGAATGATGATGAAGCCGCCGCCAAAGGTGCAGGCACTGAGCTGTAAGGTGGATAAAAACAGCGTTCTCATTTTTTTCCCGTTCAAGTTCTCAGCCTCCTCTTGGTGATGCCTTCAGTATAGCACTTGTAATCAGATAAGAAAAATAATATAATTAAATCGAAATTATAATAAATTTGTTATAAGGAGGCGAGGGCATGACCATTCGCCATCTGAAAATCTTCCTGGCCGTGTGCGACGGCGGCTGCAACACCACCCGGGCGGCGGAGGCGCTGACCATGGCCCAGCCGGCGGTGAGTCTGGCGCTGAAGGAGCTGGAGCAATACTACGGCGTGGTGCTCTTTGACCGGGTGGGCCGTCATCTGCAGATCACCGCGGCCGGGAAGCGGCTGTGGGAGTATGCCTCCCATATCACGTCGCTCTTCGACGATATGGAAAAGGGCATGCGCGACTGGGACACCTTCGGTATTCTGCGGGTGGGGGCCAGTATCACCATCGGCTCTCAGTTTCTGCCCAACTACGTCAAGGCCTTCTACGCCCGCCATCCCGGCACGGAGATCCGGGCCGTCATCGAGCCCTCGGACCGGCTGGAGGCGCAGATTCTCAGCAGCGACCTGGATCTGGCGCTGATGGAAGGCATGTCCCACAGCCCGTCCCTGGAGTCCGAGGAGTACATGGAGGACCATCTGGTGGTGATCTGTCCGGCCCGGGGCCGGTTTGTCCAGGGCCAGACCCTGACCCAAGAGGAATTCCGAAGCCAGAAATTTCTGCTGCGGGAGCCGGGCAGCGGAACCCGGGAGACCTTCCAGCGGGTCATGGAGGAGGCGGGACTCTCGGTGGAGCCCATCTGGGAGGCCATGAGCACCACGGCCCTGGTCAACGCCGTCATCAACGGCCTGGGCATTACGGTCCTGCCCCACCGGATGGTCCTGGGGCCCCTGAGCAAGGGGCTGGTGGTCTCGGTGCGGGTGGAGGGGCTGGAGTTCCGGCGGAAATATTACATCGTCCGGCACCGGGCCAAATATCTGACCGCCTCCGCCCGGGCCTTCCTGGATCTGTGCCGGAGCTATGAGATGGATTACCCCATGCCCCGATACAGCGGCCTATTTTAACGCCGCCCCGGCGGCGATCATGGGCGTCCGCCTGCTTCCGTGTGCAGGGGGCGGCCTTGAGCTCCCTGCACGTTCAATAACCCGCCCGGCTGCCGCGCCAATGGGTTTGCCGCAGGGGATTGATGCACGCGCCCTGTCAAAATATCCTTCCAAACACAGCGTGTCGAAAAAGTCTTTTCGCCACGCTGACATACAGTATTCCCGCCCTTTTATAACTTTCGTATGAGGCAAAATCTTTGGCCGAATGCTCTTGCCAAATTGTGCGGTGCTGCCTTGACATTTTCCTTCCGCTGCCCTATGATTTTTGTAAACCATCACCAGGAGGGACTGCGATGAATTTCCGATGCACCCGCTGCGGAGCCACCGCGCCTGTGGACACCCGCGCCTCACACTGCTCATGCGGCGGCCTTTGGCAGCTGGACTATACGCCTCCGGCCTTTGATCTGGACCTGATAGACCGGTCGGTCTGGGGTCTGTTCCGCTACCGCCGCTTTCTGCCTCTGACCGGCGATACCTGGCGGGACGTGACCCTGGGCGAGGGCATGACGCCCCTGGTCCCGCTGGACCAAGACGTGCTGCTGAAAATGGACTACTATATGCCCACCCTCTCCTTCAAGGACCGGGGCGCGGCGGTGCTGGTGGCCCATATGAAATCCATCGGCGTGGAAGTCGCCGTCCAGGACAGCAGCGGCAACGCCGGCAACAGCGTGGCGGCCTACTGCGGCCGGTGCGGCATCGCCTGCGATATCTACGTCCCCGAGGGTACGTCGCCGGGCAAGATCGCCATGATCCAGGCCCATGGGGCCACAGCCCATGTGGTTCCCGGCAGCCGGGACCACTGCGCCGACGTCTGCCGGGCCCAGGTGGAGCTGGAGGGAAAATACTACGCCAATCACGTCTATAATCCCTTCTTCTACCAGGGCACCAAGACGTATCTCTATGAGGTCTATGAGCAGCTGGGCCGGATTCCGGCGCATCTCTTTGTGCCCCTGGGCAACGGGACTCTGTTCCTGGGCGTAGTGCTGGCGCTGGAGGAGCTGCTGGCGGCGGGCTGCATCGACCATTTCCCGAAGGTCATCGCCATCCAGAGCGAGCGGTGCGACCCCTTTGTGAAGGCCGCGGCGGTCCACAGCTCCGACCCCGCCCCGGTGACGCCCACGCCCACCATGGCCGAAGGCATTTCCATCGGCGTGCCCATGCGCGGCCGGGAGATTCTCGAGGCCATTTACCGCTACGACATGGACCTGGTGACAGTCCCCGAGGACCGGATTCTGGAGGCCCGGTCCTACCTGGCCCGCCGGGGAATCTACTGCGAACACACCACCGCCGCCAATCTGGCCGCCTACTGGCACTACTGCGACACCCACGGCAAAACCCCCGACAGCCTCCTGACCATGTGCGGCGCAGGCCTGAAGTCCGACCATTGAACCATCGTACCCGGCAGAAATCGGGACCCGGTTGCGGGCGGCCGTGTCGGATGCACCATCGCCGGACGCACACATCGTAGGGGCGGATTATATATCCGCCCTGGCAGGCCAGCAATGTCGGACGCAGGCCCGGTGATCCCGGCGGTGCGGCATGGGCGCATATACAATGCGCCCCTACGGCGGTGGAACCATCGTACCTTGGCAGGAATCGGAACCCGGTCCGAGCGGCCATACAGGCCGCCCCTACAAGAAAACCGAAAGCGGGCCTGTATGGGCCGATGCCCACATCGGCCCATACCAATAACACGGACAACACAAACACCGGCCGCCCTGTTGGGCGACCGGTGTTCATTTGCAAAGCTGGATTACACGGTGGGCTGGTTGGCAGCCTCGATGATCTTGACGAACTTCTCGGGGACCAGGGAAGCGCCGCCGATGAGGCCGCCGTCGATGTCGGGCTGGGCCAGCAGCTCGAAGGCGTTCTTCTCGTTCATGGAACCGCCGTAGAGGATGGAGGTAGCCCGGGCGATCTTGGCGCCGTAGAGCTTCCGGATCACGGTGCGGATGTGCTCGCAGACCTCCTCGGCCTGCTCGGGGGTAGCGGTCTTGCCGGTGCCGATGGCCCAGATGGGCTCGTAGGCAATGATGATCTTGCGGATCTTCTCCTCGGCCACGCCGTTGAGGGCGGCCTTGATCTGCATGGTGATCCACTCCTCGGTGATGCCGATTTCCCGCTGCTCCAGGGACTCGCCCACGCAGAGGATGGGGATCAGCTCAGCGGCCAGAGCAGCCTGGACCTTGGCATTGACCTCGGCGTCGGTCTCGCCCATGGCGCGGCGCTCGGAGTGGCCGATGATGACGTACTTGCAGCCGGCGTCCACCAGCATGTTGGTGGCAATCTCACCGGTGTAAGCACCGGAAGCGTTGGCGTTGCAGTTCTCAGCGCCGATGCCCACGCGGGTCTCCCGCATGGCGCGGACGGCGGCAGGGATGCAGACGGCGGGCACGCAAATGGCCACATCGCACCAGCGGCCCTTGGGCATCATGGCCTTGAACTCGGTCATAAAGGCCTTGGTGTCGGAGGGAGTCTTATTCATCTTCCAGTTGGCGGCAATGACCGTCTTGCGATACTTTCTGTTCATGGGGCTTGGTCTCCTATACTATAGTCTATTTTAATTTTGATGGATCTTCTTACTTATCCTGCAGGCAGGCGATGCCGGGCAGCTCCAGGCCTTCCAGGAACTCCAGGGAAGCGCCGCCGCCGGTGGAGATATGGGTGATCTTGTCGGCGAAGCCCAGCTGCTCGCAGGCAGCCGCGCTGTCGCCGCCGCCGACGATGGTGATGGCGTCGGACTCAGCCAGGGCCTGAGCCACGGCGATGGTGCCGGCAGCCAGGGTCGGGTTCTCAAAGACGCCCATGGGGCCGTTCCAGACAACGGTCTTGGCGGTACGGGCAGCGTCGCCGAAGAGCTTGCGGGTCTCCTCGCCGATGTCCATGCCTTCCATGTCGTCGGGGATGGCGTCCACATTGACGGTCTTCACATCGATGGGGCCGTCGATGGGGTCGGGGAAGTTGGCAGCAATGACGGTATCAACCGGCAGAAGGAGCTTGACGCCCTTCTCCTCGGCCTTCTTCATCATGTCCTTGCAGTAGTCAACCTTCTCGGCGTCAAAGAGGGACTTGCCGATGCCGTAGCCCTTGGCAGCCAGGAAGGTGTAGGCCATGCCGCCGCCGATGATGAGGGTGTCGACCTTCTCCAGCAGGTTGGAGATAACGTTCAGCTTGTCCGCGACCTTGGCGCCGCCCAGGATGGCGGTGAAGGGACGGACGGGGTCGTTGACGGCGTTGCCCAGGTAGCGGATCTCCTTCTCCATCAGGTAGCCGACAGCGGTGTCCTTGATGTAGTCGGTGACGCCGGCGGTGGAGCAGTGCGCACGATGGCAGCTGCCGAAGGCGTCGTCCACATAGGCGTCGGCCAGGCTGGCCAGCTCTTCCGAGAAGGCGGCGACGTTCTTGGTCTCCTCCTTGCGGAAGCGGGTGTTCTGCAGCAGAACGACGTCGCCGTTGTTCATGGCGGCGACAGCGGCCTTGGCGTTCTCGCCCACGACGTTGTCGTCGTCAGCAAAGACAACTTCCTTGCCGAGCTTGGCGCTCAGGGCCTTGGCAACGGGGGCCAGGCTGAACTTGGCCTCGGGGCCGTTCTTGGGTTTGCCCAGGTGGCTGCACAGGATGACCTTGGCGCCATCGTTGACCAGCTTCTGGATGGTGGGCATGGCCGCATTGATGCGGTTCTCATTGGTGATGACGCCGTCCTTCATGGGGACGTTGAAGTCGCAGCGGACAAGGACCTTCTTGCCGCAGTAATTCTCGTCGTCGATCGTCTTCTTACCTAAACCCATTGTTCTAAACTCCTCTCAAATCTTTTTACTTGCCTGAAGTGAGTTTTGCATCGTCGGGTTTCCCCGTAGATACCTCTATTATATACAATTCAAAGCTGCAAAGCAAGGAGTTCTTTGCCATTTCCCTCACAAAGCTCAAATAAACAGCAAGAAACGCTCTTGCCACCGCCCGCCCTGCGGGGCTATAATAGGCGTATCAGAGCGCCCTTGCAGGCAAAGGAGGTCATTTTATGGCAAAACCCGTATTGGTCGTACTGGCTGCCGGGATGGGCAGCCGCTACGGCGGCATGAAGCAGCTCGACCCGGTGGGCCCGGGCGGGCAGATCATCATCGACTATTCCATCTACGACGCCCGGCGCGCCGGCTTTGAGAAGGTCATCTTCATCATCCGCAGGGAGAACGAGGCCGATTTCCGCGCGGTGATCGGGGACCGGCTGTCCCGTCTGATGGAGGTGGAATACGCCTTCCAGGCGCTGGACGACCTGCCCGCCCCCTACGCCGTGCCCGAAGGGCGGACCAAGCCCTTCGGCACCGGGCAGGCGGTGCTCAGCGCACGCAGCCTCGTCGACGGGCCCTTCGCGGTCATTAACGCCGACGACTACTACGGTCCTGAGGCCTTCCGGGAGGTCTACAACTACCTCTCCACCCACCAGGACGGCGACAAATACCAGTACTGCATGGTGGGCTACCAGGTCAAAAACACCGTCACCGCCAACGGCAGCGTCTCCCGCGGCGTCTGCGAGGTGGGGCCCGACGGGATGCTGGAGAGCGTCACCGAGCGGACCAAGATCGTGCAGGCGCCGGACGGCGCCATCCGCTACGCCGACGGCGACGCCTGGGTGGACCTGCCGGGCGACACCCTGGTCAGCATGGGCTGCTGGGGGCTGACCGCCAGCTTTATGCGGGAGGCCGAGGCGCGCTTTGCCGCCTTCCTGGCCGGGAACCTGCCCTCGAACCCCCTCAAGTGCGAGTACTTCCTGCCCACCATCGTCTCCGACCTGATCGCCGAGGACAAGGCCCAGGTCAAGATGCTGCGCAGCCGCGACAAGTGGTACGGCGTCACCTACCGGGAGGACAAGCCCGGCGTGGTGGCCGCCCTCGCCCGCCTGACGGCCGAAGGGGTCTATCCCGAAACGTTCTAAATCGCCTGAAACAGACAAAGCCCTGTGGAGACCCACAGGGCTTTTGCTTTATCTGCGATGGGCCGCCAGAATTTCCTCGCAGCTCAGGCCGTATTTGCGGGCGATGTCCTTGGCGTAGCTCAGCCCGTCGGGGGTGGCGCGCAGCACCCGGTAGCTGCGGGTGCCGTCGGCGACGCTTTCCATCTGGGCGACCAGGTTGTCGATGCAGCCGGTGCGGCCGGGGGTGGCGTTGAAGCGGGCCACCTGCTGGGTCAGCTCGTGGATGTGGGTGACGTACACCCCGCCGCAGCCGATCACCGCAATGGCCGAGAGCACCTCCCCGGCGATGTAGCTGCCCTCGAGCAGGCTGGTCGAGCTGAAGCTCTCGTCCATCAAAAGCAGGTCGTCCCCCTCCAGCTGGGCCAGGATCTGGCTCATCCGGGCGCATTCGCTCTCGAGGCGGCCCTTGCCGTAGTTGTCCTCGTCCGAGGTGGGGAAGTGGGTGAAGATGCACCGCACCGGGCTCATGACGGCGGCTTTGGCCGGCACCAGCAGCCCCAGCTGGAAGAGGGCCTGCGCCATCCCCACCGAGTAGCAGAAGATGGACTTGCCCCCGTGGTTGGGTCCGGTGACGAGGTAAAAGCGGCCCCTGTCGTCGTAGGTGAAGTCGTTGGCCACCACCGTCTGGCCCTCGCTGCGCAGGACCAGCATGGGGTTGTAGACGTCCTGCAGGCGGAGGGCGTGCTCGGCCATGGGTCGGATGGCGGGGCGGCAGAGGGCGCAGCCCTGCCCCTTCAGCTCGAGCAGGAAAGCCACCGCCGCCGACAGAAAGCGGAAGTCGTCCAGCAGGCCGATGAAAAAGGCGGTCTCATCCCGGAAGTACTGGTCGATGACCGGTTCCCAGCTGCGGATGGTCTTGGCAAAAGCGGTGTCCAGCGCCCGGCAGACGGCCTGGTCGAGGGCGTGCTTTTCCTCCTCGCGGGCGGTCTTGGCCAGGTTGGCAAAGCCCGAGATGCAGACCATGGGGTCGCTCTTGTCCCGGCCCAGCAGCTTGTCCAGGACGCTGCCCTGCCGGTATTTTTCGGTGTTCAGGCCGAGCAGCCCCACGTCGGTCACCCGGAGGGTGCCGTCCAGATTGACCCCGAGGGCGATGCTCTTGACATGGCCGATCTGGTACTGGGTCTTTTCCAGCTGGGCGGTCAGGGCGCGGTAGCTCTCGCTCTGCCGCCGTTTTTCCACCTCGTCCCGCAGGGCGGCAAAGCCGGCGCTGCGGATGGGCGCCGCGGCAAGCCGGGCGTGGAACAGCTCCACCAGCTCGAGGTAGACCTCCAGATAGCGCACCGAGGCCAGGCTGCTCTCCACGGTGGAGGAAGAGCTGTTCAGCACCTTGCGCATCTCGGCGGCGTCCCGCAGCATGGGCAGGGCGTCCTTGATCAGGCTGCGCAGCGCCTCGCTCTCGACCAGGTCGGCCACCACGTCCAGCCGCCAGGCCAGCACGTCGGTGTCGGTGGTGAAAAACTGTTCCAGCCGCAGATCGGGCAGACCCCGCCAGCTCTCCCGCCGGACCGAGACCATCTGGTCGATCTGCAGGGTGTGGAAAAAGCTGGAATTGGGCAGCGAAGCCGCCCGGGTCCGGGTGTGCGGCGGATAGAGCAGCCGGAAACTTTCCCGCCCGCCCTGTGTTTTGTCTGGCATGGCAATCCCCTCCCCTGTTCGCTTGGATACAAACCTATTAAACACCCGCGGAGGCCAAAAGTCCAGCGCGGAGGCAACAAAAAGGGCCGCCGGTTTCCCGGCGGCCCTTGGTTAGCCCTTTGGTGTACCCTCCGAACTTAGCAGTTCTCGGCGAAGTACTTGATGGTGCGGACCATCTGAGAGGTGTAGCTGTTCTCGTTGTCGTACCAGGACACGACCTGAACCTGATAGGTGTCGTCGTCGATCTTGGCGACCATGGTCTGGGTAGCGTCGAACAGAGAGCCGTAGCGCATACCGATGACGTCGGAGGAGACGATCTGGTCCTCGTTGTAGCCGAAGGACTCAGAAGCGGCAGCCTTCATGGCGGCGTTGATGGACTCCTTGGTGACGTCCTTGCCCTTGACAACGGCGACCAGGATGGTGGTGGAGCCGGTGGGGACAGGCACACGCTGAGCAGAGCCGATCAGCTTGCCGTTCAGCTCGGGGATGACCAGGCCGATGGCCTTGGCAGCGCCGGTGCTGTTGGGCACGATGTTCTGGGCGCCGGCACGAGCGCGGCGCAGGTCGCCCTTGCGCTGGGGGCCGTCCAGGATCATCTGGTCGCCGGTGTAAGCATGAACGGTGGTCATGATGCCGGAGACGACGGGGTAGGTCTTGTTCAGGGTGTCGGCCATGGGAGCCAGGCAGTTGGTGGTGCAGGAAGCGGCGGAGATGACCTGATCTTCCTTGGTCAGGGTCTTCTCGTTGACCGAGTAGACGATGGTCTTCAGGTCGTTGCCGGCAGGAGCGGAGATGACGACCTTCTTGGCGCCGGCGGCGATGTGAGCCATGCTCTTGTCCTTGCTGGTGTAGAAGCCGGTGCACTCCAGAACGACGTCAACGTTCAGCTCGCCCCAGGGGCAGTCCTTGGCGTCCTTAATGGCGTAGATCTTGATCTCCTTGCCGTCGACGACGATGGAGTCCTCGGTGGAAGAAACGACGTGCTTGTTCTCGCCGATCTTGCCGCAGAAGGAGCCCTGAGCGGTGTCGTACTTCAGCAGGTGAGCCAGCATCTTGGGGCTGGTCAGGTCGTTGATAGCGACGACCTCGTAGCCCTCAGCGTCAAACATCTGACGGAAAGCCAGACGGCCAATGCGGCCAAAACCATTGATAGCAACTCTTACAGCCATTTTATAGTACCTCCTAAAATTATTACCCTTGGAATCCGGATAATTTTCACGGTGTCTTTATTATAGAACAAAAATCCCAAACCTTCAAGAGCCTGCCAAACAAATAACAAGCCATTTTCTATTTTTGTAAGTTTTATATTCTTTCCTTCAAGAATTTTCAGCAATTTTAGCCAATCATCCAGCCGCGTGGGAACCGCGCTGTTTCGGGCTGGCGCAGAGCATCGCGCACGCCCCGCCCAGCAGCCCCAGCGCCACAAGGGCCCAGTCCCCCGGGCCGGCCGGCAGCAGGATGCAGCGGGGCAGCTGCCAGGCAAAGCAGAGGATATAGGCCAGCAGCCCGCAGCGGCAGACGCTCTTGGGGCTGGCCGCGCCGGGCAGGCAGACCGCCCGCAGCACAGCCGCCAGCAAAAGCAGGGCGGCCAGCTGCTGCCAGACCGCCGAAGTGGGGATGGTCCGGTGCCAGCTGGAGCCGTTGGTCATAAAGCTGGCCAGCACGTCCCAGACAAAGAGAAGGCTGCCCAGCACTCCCAGCCAGGCCGGGGGCTGAATCCGGCGCTGGCTGCCCAGCCCGGCCAGCAGCCAGTGCTGGCCCAGGCACTCCAGCCAGAGGGCGCACAGGACCCCCAGCGCCCCGTAGAGGAAGCTGCCGGCCAGGATGTCCAGCAGCCCTCGTCCGAGATAGAACACCCCCGCCGTCAGGGCCGGGACGCTCAGAGCAAAAGCCGCGCTGCGCGTTTTGGGGGCAGTCAGCGGCGCGGCCGAGCCGGCGCTGGTATGCCCCACGGCCAGCGCCAGCGCCGCCCAGGCAAAGAGGACGGCGTACCGCAGCCAGACCTGCCCTTCGATCAGCAGCCCCGTCTCCAGGTCGGTAAAGAGGGCGAGGTCCGCAAAGCGGGCGGCACAGAATATCACGCCGGACACCAGAAAGCCGGCGACACTTTTACGCATCGTTTACCGCTCCTCCAGAGGCTTGTAGCGCTGCCGGACGCCCAGATACTTGTAGGCCGGGCGGATGATCCGGTTGGCAAAGACGACTTCTTCGATCCGGTGGGCGCACCAGCCGGGCAGACGGGCAATGGCGAACAGCGGGGTGTACAGGTCCTCCGAGATGCCCAGCATCTGGTAGATCAGGCCGCTGAACAGGTCGACGTTGGCGCAGACCGGCTTTGAGCTGCCCTTCTCCTCGGCAAAGATGGCGGGGGCCAGCCGTTCGATGCTGCACAGCATATTGTACTCGGCCTCAAAGCCCTTTTCATAGGCCAGGTGGCGGGCACGCTCCTTGAGGATGACCTCGCGCGGGTCGCTGATGGTGTAGACGGCGTGGCCCATGCCGTAGATCAGGCCGCTGCCGTCGCCGGCCTGTTTGCGCAGGATGCGGCGCAGGTACTCCCGCACTTCGTCGTCATCGTCGTAGTTTTCAACGTGGGCCAGGATGTCCTTCAGCTGCCGGTTGACCTGCAGGTTGGCGCCGCCGTGCTTGGGGCCCTTCAGGGCGCCGATGCCGGCCGCAATGGCCGAGTAGGTGTCCGACCCCGAGGAGGACACCACCCGTGTGGCAAAGGTGGAGCAGTTGCCGCCGCCGTGGTCGGCGTGCAGCAGCAGGCAGGTGTCCAGCAGCTTGGCCTCTTCGTGGGTGAACTTCTGGTCCGGGCGGTAGGTGCTGAGGATGTGCTCGGCGGTGCAGTGGCCCGGCTGGGGCAGGTGGAAGAACATGCTCTGCTTGTCGTAGACCCGGCGCTTCATCTGATAGGCGTTGACCATCATGGTGGGCATACAGCCGATCAGGGTGATGCTCTGGTGCAGCAGGTTTTCGAGGCTCAGGTCCTCGGCGTTGTCGTCGTAGGAGTACATGCCCAGCACGCAGCGCTGCATCTTGTTCATGATGTTGGGCGAGGGCGCGTTCATGGTGTCCATAAAGCCGTCGGGCAGGGCGCGGTGCCCGGCCAGGATCTGGCAGAAGCTGTCCAGCTGCGCCTTGTTGGGCAGGCTGCCGAACAGCAGCAGCCAGATGACCTCTTCAAAGACGAATCGGTCGTTGCGGTAGGCTTCCTCCACGATCTCGTTGATATTGACCCCCCGGTAGATCAGCCGGCCCGGGATCGGGATGATGTGGCCCTCCTGATCCTTCCGGTAGCCCACGACGTCGCAGACGTTGGTCAGGCCGGCCAGCACGCCGGTGCCGTCCGGGTTGCGCAGGCCGCGCTTGACCCCCAGCCGCTCGCTGGTCTCGGGGTCAATGTAGTTGTTGGCCAGATACTCCTCGCAGAGGGTCTTCATGGCTTCGTTCTCGTTGCGTTCCAAATTCATCATGACAAATCCCCTTCCCTTCTCACTCGTCCGCGGCTGGCAGCCCGCGGCGGTCTGACATGTTCTCCTTGCTGGTGCAGTGTCCCCCCTTAACGGTAGATGGTTTTATGATAGCGCTTTTGTTAAATAAATTCAAGCCAAAACTGTCCAAACCCGGCCTCAAATGCAAAATATTTTGATTTTGTTCGGATTTTATTCACATTTTGAGGTTTCTGTCCGGGCGGGTTTCGCCCCTTCCCGCAGGGGGGAGGTGGTATCCTGTCCCTGAACCCTTGCGAAAAGGAGGCTGTTCCGGCGTGAAAAAAGCCGTTGTTTTCCTGGCCGCCGCCCTGCTGGTGCTGGGCAGCGCCCTGCCCCTGGCAGGCTACTGGCTCACCCTGACGCTGCTGCGGCAGACCCCCGCGGCCGCTTCTTCCGATCCGGGCGGGCCCGGCGTTTCCTCCGTCCCGCCGGCCGAACCCGGCGCCCTACCCGCCGCCTCTGCGCCCCCGGCCGGCAGCGCCGGCGAGGTCCTGCTGCGGGACAGCGAGAGCGGCCAGACCTTCACCCTTTCGATGCGGGACTACCTCATCGGCGCAGTGGCGTCCGAGATGCCGGTCAGCTGGCCGGACGAGGCCCTCAAGGCACAGGCGGTGGCCTGCCACAGCTACATCCTCTACTGCCGGGACCACCGCGCGGACGAGAGCGCCCCCTGGCTGACCGTCGACCCGGCCCGGCGGCGGGGCTGCCTGACCGACCCGGTCCTGCGCAGCTACTGGGGCACCGCCTACCAGGCCAACTATGCCCGCCTTTCGGCCCTGGTGGACCAGGTGGCCGGGGCGGTGCTGTACTACGACGGCGCGCCGGCGGGGGCCAGCTACTTTGCCATCTCCAACGGGCAGACCGAGGCCAGCGAAAATGTCTGGGGCTCTCCCCTGCCCTACCTGCGGGCGGTGGACAGCAGCACCGACCTCACCGCACAGGACTACGAGGTCACCGTCACCCTCTCGGCCGAGCAGGTCAGCGCAGCGCTGGCGGACACCCTCGGCATCCCGACCGCGGGCATCGACCCGTCGGCCTGGTTCGGGACCCCGAGTTATACCCCTTCGGGCTATGTCGACTCCCTGCCGGTCTGCGGCCAGACGGTGTCGGGCACCGCCCTGCGGTCGGCTCTGGGGCTGCGCAGCGCCTGCTTTGCCATCCGGCAGGAGGGCGGCGCCTTTGCCATCACCACCCGGGGCTACGGCCACGGCGTCGGCCTGAGCCAGTGGGGCGCCAAGGCTCTGGCCGAGCAGGGCCGGAGCTGGATCGAGATCCTGGCCCACTACTTCCCCGGCACCACCCTGGAAGGATAAAACAGCCCCGGCGTAGTCAGGCAGGCGCCGGGGCTGTATCCTATGCGTTTGAAACTCAGAACAGCTTGTCCAGGAAAGCGCGCAGCTGGCTGCCCAGACTCTCGGACGGGGCGGGCTGTGCGGCGGGGGCAGGCTCTTCCTGCAGCATGGCCCCTTCGGGGTCCTGCACCGACCAGTAGCAGCCGTCCACCGCAGGGTTGTCCGACACGGTGAAGTCGGCCCCAAAGCAGAGGCTCTCGCCCGCGGTGTCCTCCGCGACGATGAGGTAGGTGTAGCTGCCGCGGGGCAGCTCGCCGAAGCGGATGGCGCTGTCGATCTGGCGCAGGGACCAGCTGGCCTCGCTGCCGGTCAGGCCGGCCGCCGCGCTCATGACGGTGTTGCCGGCGGCGTCCTCGATCCACACCGCCACCTCGGCCAGGGCGCTGCCGTCCGAAGCGGTGACGGTGCCGTTCAGGCTCATGCCGCTGCCGGCCTGAACGTTGACGGGATAGGTCACCCCGGCCAGCTGCAGCTCGCTCGACTGCGACGCGCCGGCGGCGGCGTTGTTGTCCTCCGCGATGTACCAGTAGCAGGACGCGCCCGCGACCGAGACGCTGGCGCTGGAGATGGGCACCCGCCCGGCGCTGATGTTGCCGGCCGGGTCGGAGCAGTAAAAGACGCCGTCGGTGTAGTCGGTCAGCAGAATGGCGTGGGGCTGCCGCCGGTCATAGAGGACGATGCCCTCGGGGTGAGCGGCCAGCAGGTCGATCAGGGTCTGGGTCTTGGCCCCGTTGTCGGCCGGCAGGGTGGCGTAGCGCACCTTCATGGCCTTGTATGTAAAGTTATGGGACAGGCCGTTGGCCCACGCGGCGGGCCGGACGCTGTTCTCGGTCACATCCACCCAGTCGGTCAGGCCGTCCAGATAGGCGCGGCGGCGCAGCATCATGGCGGCAGCCGTCAGGGTGCAGGTGCCGCTCCGGCTCTGTTTGAGGTAAAAGCCGGCGTCCACATTCAGGTCGGCGGCCAGCGCCCGGGGCATACAGGGCACCAGCAGCAAAACGGTCAGCAGCAGCGCAGCCAGACGGCGGCGCCAGCCAGTTTGTGTTTCCAAGTTTGCCTCTTCCCTTCTCATCCGGCGGGGTACATGGGAGGGGCCGCAGCATCCGGCCTCTCCGACGGACCTCGCTTCGTTTTTTTCTAAACATAGTTTAACCCATCTGTTACTGTTTTGTAAATAGTTCGAGGGCAAACTTTCACGATATTTTCGCATTCATTCCATAGTATGACCTTTGAATTTGTGTATATTTTACAATTTTCAGTCCTTTATTTTTTCACGTCAAGGGCTTGACAGGCAAAAAGAAAAGGCCCGCCGGCACGGGCGGACCAGTTTTCGTATTTTACTGAAAGCCCAGTCTGGCTTTCAATCCCTCCTGCAGCACCTGCGAGAAGTTGACGTGCGCTTCCTCGGCAGCCATATTCAGCCAGGCGGGGATGGTCAGGGTCTTTTTGACCGAGACATTTTTGACACGGCTGCGGACGACCGGCATCGATACATCAATCATGGTCACAATGCCGTTTTCTTCCGGGCGGATTTTCTCGAAGGGGGTGGGGTCGGGGATGGAGTCGCCGTCGTCCTCCATCCCGCACAGATGCAGCCCCATCGCCTCCCGCGCGCAACGGAAGGCCTCTTCGGTGGAATGCGCGCAGGTCAAACAACCCGGCAGGTCGGGAAATTCCACCGAGACGCCGTCCTCGTCGTAATAGAAAATGGCAGGGTAAGAATAAAAATCTTTTCTCATATCGGGCAAGCTCCTCTCATAAAAAGCGGGGTCATTCAAAGTGCACCCCCGCCTGCCGCTCAATGCTTTTCAGCGTGCGGATTGGCATATCCTTGCGGGGATGAGGAATGGTCACCAGTCCGGCTCTTGCGGGGTGCCGGAACTGATGATGATCGCCGGCGCAGCGCACCTCGTACCATCCTGCCGCCTGCAATATCTGGATGACCTCTCTGGAAGAATAGCTTTTCACGATACCACCTCACGCTGCAAGTATAACACGTATTGCAGCACGTGTCAACAGGGCCCGGGCAAAAGAAAAAGACCGCCAGCAAAAAGCTGACGGTCTCTGGTCCGAGTGGCGAGAATCGAACTCACGGCCTCTTGAACCCCATTCAAGCGCGCTACCAAAACTGCGCTACACCCGGATATCGGCCCCGCCCGTTCAGAGCGGGGCGACGAATAGTATTATACTCACAAAAGGGCCGGATGTCAACCTCTTTTTTCAAATTTCTTCCGATTCTTCCCGGCGGGCCTGTTTGTCCCGCTCAAGCAGGGGTTTCAGGTACTGGCCGGTAAAGCTGCCGGGGACCTTCGCCACCTGTTCGGGGGTGCCGGCGGCAATCACCCTGCCGCCCGCGCTGCCTCCCTCGGGGCCGAGGTCGATGATATAGTCGGCGCATTTGATCAGGTCGAGGTTGTGCTCGATGACAATGACGGTGTTGCCGGCATCCACCAGCTTCTGCAGCACCTCGATCAGCCGGTGGACGTCGGCGATGTGCAGCCCGGTGGTGGGCTCGTCCAGGATATAGACCGTCTTGCCGGTCGAGCGGCGGGCCAGCTCGTTGGCCAGCTTGACCCGCTGCGCCTCGCCGCCCGACAGGGTGGTGGCGCTCTGCCCCAGGGTGACGTAGCCGAGGCCGACGTCCAGCAGGGTCTGCAGTTTGCGGGCGATCTTTGGCTGGTTGGCGAAAAAGACCACCGCTTCCTCCACCGTCATGTTCAGCACGTCGGCGATGGTCTTTTCCTTGTACTTGACCTCCAGGGTCTCGCGGTTGTAGCGGGCCCCCTTGCAGACCTCGCAGGGGACGTAGACGTCGGGCAGAAAGTGCATCTCGATCTGCAGAATGCCGTTGCCCTCGCAGGCTTCGCACCGGCCGCCCTTGACGTTGAAGCTGAACCGCCCCGGCCCGTACCCCCGCATCTTGGCGTCCTGGGTCTGGGCAAAGACGGCCCGGATGTCGTTGAACACCCCGGTGTAGGTGGCGGGGTTGGAGCGCGGGGTCCGCCCGATGGGCTGCTGGTCGATGCCGATCACCTTGTCGACGTATTCCAGCCCGTCCACCCCGTCGCTCTTGCCGGGGCGGCTGCGGGCGCCGTTCAGCTCGCCCGCCAGGGTCTTGTACAGAATTTCGTTGACCAGGCTGGATTTGCCGCTGCCCGAAATGCCGGTCACGCAGGTGAAGGTCCCGAGGGGGAACTCCACCGTGATACCGCGCAGGTTGTTCTCCCGGGCCTTGTTCACCCGCAGGCAGTGACCGCTGCCGGGGCGGCGGACGGCCGGCACCGCGATCCGCCTGCGGCCCGACAGGTAATCGCCGGTGACGCTCCGTTTGGCCCGGCAGATGTCTTTGACGCTGCCGGCGGCCACGATCTCGCCGCCGTGCACCCCCGCCCCCGGGCCGACGTCCACGATGTAGTCGGCGGCGCGGATGGTGTCCTCGTCGTGCTCGACCACGATCACCGTGTTGCCCAGGTCCCGCAGGTGCTTGAGGGTGGCGATCAGCTTGTCGTTGTCCCGCTGGTGCAGGCCGATGGAGGGCTCGTCCAGCACATACAGCACCCCCGACAGGGCGCTGCCGATCTGGGTGGTCAGCCGGATGCGCTGGCTCTCGCCGCCCGACAGGGTGCCGGCCGAGCGGGCCAGGGTCAGGTAGTCGAGGCCGACGCTCTGCAAAAATTCCAGACGGGTCCGGATCTCTTTCAGAATCTGCCCGCCGATCTGGCGCTGCTTGTCGGTCAGCGGCTCCGCGCCCCGGCCTTCCTCGCTGGCCCGGATGAAGTCCAGCTCCTCCCGGATGGACATCTCGCAGAACTGACTGATGTTGACGCCCCCCACCGTCACCGCCAGCACCACCGGCTTGAGCCGCTGGCCCTTGCAGGCGGGGCATTTCACCCCCGACATCACCCCGGCGATCTCCTCTTTCATCCACTCGCTGCTGGTCTCGCGGAAGCGGCGCTCGAGGTTTTCGACGATGCCCTCGAACTCGCCGTAATACTGGCCGCTGCCGAACTCGTTGGTCCGGTGCAGCTCCAGCTTTTCGCCGTTGGTGCCGTAGAGCAGGGCGTTGCGCGCCTCGACGGAAAAGTCCCGCAGCGGGGTGTCGAGGGTGAAGCCGTACCGCTTGCCCAGCGCGATGTAGTACATCTCGCTGACCGAGCCCTCGGCGTAGTACCACCCGCTGGCTTTGATGGCCCCCTGCCGGATGGACAGGCTGCGGTTGGGGATGATGCGGTCCTCATCCACCTTCATGAAGATGCCCAGGCCGGTGCACTTGTCGCAGGCGCCCTGGGGGTTGTTGAAGGAAAAGAGCCGCGGGGTCAGCTCGCTGATCGAGACGCCGTGCTCCGGGCAGGCGAAGTTCTGGCTGAAGGTCATGGTCTCCCCGCCGATCACCTCCACCTCGGCCACCCCGCCGGCCAGGTTCAGGGCCGTTTCCAGGCTGTCGGCCAGCCGGCTGCGCACCCCCTTGCGGATGACCAGCCGGTCCACCACCACCTCGACGGTGTGCTTGATGTTCTTTTCCAGGGCGATCTCCTCGTCCAGGTCGTACAGGCTGCCGTCCACCTTGACCCGGGTGTAGCCGGCCCGCCGGGCTGCGTCCAGCTCCTTCTGCTGGGTGCCCTTGCGCTGCCGGACCACCGGCGCCAGCACCTGAAAGCGGGTCCCCTCCTCCAGCTTCAGGACGGCGTCCACCATCTCGTCCACGCTCTGCTGGCTGATGACCCGGCCGCAGACCGGGCAGTGGGGCACCCCGATCCGGGCGTAGAGCAGCCGGAGGTAATCGTAGATCTCGGTCACGGTGCCCACCGTCGAGCGGGGGTTGTGGCTGGTGGTCTTCTGGTCGATGGAGATGGCCGGCGACAGGCCGGTGATCTCGTCGACGTCGGGCTTGTCCATCCGGCCCAGGAACATCCGGGCGTAGCTGGACAGGCTTTCGACATAGCGGCGCTGGCCGTCGGCATAGATGGTGTCGAAGGCAAGGCTGGATTTGCCCGACCCCGACAGCCCAGTCATGACGATGAACTTTTCCCGCGGGAGGGTCAGGCTGACGTTTTTCAGGTTGTGCTCCCGCGCGCCCTTGATGACGATCTTATCGTTTGCCAAAGTATTTTCTTCCTTTTCTCTGTGTCTGTGCGTGGTTCTGGCGGCGTTCGGCCTCGGCGTCCGAGTCGGCGGTGGGGTTTTCGCCCCGGCGCAGCCGGTCGATCTGGTCCCGCAGGAAGGCCGCGTGCTCGAATTCCAGCAGCTTTGCCGCCTCCTTCATCTCGCGGGTCAGCCGCTCGATGGCCGCCTCCCGTTCCTTTTTGCCCATCCGGCGGGTGTTGGCCTTGGCGTTTTCGGCCTTGTCGCTGATCTCGATCGAGTCGCGGATCTCCTTGACGATGGTTTTGGGGGTAATGCCGTGGGCCTGGTTGTAGGCCGTCTGGATGGCGCGGCGGCGCTCGGTCTCGGTGATGGCCCGCTCCATGCTGTCGGTGACGGTGTCGGCGTACATGATGACCAGGCCGTCCGCGTTGCGGGCCGCCCGGCCGATGGTCTGGATCAGGCTGGTCTCGCTGCGCAGGAAACCTTCCTTGTCGGCGTCCAGAATGGCCACCAGGCTGACCTCGGGCAGGTCCAGCCCCTCGCGCAGCAGGTTGATGCCCACGATGACGTCGATGGTTCCCATCCGCAGGTCGCGGATCAGCTCCATCCGCTCAAAAGTATCCACCTCGTGGTGCATATATTTGACCTTGACCCCCTGGTCGGTCAGGTAATCGGTCAGGTCCTCGGCCATCTTTTTGGTCAGGGTGGTGACCAGCACCCGCTCGCTGCGGGCTACCCGGGCGTTGATTTCGCCCAGCAGGTCGGTCACCTGCCCCTCGACCGGGCGCACCGAGATGGGCGGGTCCAGCAGGCCGGTGGGCCGGATGACCTGCTCGGCCACCTGGGTGCTGTGGGCCTGCTCGTAGGGTCCCGGCGTCGCCGAGACAAAGATGGTCTGGTTGAGCTTGCTCTCCACCTCCTCAAACTTGAGGGGGCGGTTGTCAAAGGCCGACGGCAGCCGGAAGCCGTACTCCACCAGGGTCTTTTTGCGGGCGTAGTCGCCGCCGTACATGGCCCGCACCTGGGGCAGGGTGACGTGGCTCTCGTCCACAAAGAGCAGAAAATCCCTGGGGAAATAGTCCAGCAGGGTGGTGGGCATACTGCCCGGCGCCCGCCCCGACAGGACGGCCGAATAGTTCTCGATCCCCTTGCAGACCCCCACTTCGTTCAGCATCTCGATGTCGTAGTTGGTCCGCTGGGCGATCCGCTGGGCCTCGATCAGTTTGCCCTCGGCGGTGAACTGTTTGACCTGGGCGTCGCACTCGGCCCGTATCTTTTCAATGGCCGCCGCCTTCTTCTCGGCGCTGACGATGTAGTGGCTGGCCGGGAAGATGGCCACGTGCTTGACGATGTTCTGTTTGGTGCCGGTGAGGGGGTTGAACTCGGTGATGCGGTCAATCTCGTCCCCGAAGAACTCCACCTTGATGGCAAGCTCGCTCATATAGGCGAGGTAAATATCCACCGTGTCCCCCCGGACCCGGAACTTGTTTCGGATGAAATTGACGTCGTTTCGCTCATACTGCAGGTCTACCAGGCGGCGGCAGAGGTCGTCGCGGCTCATCTCCATGCCGGGGCGCAGGCTGATGACCATGCTGCGGTAGTCGATGGGGTCGCCCAGGGAGTAGATGCAGGAGACCGACGCCACAATGATGACGTCCCGCCGCTCAGACAAAGCCGCCGTCGCCGAATGGCGCAGGCGGTCGATCTCGTCGTTGATGGCGCTGTCCTTTTCAATATAGGTGTCGGTGCTGGGGATATAGGCTTCGGGCTGATAGTAGTCGTAGTAGCTGACAAAGTATTCCACCGCATTTTCCGGGAAAAAGGCCCGGAACTCGGTGCACAGCTGGGCCGCCAGGGTCTTGTTGTGGGCCAGCACCAGAGTCGGCCGGTTGCACTGCGCGATGACGTTGGCCATGGTGAAGGTCTTGCCGCTGCCGGTGACGCCCAGCAGGGTCTGGCACTTGTCTCCCCGCTGCACCCCCTCCACCAGTTTGGCGATGGCTTCGGGCTGGTCGCCGGTGGGCTGGTAGGACGACACCAGTTTGAAACGGTTTTCTTCCATCGAGATCGTATTCCCCCTTTGCGCCATATTTTACAATCAATGGTTGTTGCTTCCGCGCTTATTATACCACATTCAATTTCTTTTGTATAGCCTTTATATAGTCTTATTCCTCCCGAAGCTGGAAGATCCGCAGCCGCTCGTTGCCGGCCTCCGGCAGCTCGCTGCGCTGACGGAGGGAGAGGTACTCGGTCTCGGTGACGATGATATGGTCGAGCAGCTCGATCCCCACCACATACAGCCCGCGGGCCAGCTCGGCGGTGGCCTCGATGTCCTGCCGGGAGGGCAGGGCGCTGCCGCTGGGGTGGTTGTGGCAGAGCACCACCCACCGCGCCTTGAGCCGCACCGCCTGCGCGATGGCCTCCTTGATGGGCAGCTCGACCGAGTCGACGCTGCCGCTGCTCAGCCAGGCGGTGCAGGTGATCCGCCGCTGCCGGTCCAGGCAGACCAGCAGCACCCGCTCCCGGACCGCGCCCTTGAAGCGGGCCATCAGATACTCCCCCGTCTGTTCGATCGTCCGCAGCCGGCGGCGGTCCTTGGCCAGAACGTGGTGGTAATAGGCGCTGACCTGCGGCAGCAGGTGCAGAAACCGCGCCGAAGCCGGGCCCATCCCCTCCACCAGGCACAGCTCCTCCTCGTCGGCCTCCAGCACGCCGGCAAAATCGCCGAACCGCTCCAGCAGGGCGTGGGCGATGGGATTGGTATCCTTGCGCGCGTTGGTGAAATAGAGCAGATATTCCAGCGCCTCGTGCTCGGCCAGGCTTTCCAGGCCGTATTTCTGCACCCGCTCGTGCATCCGCTGGCGGTGTCCCGCATGGATCTGTTTTTCTCCGGCCATAGCCTTGCCTCCCCTCGTGGTCGTCCCTTTTAGGATACTTTTCTTTCCGCAAAAAGACAAGAGTTTCGGGCAAATTTTCTCCCGCGATTGACTTGCACCCCAAAATCGTTTATCATTGTCTTAAAGTGAGGATACGACTATGAAGCAATTTACCGCAACCGCCAACGACGAGGGGGTCCGGCTGTCCCGCTTTGTCCAGAGCGTGACGACCGGCCTGCCCACCAGTCTCTTATACAAGAGCTTCCGCAACAAGCGGATCAAGGTCAACGGCAAAAAGGCCGCCCCCGACGCCCGCCTTGCGGCCGGGGACTTGATCGAGCTGTACATCAACGACGAGTTCTTCCCGCCCGAGGCAAAGCCTGCCCGCCCGGCCAGGCCCGCAAAGCCCAGACAGCCCCGGGTGCAGGTGATCTACGAGGATGAGAACATCGCCGTCCTCTACAAACCCGCCCACCTGCTCTGCCACAGCGACCGCACCGGCGACGCCAATCTGGTGGACGCCTTCACCGCCTACCTGACCGAAAAGGGGGAATACGCCCCCGGCGGGGAGAACCGCTTTGTCCCCGCCCTCTGCAACCGGCTGGACCGCGGCACCGAGGGGCTGGTCATCGCGGCCAAGAACTACGCCGCCCTGCGGGACATGAACGAGATCATCCGCACCGACCGGCTGAAAAAGGAGTACTACACCATCACGGTGGGCATCCCGCCGCGGGGCCGCTTCACCGCCTGGTGGGAGCACGACGAGAAGGCGAACAAGGTCAGCATCCACGCCCACCCCGACCAGGCCGGCCGCCGCAAGCAGATCGTCACCGATGTGGACGTGCTGCGCACCGCCGGACCCTATGCGCTGTGCAAAATCGGCCTGATCACCGGGCGGACCCACCAGATCCGGGCCCATCTGGCCTATCTGGGCCGGCCGGTGCTGGGGGATATCAAGTACGGCAGCCGCAAAGCCAACGAGCGGGCCGGCGCCAAAACGCAGGCCCTCTGCGCGGTGCGGGTCAGCTTTCTGGACATCCCGGAGGAAAACACCCTCCACTACCTGACCGGCAAGATCATCAAGCTGAAGGACCCGCAGATCCTGCGGCAGTTCGACGCGCTGGACAAATCAAAACAGGCGGATTGACACGCGGAAAGGAGCGCCCATGTACGCAGTATTGAACAGTTTCGGACTCAGCGGCCTGCAGGGCTTTGGGGTGGCGGTGGAGGCCGACGTCTCGGGCGGACTGGACGCCTTTACCCTGGTCGGCCTGCCCGACTCGGCGGTGCGGGAAAGCGCCGACCGCATCCGGGCGGCCGCCCGCAACCTCCACTTCCGCTGGCCGGGCGGCCGGGTGACCGCCAACCTGGCCCCCGCCGACGTCCGCAAGACGGGGCCCGTCTACGACCTGCCCCTGCTGCTGGCCGTCCTGGCCGCCGCCGGCCAGATCGAGCAGCCCCCGCGGGACACCGCCTTTTTGGGCGAAGTATCGCTGGACGGCGCCCTGCGGCCGGTGGCCGGGGTGCTGCCCATGGCCCTGACCGCCGCCGAACAGGGCATCAAAGCCCTCTACCTGCCGGCCGGCAACGCCGCCGAGGCGGCCGAAGCCTGCGGCGAGTCCGGGATGCAGGTCTACCCGGCCCAGCGGGTCACCGAGGTGGTGAACGCGCTGGCCGGCCGCGCCCCCATCCAGCCAGCCAAAGCCCCGCCCTTTGACCCCGACGCGGGCTGGGCCGCCTACCCCGACTTTGCCGACGTGATGGGCCAGATGCTGGCCCGCCGGCTCATGGTCATCGCCGCGGCCGGCGGCCACAACGTCCTGATGATCGGCGCGCCCGGCACCGGCAAGTCGATGCTGGCCAAGCGCCTGCCCGGCATCCTGCCGCCCATGACGCGGGAGGAATCGGTCGAGACCTCCAAGATCTACTCCATTGCAGGGCTTCTGCCCCGGGGCGGCGGGCTGATCTCCGCGCGGCCTTTCCGCAGCCCCCACCACTCAGCCAGCCCGGCCGCACTGGCGGGCGGCGGCAGTACCTTCCGGCCCGGCGAGTGCAGCCTGGCCAACGCCGGCGTCCTCTTTCTGGACGAGCTGCCCGAGTTTTCGCGCGAGAGCCTCGAAGTCCTCCGCCAGCCGATGGAGGACGGCCAGATCACCATCAGCCGGGCCGCCGGCAGCGCCACCTACCCCAGCCGCTTCCAGCTCATTGCCGCCATGAACCCCTGCAAGTGCGGCTACTACGGCCACCCCAACCGGCCCTGCACCTGCAGCCTCAACGCGGTGTATCAGTACCGCAGCCGCATCTCGGGCCCGCTGCTCGACCGCATCGACCTGTGCGTCGAGATGGACCCCGTCTCCTTCAGCCAGCTGCACGGCACCGGCCCGGTCGAAACCAGCGCCCAGCTGCGCGAGCAGGTCCTGGCCGCCCGGGCCATCCAAACCTGGCGGTTTGCCAAACTGGGCTATCAGGGCGTCCACTGCAACGCCCAGCTGACGGCCGGGCAGGTGCGGCAGGTCTGCCGGCTGACGACCGGCGCCCAGCAGGTGCTGCGGCTGGCCTACGACCGTCTGGCCCTGTCGGCCCGCAGCCATGACCGCCTGCTGCGGGTGGCCCGCACCATCGCCGACCTGGCCGGCACCGGCCTCATCGGCAAGGAGGCCCTCCTCGAAGCCTTGCAGTACCGGATGGAGAACAAGGTGGTCATCCGTTAAAGTCATCCGTCAAAATACCAAAAGTCCCATCCAGCCGACCTGTGCGGATGGATGGGACACCGACAGGGAAATTTAGCGCAGAGAGTGTGTGAGGCCCCTTGGGCCGAGTGCGCGGTTCTGCGCTCAATTTTGTCTAAAAGGGGGATACCAGGGGGAAAGGATTTCTGACGCGCGACTGCGCGCAGAAATGGGTTCCCCCTGGAGCGTGGCGCTTTTGCGACACGCTAAAAGGCCCGCTGCGTTGCTTGCAGCGGGCTTTTGGTTTATTCGTCCTTGCCGGCGGTATCCTGCTTTTCTTCACTCTCAAGCTCTTTGCGCAGCTTGCGGATCCGCTTTTTCTCGCTGTCCACATGGCGCCAGGGCCAGGCATGACCCTCGTGCTCCTTGCACCAGCGGCTGAGGGGGTAGAAGGCGAAGGCCAGCCCGAACACGTACAGCAGCACGTACAAAAGGCCGTCCAGTGCGCCCAGCGCGTCCAGCGCGCCGATGATGCAGATGATGAAGCCAGCCTTCATGAAGAACAGGCCGTTCTGCTTGGCGTATTCCACAAAGTTTTCGGCCTTGACGCTCCGGCGGCCCTGGTCGCCCCAGACGCGGGGGTTCTTCATCACCGTGTAGCCGTAGTAGAGCAGCATCATGCCGCAGGTCAGCTGAAACCCAAAAAACATTTTTCTTGCCTCGTTGCTTTGTCTGATGAAGGGTTACTTGTTCTCCTCCTCGCCGGGGAACATCGCCTTGTAATAGGGGGTGAAGTCCAGGGTGGCGAAGTAGTCGCGCGGGGTCTCGGCCCGGCGGATCAGGGCGTGGCCGCCGTCCTCGCAGAGCAGCACCTCGGCGCTGCGCAGCTTGCCGTTGTAGTTGTAACCCATGGCCGAGCCGTGGGCCCCGGTGTCGTGGATATAGATGATGTCCCCGATGTCGATCTTGGGCAGCATCCGGTCGACGGCAAATTTGTCGTTGTTTTCGCACAGGCCGCCCACCACGTCGTACTTGTGGTCGCAGGGGGCGTTCTCCTTGCCCAGCACCGTGATGTGGTGGTAGGCCCCGTACATGGCCGGGCGCATCAGGTTGGCGGCACAGGCGTCCAGGCCGATATACTCCTTGTAGATGTGCTTTTCGTGGATGGCGGTGGCGATCAGCGCGCCGTAGGGCCCGGTCATGAACCGGCCCATCTCGGTAAAGATGGCCACATCCCCCATCCCGGCCGGGACCAGGATCTCCTCAAACTTTTTGCGGACCCCTTCGCCGATGGCGTAGATGTCGTTTTCCCGCTGGCCGGGGCGGTAGGGGATGCCCACACCGCCCGACAGGTTGATATACCCGATGTGGACGCCGGCGGCTTTGGCCACCCGTACCGCCAGCGCAAAGAGGATGCCGGCCAGCTCGGGGTAATAGTCGTCCGAGATGGTGTTGGACGCGAGGAAGGCGTGGATGCCGAAGTGTTTGGCTCCTTTGGCCTTGAGCTGCCGGAAGCTCTCGATCATCTGCTCCTCGGTCATGCCGTATTTGGCGTCGCCGGGCTTGTCCATCACCTGGAAGCCCTCCTTGCTCTCGCCCAGGCTGAAGGTGCCGCCCGGGTTATACCGGCAGAAGACCGTCTCGGGCACGCCGGCCACCCGCTCGAGAAAGCCCACCATGGTGGCGTCGTCCAGGTTGATGTAGGCCCCGAGGTCGTAGGCCTTTTTCATGTCCTCGCTGGGGGTCTGGTTGGAGGAGAACATGATTTCGTCCCCGCCAAAGCCGACCGCCTCGCTCAGCATCAGCTCGGTCAGGGAGGAGCAGTCCACCCCGCAGCCCTCCTCCCGCAGGATCTTCAAAATGGCGGGGTTGGGCAGGGCCTTGACCGCAAAGTATTCCTTAAAGCCCTTGTTCCAGCTGAAGGCCTCGTTGATCCGCCGGGCGTTGGCCCGGATGCCCTTCTCGTCGTAGATATGGAAGGGGGTGGGCACATCGGGCAGGATGTCCTGCACCTGCGCTTCGGTCAGGAATGGTTTCTTTTCCATGGTAGTTCACGTCCCTCTCTCGTTTACGATTTATGCTTGAGCTGCTCCCGCACCGGGGTAAAGGTGGGGATCATCTTCTGCAGCTGTTCCACCACGCCCTCGTCGTTGTGCTCGGCGGCATGGAACAGTTCCTGCAGCTGCTGATAGAACTCGTCCAGCTTGATGTTCCGCGGCGGCGCGACAAAGATCTTGTTGTGCTCGGTGCGGCGCATCTTGTCCTGCTCCTCGTCCATCATCAGCTCTTCGTAGAGCTTTTCGCCGGGGCGCAGGCCCACGATCTTGATCTCCATGTTGACCCCCGGCTCATAGCCGTAAAAGCGGATCAGCTGGCGGGCCAGGTCGATGATCTTGACCGGCTCGCCCATATCCAGCACATAGATGCTGCCGCTCTCGGCCAGCGCGCCGGCCTGCAGCACCAGCTGCGCCGCCTCGGGGATGGTCATAAAGTAGCGCTCGATGTTGGGGTCGGTCAGGGTGACCGGCCCGCCCTGCTTGATCTGCGACTCAAACAGCGGGATGACGCTGCCGTGGCTGCCCAGCACGTTGCCGAACCGGACCGCCACGCACTTCATCTCGGTGTGCTGCGCAAAGGTCTGGATCAGCATCTCGCACAGCCGCTTGGTGCAGCCCATCACGCTGGTGGGGTTGACCGCCTTGTCGGTGGACAGCTGGACCAGCCGCTCCACCCCGTGCTCGCTGGCGCTGGTCAGCAGGTTCTTGGTGCCCATGACATTGTTCTTGACCGCCTCGGCCGGGCTGACCTCCATCAGGGGGACATGCTTATGGGCCGCGGCGTGGAACACCACCTGCGGGCGGTAGGTCTCAAACACCTCGTCCAGCCGGCGCTTGTCCCGGATGGAGCCGATCAGCACCTCGATGGGGGCCTCGCGGCCGTACTTGCGCTGCAGTTCCATCTGCAGCTCGTAGGCGCAGTTCTCGTAGATGTCAAAGATCAGCAGTTTGGCCGGGGCAAAGCGCATCACCTGGCGGCACAGCTCGCTGCCGATGCTGCCGCCGCCGCCCGTCACCAGCACCACCTTGTCCTTCAGATAGCCGCTGATCTTCTCGGTGTCGAGGGTGACCTCGTCCCGCGAGAGGAAATCGGCGGTGTTCAGCTCGCGGAAGGCGTGGGCCGGCGCACCGGCCGTGCCCACCGACTGCGGGTCGCTCAGGATCTGCACCTTGCAGTGGGTAGACATGCACAGGTCGATGACATGGTTCAGCCGGCTGCCCCGCAAAGTGGGGATGGCGATGATGATGCCGTAGATGTTGTAGCGGGTGCACAGCTCGGGGATATCCTCCAGCGTGCCCTTGACCGGCACGCCGTGGATGGTCTGGTTCAGTTTTTCGGGCGCGTCGTCCGCCACCACCACCGGGTGGCCGTAGGTCTTGTTGGACTTACAGACGTTGATGGCCCAGGCGCCGGCCTCCCCCGCACCCACGATCAGCATGGGGCGGTTGGGGTCGTTGCTGGTCACCCCGCGCAGCGCCGCCCCGAGGGGATGGTCCAGGAACATCCGCCAGACCAGCCGGATGCCCCCCACAAACAGCAGGATGAAGATGGCCGCGATGCAGTTGGCCGAATTGAACAGCACCCCGTGGACAAACAGCCGGTTGACAAAATAGACCGCCACCGTCGGCACGGCCACCATCACGCCCAGCCGGAACAGGTCCCGCTCGCCGGCATATTTCCACAGGATGGTATACAGCCCGCCCACCAGGAAGGACAGCATATACAGCGCCGCGATCCAGGGCAGGTTCTCATACAGCAGGGCGAGGTTGTGGGGCCACCAGACGTCGACGTCCGGCGCGCCGTCGGCGCGGAGCAGCAGCCCCAGATAAAAGCTGAAGCAGACGAGCAGCAGGTCAATGAGGAACAGCAGCCCCCGCCGCAGCACAATCGCGCCCTTGCGCTTGGTTTCTTTTTTCAAGATACGTCCTCTTATTCTCCGGCGGCAAGCCGCCGTTTATTGCAGGCTGCGGGGGAGCGCATCGCGCCCCGCCGCAGGTACACATCCTATATTATACTCAGTTTCACAGCCTGTGTCCAGAACTTTCCGCTTTTCCTCCCATTCCCTGGGGGCGGCAGGCCTCCCGCAGCTCGGCCCCAAGGCCCAGCGGCCAGCCCGCCGCCAGACAGACCGCGCACATCCCCGCGCCGCCGGCGGCCACCGCCAGCAGCTGCACCCCGCGGTCCGCCGCCAGCGGGACGGCCAGCGCCTGCCGCAGCCCCCACCCGGCCAGCGCCGCCGCACCGGCGGCCAGAAGGGGCCCGGCCGCCCAGTCCAGCCAGTCGGGCCGCAGCCCGGCCGCCGCAAGCAGCCGCCGGGTGTTGGCAAGGCAGGTAAAGAGGCTGGAGAGGATCATCACCAGCAGAAAGCCCCGCATCCCCCATTTTGGCAGCAGCAGGGCCACCCCCGCGATCCGCAGGATCGAATCCCAGACGCCGTACCGGAAGGCGGCTTTCTGCTCCCCCATCCCCTTCATGGCGCCGTCCACCATGCTCTCCAGATAGAGCAGCGGCATGGCCGGGGCCAGGATCTCGAGGTAGGCCCCCGCCTCGGCGCTGCCGTAGAGGGCGGCGGCCAGCGGACGCCCCCAGACCCAGAACACCGCCCCGGCCAGCGCCGAGACGTACATGGTCAGCTTGAGCATCCGGCCCAGCAGCGCCTCCAGCCGGCGGCGGTCGTCGCGCAGATGGGCCCGGGCGATCTCGGGCATCAGCAGAACGCCCAGGCTGCCCAGCAGCCCGAACGGGAAGTTGACCAGCGGCAGGGCCATCCCCTTCAGATTGCCGTACTGGGTCACCGCCGCGCTCCGCTGCCCCAGATAGACGGTCAGGCAGGCGGGCACCAGCATATTTTCGGCGGTGTGCAGCGCGCTGGAAACGCACCGTCCGCCCCCCACCGGCCACAAAATCTCCCACAATCGCCGTCCGGCCTCCCGCGGGGGCTCGGCCCGGTCGTGCCCAAAGGCGCGGGGCGCTTCCCGCCGGCAGAACACCGCCATCAGCACCGCGGACAGCGCCTCGCTTGCCGCCGTTGCCCCCAGCACCACCGCGCAGCGGACCCCCACGTCCCGCCCTTCGGTCAGGGTCAGGGCCGCCGCCATCACCCCCATGCGGAAGGCCTGCTCGGCCAGCTGGCTGGCCACGTTGGGGCCCACCCGCTGCCGCGCCACAAAAAAGCCGCGCAGCACCGCCGCCAGCGCCATGAACGGCATCCCGAAGGCGGCCGCCCGCAGCGCCAGAGCGGCCCGCGCGTCTCCCAGCCACCACCGGGCGGCCAGCGGCGCAAGGCACCACTGCCCCGCCATGGCCGCCAGACCCAAAGCCAGCGCCGCGGCGCAGAGCCGGGCCAGCATCCCGCGGGCGCGGGCGGGTTTGCCGGCCAGTTCCTCGGCCATCAGCCGGGTGGAAGCTGCCGACACCCCTGCCGTCGCCACCGTAACAAAGAGGGAATAGACCGCCAGCACCAGCTGGTACAGGCCCATTCCCTCCCCGCCCAGGGCGTTGGCCAGATAGATGCGCAGCCCCATCCCGGCCAGCCGGAGCACGACGTCCGACCCGGTGAGCAGCGCGGCGTTTTTCAGGTAGCTCTGCCGCATGGCGACCCCCTCCCTTCCCGACAGGATATGCGCCGGGCCGGACGGGTAGAACCAAAAAATGCCCCTCCCATTGCTGGGAAGGGCGACAAAATGCTTATTCAGCCGGCGGTTCGGCGCTGTCAGACGCGCTTTCGGTCTGGCTTTCCGCGCCCTCGGGCGGGGTGTCGGGGGTGGCGGTGATCTGGACGTCGCGGTCGGCCGCGATATAGACCACAATGGTGCTGCCCGCCTCGACCAGGGTGCCCGGCTCGACGCTGCAGGCCACCACGCAGCCCGAGGCATAGGAGCCGTCGTTCACCACCATGAAGCAGCTGGGCACCAGCCCCCGGCTCTCCAGCTCCCGGATGGCCCCCTCCTGGGTGAAGCCGATGGTGTTGGGCATCTCGACCATCTCGGGCCCCTTGCTGATGACCAGCCGGATGGTGGGGTTATCCCCCTCGGTGATGGCCGAGCCGGCGGCCGGCTCCTGGGTCAGGACGGTGCCGGCGGGGGCGCTGTCGCTGTAGGCTTCGGTGACATAGAAGAGATAGATGCCGGTATACTGGCGGTTATTCTGGATCTGGGCGTAGCTCATCCCCACAAAGTCGGGCACATAGTGGACGGTCACCGCGCTGGGGGCGCTCTCGGCCTCGGAGGAGGCGGGGGCGCTCTCGGCGGGCGGCTGCGCCCGGCCCAGCAGGCTCCACAGGGTCAGCAGGGTGAGGACGGCCAGCAGGATCAGGATGCCGGTCAGGATGGCCGTCAGGCTGAGGGCAGGGCGCTTGCCCTTCAGGTCCCGGATGGCCCGCCGGCGGCCGGCGGCGTGGAGGGTGCGGGCCTCTTCCTCGGCGGCCTCGGGGGAGGCCAGGGCCCGGGCCAGCTGGGGCACCGTCTGGATGCGGCTGGCCGGGTCGAGCTGCAGCCCCAGGTCGAGCGCCTCCGACACATAGGCCGGCACCGCCGGGCAGACGCTGCGTGCGGCGGGGTTGGAATCGGTCACCAGCCGCTGGGCCGCCGGAACCGGGCTCTGCCCGCTCACCATCCGGTAAAAGACGGCCGACAGGCTGTAGACGTCGGTGTAGCGGCCCTCGAACTCGACGGCGGAGTACTGCTCGGGGGCGGAGTAGCCCTCGTAGAGCTGGCCGTGCAGGCCGCTGCCCGCCGTCCGCAGGCCGATGGTGGCGTAGCCGGTCAGCCGGGCGCGGCCGTTGTCCAGCACCCGGATGTTTTCGGGGCAGATGCCCCGGTGGACCAGCCCCACCTGGTGCATGGCCGCCACCCCGTTGAAGACCGGCTGCAGCATGGCGCAGGCCGCCTCGGGGTCCACCGGCCTTTTCTGCCCCGCCAGCCACTGGTCGAGGGGGATGCCGCCCGGGTTTTCCAGCACGGCGTAGACGGTGTTATTAGCCTCCACCACGTCCAGCACCGCTTCAAGGCCGGTGGCCGGGGTGATCCGCTGGATGGAGCGGTAGAGGTCCCCGAAATCCATCCGGGTGGTCTTGAGCAGCACCTCGCTGCCGGGTTTCGGGTGCAGCTGATAGTCGCTGCCCCGCTCGGCCGAGAGGGTGATGGGCAGGTATTCCTTGATGGTGACCCGGAAGCGGCCCCGGTTTTCCACCCCGCGGTAGAGGATGCCCTCGCCGTCGATGCTCAGCATCTCCCCCACCGTATACCGGCCTGCCAGCAGGGTGCCCACCGGCAGGGCCCCCGCGGGGTTGCGCCCGGCAAAGCGGCGCTGACAGTGGGGGCAGCTCTCGGCCCCCGCCTGCAATTCCGCCTTGCAGTACGGGCAAAGGATCCTGTGCTCGTCCATCTGCTCTCCCCCTTTTTGCCAAAAAGAGCCGGGTCACCGCCCGGCTTGTGTTGTGTTTTATTCCGGTAAATCTTCCTCGTTCTCGAGGCTGTGCCAGACGTTCTGCACGTCGTCGTCATCCTCCAGCGCGTCCAGCAGCTTGCCCATCAGCTTGAGCTGGTCGGGGTCGGTCAGCCGGGTGGTGGTCATGGGCACCATGGCCAGGTCGGCCGAGATGAACTCGTACCCCTTGGCCTCCAGCGCGTTGCAGACGGCCGAGAAGCTGTCGGGGTCGGTGGTGATCTCGGCGGCGTCCTCGCCGGCATCAAAGTCCTCGGCGCCGGCGTCGAGGGCGTCCATCATGGCCTCGTCGGCGTCCTTGTCCTCCAGCGAGATATCAATGACGCCCTTCTGGGTGAACAGGAAGCCCACACAGCCCAGTGTGCCCAGATTGCCGCCGTTCTTATCAAAGTAGTGGCGCAGGTCGGCGGCGGTGCGGTTGCGGTTGTCGGTCAGGGTCTCGACCATGACGGCCACGCCGCCGGGGCCGTAGCCCTCGTAGTTGATGGCCTCGTACTCGGTCTTGTCGCCGCCCTCGGCCTTTTTGATGATGCGCTGGATGTTGTCATTGGGGACGTTCATCCGCTTGGCCTTGCTGATCAGGTCGGCCAGCTTGCCGTTGGAGGCGGGGTCGGGGCCGCCGTTGCGGACCGCCACGCTGATCTCGCGGCCGATCTTGGTAAAGACCTTGGCGCGGGCGCCGTCGGTCTTTTCCTTCTTGCGCTTGATGTTGTTCCATTTGCTGTGTCCAGACATTGGGGTAAGCCTCCTAGCTGTATGTTTCACAAAGCCGCCCTGCCTGCGGGCGGCGCGTTGGATCAGACTGTCTTATTGATTTTAGCACAAACGGGACGCGTATTCAAGCGCTTTTTCAGCCCAGCAGCCGCAGGGCCTTGGGGTAGTGGTTCTTGATCCGCCCGCCCGAGACCTTGCCGCCCCCCAGCGGGCAGCCGTCCACCGTCACGCAGCACCAGCCGGCGCCGGCCGCGCGCGCCTCGATCTCCTGCCCCAGCAGCCAGGCGCGGCAGCGGGGGTCGTCCCGGGTCAGCGGCTCGGTGTTGGCGCACAGGTTCCCATAGGCGGTGAAGAGATGGTGCCCCGGCACAAAGCGGCCCTTTTGGACCGTCCCGGCCAGCACCCCGGCCCGCAGGATGTGCAGCCCCAGCGGCGGGCAGGCCGGCGGCAGCAGGACGCTTTCTCCCAGCGCCACGGCCGGCTTTGCCGCCAGCGCGGGGAAGTTTTCCCACGCAAAGGCCCGCCAGACGTCCAGCATCTGGGCCGGGCCGGCGGTCTCCGGCTTTCTGCCCCGGGCGGGGCGGCGCTTTTCGGCCTGCGGGCGCTGCATACGGGCCAGCCAGGCGGCCTCTTCCGCTGCGCGGGCGGCGGGGTCGGGCGGCGTTCCCGCCTTGACCAGCCGGGCCATGAAGTGCCCCTCCCCGCCCTGGCAGGGCCAGATCCGGCGGACCAGCGAGACGTCCAGCGGCAGGCCGCCGGTGCGGTTCGCCTCGCCGGGACTGCCGAAGGGGGCGAAGGCCCGCTCCATCACGTCGGCCAGCGCAAACTCGGGGTGCCGCGCCAGAAAGGCCGCCACCTGGCCCTCGTCCTCCTCGGGGGCGAAGGTGCAGGTGGAAAAAACGATCTCCCCGCCGGGCGCAAGGGCCTCCGCCGCGCTGTCCAGGATGGACGCGCCCAGCGCCGCGCACTGGGCCACCAGCGCCGCCGAGTGCTGCCGGACCGCCTCCGGCTCCTTGCGGAACATTCCCTCCCCCGAGCAGGGGGCGTCCACCAGAATGCGGTCGAAGAAGGCGGGCAGGGCCGCCGCGATCCGCTCGCCGCTCTCGTTCAGGACGACGGCGTTGGCCGCCCCCATCCGCTCGAGGTTGCTTTTCAGGATCTCGGCCCGGCCGGCGACGTACTCGTTGGCGACCAGCAGCCCCTCCCCCCGCAAAGCGGCGGCCAGCTGGCTGGTCTTGCCGCCGGGGGCGGCGCAGAGGTCCAGCACCCGCATCCCCGGCTCCACCCCCAGCAGCGGCGCGGCCGAGGAGGCCGACGGCTCCTGCGAGTAGAACACCCCCGCGTGGTGCCAGGGGTGGCGGCCGGGCTTCCAGTCGGGCTGGCGCACCAGAAAGCCCGCCCCGCAGAAGGGGGAGGGCTCGACCGCAAAATCCGCCCCGGCCGCAAAGGCCTCCGGCGTCATCCGCAGGGCCGAGACGGTCACCCCGCGGGCTGCCTCGGCGTCGGGCGCGGCATACAGCGTCTCATAGCGGGGGCCGAGCAGGGCCCGCTCCCGCGCTTCAAAGTACTCGATGGGCATGAAAGTTCCCCTTTTCTTACCACAAAGTTTTCTTTCGCCAACCCGCCCGGCTCCCCGGAGGGCGCCGTGCATAAACGGCCGTCCGGCGGCCACACTATCCTCAGCGGGGGCAACCGCCCCTGCAAAACCGATCATGAGCCCGAAAGGAGCAATCACACATGGAAAACCGCAGCAACAACTGCAAGACCCAGTCGAATAACCGCACCGCCTCGAACAGCCGCAGCACCCACGCGGCCAACGCGGCCAACGAGCACAAGCACCCCAACCAGTACACCAAGGGCGCCGACGACGAGGGCGCCAAGAACAGCAAGACCATCGACAGCAAGAACGCCAAGGGCAGCAAAAACTGCCGCTGACGCCGCGCGGCCATCCGGCCGCTGAATCGACCTTTTCCTGACCTTTTCCACAGACCGAAGAGGGGCCAGGCCGGATATGCAGCCGCATATCCAGCCTGGCCTTTTCTTTTTATTCGCCCGGCGCGGCGGGGTCGTAGCCCGCCCACATGGCCTCGAACAGCTCCTGAATGCGGGCGGTGTCCCCCCGCAGGTAGAGCCAGCCCAGCAGGCACTCAAAGCCGGTGGAGGCCCGGTATTCCTCGGGGGTGGCGTGTTTGGAGACAGCCGTCCGGCTGGCGTTGCGCCCCCGCCGGAACATATCCAGCTCCTCGGCGGTAAAGAGGGGCTCGAGCAGCTGCTCCTCCCGGAACTGCGCCCGGGCCGATACATACTTGATCTTTTCGGCGTTCAGCCGGCCGGGGGCCAGCCGGTGGTACTCCACCAGCCGCTGGCGGACCAGCAGTTCCAGCACGCTGTCCCCCACAAAAGCCAGGGCCAGGGGGCTCATTTCCCGCAGTTCCACCTTCTGCGCAGGGGTCTTGTCCATCGTGCAGCCCTCCCGCTCAGAATATATAGTCAAATTGATAATCGCCGATCAGAATGGTGTCGTTTTCCTCGACGCCCTTTTCGACCAGGGCGTCCAGAATGCCGCTCTCGCCCAGCTGCCGCTGGAAGAACTGCAGGCTCTCATAGTCGTCCACGTTGCTGCCGTCCAGGATCCGCTCCAGCCAGGGCGCGTCGACCGACCAGCGGTGCGCTTCCAGCCTCGTGATGGCAAAGGCGCGGCCGTCCGGCTTGGCCTCCGGCTTTTTGTACTCGGCCGCAAAGACCGGCACCGGCGGGATGTCCTTCAGCCGGTTGTAGACCAGGCCCGGCAGGGCTTTCACCCCCTGCATGGTGGCCGCCGAGATGGGGAGGAAGGTCAGGCCCTGCCCCTCGATATAAGCCCGGAAGTCCTCGATCTGCTCGGGGGTGGCCAGGTCGCACTTGTTGCCCACCACCATCTGGGGACGGGCGGCCAGCGCCGGGCTGAACCGGGCCAGCTCCTGGTTGATCTTTTCAAAGTCGTCCTTCGGGTCGCGGCACTCGCTGCCCGAGACGTCCACCACATGCAGCAGCAGCCGGCAGCGCTCGACGTGGCGCAAAAAGTCGTGCCCGAGGCCGACGCCCTCGCTGGCGCCCTCGATCAGGCCGGGGATGTCGGCGCAGACAAAGCTGGCCCCCTCCCCCACCGAGACGACGCCCAGGGTGGGCACCAGGGTGGTGAAGTGGTAGTTGGCGATCTTGGGCCGGGCCGCGCTGATGGTGGAGATGAGGGTCGACTTGCCCACATTGGGGAAGCCGATCAGCCCCACGTCGGCGATCAGTTTCAGCTCCAGGGTGACCTGGATGTCCTCGCCGGGCATACCGGGCTTTGCGAACTTGGGCACCTGGCGGGTGGGGGTGGCAAAGTGGGCGTTGCCATAGCCGCCCCGGCCGCCTTTGGCCACCACCACCGGCTCGTGGCTGGACAGGTCTGCAATGACCAGTCCGCTGGCGGTGTCCTTGATGACGGTGCCCATCGGCACCTTGATGACCAGGTCGGGGGCGTTGGCGCCGTGGCAGTTGCTGCCCCGGCCGTTGCCGCCGGCCTCGGCGGTATACTTGCGCTTATAGCGGAAATCCATCAGGGTGGACAGATGGTCGTCCACCACAAAGACGATGTCGCCGCCGCGGCCACCGTCGCCGCCGTCGGGGCCGCCGGCCGCCACGAACTTTTCCCGGTGGAAGCTGACCGCCCCGTCGCCGCCCTTGCCCGCATGGAGCCAGATGGTGGCGATATCAATAAAATTGGTTTGTGCTGCCATGTGCTTCTCCTTATGACCGCAAAAGAGCCGGGCCCAACGGTCCGGCTCTCAGGTTTGCAGTTATCGGGTCCTGCCAGAGTTACAGCTTGACGCTGCACTTCTTGCCGGACTTGCCCACCCGCTCAAAACGGACGGTGCCGTCCACCAGAGCGAACAGGGTGTCATCGCTGCCCTTGCCAACGTTCTCACCCGGCATGATGTGGGTGCCGCGCTGCCGGACCAGGATGTTGCCGGCCAGAACCTTCTGCCCATCGGCACGCTTCACGCCCAGACGCTGGGCCATGGAGTCGCGGCCGTTCTTGGTGCTGCCTACGCCTTTCTTGTGTGCCATTTGTAACTTCCTCCTTAGCCGTTGATCGCAGTGATCTCAACCTTGGTGTAGGGCTGACGATGGCCCATGCGGCGAGCACTGTGCTTCTTGGGACGATAGGTGATGATGTTCAGCTTCTTGCCCTTGCCGTTCTTGATGACCTTGGCAGAAACGGAAGCGCCCTCGACGACGGGAGCGCCCACCTTGACCGAGCCCTCCTCGCCCACAGCGAGGACCTGATCGAACTTCACTTCGGAGTCAGCTTCAGCGTCCAGCTTCTCAATGTAGACGATGTCGCCCTGCTCCACGCGGTACTGCTTACCGCCGGTAACGATGATTGCGTACAT
>DXHQ01000096.1 GCA_019113345.1 Candidatus Faecalibacterium intestinigallinarum
CAGGACGCCGAGAGTTTCGTCTGCATGGAGCCCTGGAACGGCTGGGCCAACAGCGTCAACGAGGAGGGCAAGCACGAAGTGCTCGAACCCGACGAGGCCATGACCAGCACCTGGAGCATCACGATCGACAAAGTCTGAGAGGACCTTGCAATTCTGACAGCATAAAATCGCCCGCCGCGTGTTTCCACGCAGCGGGCGTTTTTCAGCGTGTCGCAAAAGCGACACGCTCCAGGGGAAACCCATTTCTGCACGCAGTCGCGCGACAGAAATTCCTTCCCCCTGGGGACAAAATTTAGCGCAGAACCGCGCACTCGGCCCAAAGGGCCTCGCACACTCTCTGTGCTCAATTTTCCTGGTTGTGTCCCATCCATCCGCACATGTCGGCTGGATGGGACTTTTTTGACGATCTGCACCCGGGATTTTTTTGTAAAATCAATCTCTTGTTTTTGTCGAACCTGCCCAATATCCGCGCCTTTCTTTTCCGAAAAAGACGTTTTTTGCCGGTTTGGGTCTTGTTTTAGGGCGGCTTTTGTGTTATTGTTATGATAACGGATTCTGCGGGGCCGCTGCGCCCTGCTGCGCCACATCCCATCTACAGAATGAGGAGGACATTTCGATGAAAAACTATATATCGCGTCGCAATTTCCTGAAAGCGGCCGGCGCCATGACCGGCGCTGCCGCCGCCCTGGGCCTGACTGCCGCCCCGCTGAGCGCGGACGGCCTGTTCTATCCCCTGGTGGCCCCCGACAAGCATCCCATCACCATCCTGTACACCAATGACGTGCACACCTATATCGACAACGAGGCTCCCGAGCTGACCTACGCCAACATCGCGGCTCTCAAGAAGAGCTACGAGGACGCCGACATGGACGTGCTGCTGGTCGACGCCGGCGACCACATCCAGGGCACCGCCTACGGCGCCATGGACGACGGCGCAACCATCATCAAGCTGATGAACTCGGCCGGCTACGATCTGGCCACCCTCGGCAATCACGAGTTTGACTACGGCATGGACCGCATCCTCGAGATCGTCAACGAGGAGGCCAACTTCCCCTACGTCAGCTGCAACTTCAAGGACCTGCGCACCGGCAAGAAGGTGCTGCCCTCCATCAAGTACTTCTTCCGCGGCGGCCGCATTCTGGCCTTCATCGGCGTGACCACCCCCGAGACCATCACCAAGTCCACCCCGGCCTACTTCATGGACGCCGCCCAGACCGAGTACATCTACGGCATTGACGGCGGCGACGACGGTCAGGCCCTCTACGACGCCGTTCAGAAGGCCATCGACGAGGCCTGGCTCTACGCCGACTTTGTCATCGGCCTGGGCCATCTGGGCGTGGACGGCTCTTCCAAGCCCTACACCAGCCGCGAGGTCATCCAGCACACCGTCGGCTTCAACGCCTTCATCGACGGCCACTCCCACACCGAGATCCCGGGCGAGACGGTCCGCGACGCCGAGGGCAACCCCGTCCTGCTGACCCAGACCGGCTGCTACCTGGGCAACATCGGCCGGATGACCATCGACACCGACCGCAACTTCACCACCGAGCTGATCCCCTCCACCAACGTCAACGCCTTCAATGAGACCTACGTCCTCCAGACCGACTGGATCAACGCGGTGGACGATATGCTGGGCGAGAAGATCGCCGAGAGCCCCGTCAACTTCTACATCAACGATCCCGTCACCGGCAAGCGGCTGATCCGCTCCGAGGAGACCAACATGGGCGACCTGGTGGCCGACGGCATCTACGCCTACTTCAATGAGATCGAGCAGCTGGACTGCGATATCGCCATCATGAACGGCGGCGGCATCCGCGCCGATATCCCGGCCGGCGACTGGACCTATATGTCCTGCAAGACGGTCAGCCCCTTCGGCAACGTGGCCTGCCTGATGTCGGTCACCGGCGCGCAGATCCAGAACGCCCTCGAGTTCGGCGCCCGCTACGCCGGCTCCGGTCAGGAGAGCGGCGGCTTCCTGCAGGTGGCCGGCGCGACCTACGAGATCCACACCGACCTGCCCAACACCGTCCCCACCGACGATCAGGGCGTCTGGAGCGGCCCCGCCACCGGCACCCCGCGCGTTCAGAACGTCAAGATCTACAACAAGGCCACCGGCACCTACGAGCCGCTTGACCCCAACGCCACCTACAACATGGCCGGCATGAACTACACCCTGCGCTCTCTGGGCGACGGCTTTGCCATGTTCGACGGCGCGACCCTCGTCAAGGACTACGTCGCCGAGGACTACCTGGTCCTGTCCAGCTACGCCATGCTGTTCGACGGCGGCGTCATGACCAGCGCCAACAGCCCCCTGGCCGACTACCCCGGCTACCTGCTCGACTACGAGAACCCCTACGGCGCCGGCCGCATCACCCTGCTGTGATCTTTCCCCTTCCTGCACGCTTTCCCCCTCAGTCAGCTGCGCTGACAGCTCCCCCGCACGCGTGGGAGCCTAAGATGTAGGGATTTTAATAAGCAACCAAGAGGCCCTGCCTTATTCCGTTTGGTCGGAGTAAGACAGGGCCTCTTTTCAAATCCATTCCTTATTGCCTCTCACGCGTGCGGGGGAGGTGTCACAGGACGCGTCAGCGGACTGTGACGGAGGGGGCCAGTATATCTATATCTGCATTATCTGCATTCAGACGGGGCGCGCCGCCGGCCAGTTCCTCGGCGGTGAGGGGGCTCACCGCGGGGCGGGCAGCACCGTCCAGCCGCTCCTTGGCCACCGCCAGCATCAGCTTGATGCGGTTTTCCTGGTTGACCTTGGTGGCGCTGGGGTCGTAGTCGATGGGGGTGATGTTGGCCGCCGGGTAGAGGGTGCGGATCTTGTTCAC
>DXHQ01000097.1 GCA_019113345.1 Candidatus Faecalibacterium intestinigallinarum
GTGGGTCCCGAAACCTCACGGGGGCGCCACCACCCCAAGCGTTTTTCTTTGGGGCTCCACCCCGTTTCTTTGGGCAAGACCAAAGAAATGGGGTGGAACATGCAGCACAACCTAAAGTCCAGCAGAACAAACCGGCGAGTTCCTCCCCGCCAAACCCCACAACTCCGCGTTGACAAAGGCGCGCGGCTGTGGTGTAATATGTATGAGGAGCGGCACATTTTTCCGGCGGGCGCGCCGGGTATGCGGGGTGATAACTTGAAGAACACCTGCCTTGTCCTGAGCTTCTGCTTTGCGGTGTCCGGCCTTATCCAGACCGTCACCGCGCTGTGCCTGTATTTCGCGGGAGGCGCCCCTATCTCCCTCCTGGTGACATCCATCATCGGCGGCAGCTTCCTCTTCGCCGCCCTCGTCCTGTTCATCTCAGGACGCTGCCAGCTGAGGCGCAAGAGAGACGAGTTTTCCTTATGAGCCGCGCGCATCTGCGCGCAAAAAAACAGGCGGCCCCATCTCGGGGCCGCCTGTTGCTGCTTTTACGCTCACATGAGGCTGCGATAGAGCGCCTCGATCTCGGCGACGCTGGTATCGCGCGGGTTGCCGGGGCGGCAGGCGTCCGCAAAGGCGCTCTCGGACAGGAAGGCCACGTCCTCCTCCTTCAGGATGCCCTTCAGGTCGGCCGGGATGCCCACGTCCGCGGACAGCTGCTTCACCGCCGCCACGGCGGCGTCCGCCGCGGCCTCGTCGCTCATCGCGTCGATGCCCTCGACTCCCATCGCCTTGCCTATCGCACGGTAGCGCGCGCCCGCCACGGGCTTGTTGTACTCCAGCCCCGTCGGCAGGATGATGGCGCAGGCCACGCCGTGCGGCGTGTCATACAGCGCGCTCAGGCCGTGGGCCATGGAGTGTACTATGCCCAGACCCACGTTCGAAAAGCCCATGCCCGCGATATACTGGCCCAGGGCCATGCCCTCGCGGCCGTCCGGGTCGTCCTTCACCGCGGCGCGCAGGCTGGCGGAGATGAGCCGGATGGCCTCAAGATGGAACATGTCCGAAATGGCGCAGGCGCCCTTCGTGATGTAGCCCTCGATGGCGTGGGTCAGCGCGTCCATGCCCGTCGCCGCCGTCAGCGCGGGCGGCATCGAGGCCATCATGTCCGGGTCAACCACCGCGACCTCGGGGATGTCGTTCGTGTCCACGCAGACGAACTTGCGCTTTTTCTCCACGTCGGTGATGACGTAGTTGATGGTCACCTCGGCGGCGGTGCCGGCGGTGGTGGGCACCGCGATGGTAAAGACGGCGTGCTTCTTGGTGGGGGCGACGCCCTCGAGAGAGCGCACGTCGGCAAACTCGGGGTTATTGACGATGATGCCGATGGCCTTGGCGGTATCCATCGCCGAGCCGCCGCCGATGGCGACGATGCAGTCCGCTTCGGCGGCCTTGAAGGCGGCCACGCCGTCCTGGACGTTCTGGATGGTGGGGTTGGGTTTGATCTCGCTGTAGACCGAGTAGGCAAAGCCCGCCGCGTCCAGCAGGGCGGTCACCTTGCCGGTGACGCCGAACTTGACAAGATCGGGGTCGGAGCAGACGAAGGCCTTCTGGTAGCCCCGTGCGGTCAGCTCGGGCACGATGTTCTCGATGGCCCCGTGGCCGTGGTAAGAGATGGTGTTCAGTACGATGCGGTCAGCCATGGTGGTTACTCTCCTTTTTTGTCGGTGTGTTGGCAGCCTGCCTTTGCAGGCTTTCTTATTCTGATTGTACCACGCTTTGTCCCCGGTGGGAAGCGCTCAGTCCAAAAAGTCCTCGTTGATGGTGACGCCGAAGTCGTGGGCGATGGCGCGCAGGGCGTCGTCGGTGATGGTCTGGCGGATGAGGCCGCCGCCCATCGAGAGGACCTTGACGTAGATCTCGGCGCTCTTTTCGATGGTGTGGGCCAGGCCGAAGGCGGTGTCAAAGTCGGGGCCGGAGACGAACAGCCCGTGCTGCGCCCAGACGGCGGCCTGGTAGCGCTTCATCTTTTCCGAGGTGGCCATGGCGATATCGGGCCCGCCCGGCACCATCCAGGGGCAGACGCCCACCCCTTCGGGGAAGACCACCGGGCACTCGGTGGCGCTCTGCCACAGCGCGCGGGAGAAGTCCCGGTCGGTCAGGGGCAGGATGTAGGTCAGGGCGATGACGTTGGTGGCGTGGCAGTGGTAGATGACCCGGTTTTCGCCGCCCGTCGCCGCCTTGCGGACGCTGTGGTTCATAAAGTGGCTGGGGAACTCGCTGGTGGGCTTGGCGCCGCCCTCAAGGCCCCAGACGATCCGCCAGCTGTCGCCGGCGCCGTTGATCTCCACGATGCCGATGCTGTGCACCGGGTCGGGCTCAACGTTGCGGAAGTACTTGCCCGAGCCGGTGGTGATGAAGTACTCGCCGGCGAGGTTTTCCGCCTGCACCCCCATCTTGACCCAGGGGCTGGGCTCGGCATAAAAGAAGGGGCGGCAGGCGTCCACTTCTTCGGGTTTCATGCGGTAGGTCAGGTTGCCGCCGTTGCGCTCGTGCCAGCCCTGCAGCCAGCCGTCGGTGCACATGCGGATGTAGCTCTTGACGATGTCGATCTCCAGAATGCCCATAGTAAATACCTCTCTGTTGTATATCTATTCTGCCAGGCGCTGCCCGGCGTGCCATTTAACATCCATTCCTTATAGCCTCCCACGCAGGCGGCGGAGGGGGAAAATACGTGCCTGAGAGGGCAGCCCGCTCACCGGGTGATGACGTCCACCGGGACGTTGAAGATCTTGGCCACCTTGAGGATAGTGTCGATGTGGCGGCCGGAGGCGGCGGCCATGTGGTGGGTGGGGCCGGCCTCGCTCCAGCGGGTGACAAACTCCCGCGCGCCGCAGGCAAAGCGGGTGCGCATATTGGTGTCCCCAAAGGTGAAGATGGGGCCGGCCTCATTGACCCCCTCGGCCGCGACGAACTTGAAATGGCCGTCCCGGTCCTGGGTGATGCCCAGGTAGGTCACCGGCCCGAGGTGGGGGTAGAACTGGGTCAGGTAGCCGCCGCCGGTCTTGCCGTGAAAGACCGGGACGATCTTCATGGTGGGCTTTTGGGCCGAGATGTCGGCGTCGCCCGAGCCGGAGTGCCCGATGATGCAGATATCCTGGTCAAAGTCGATGGAGTACATCTCGCTCAGCTGCCCGGCGCCGGAAATGGTCTTGAGGATGCTCATGGCCATGGCCACCTTGATGTCCCCCTCGACGGCGCAGGCCACCCCCTGCTTGATGAGCATCGAGAAGGCGGGGATCAGCATACTGTCCAGCACGCCCGCCTTGCCGGTGGCAAAGCCGTCGTAGTGGGAGGCGATGAAGCCGATCTGCTCCTCCTTGACCCACTGCTCGAAGGCCACGACGTAGCGGGCCATCTCCCAGACCTTTTCGACGGTGCCGCCGCCCTCGATGTCAAAGGTGGCGAGGATATCCTCGGCCTTGGCCCGGATGGCGGCCTCGTCGGTGACGCCGTCGGCGATGGCCCACATCTTCTCCCAGTCGAACTGCTTGGTGTACAGCCACATCCGGTGGTAGAGGTTGGTCTCGTCGATGTACAGGTCCATCATGCCGGGGTAGGGCCGGCCGATCTGGGCCAGGTTCAGATCGCGGAAGCGGCGGCGGACCTGTGCGGCGCGGCACCAGTCCTCCAGCTCCGCCTGCACCTGGGGGTCGCCCCCTTCGACGACGCCGGTGATGACGGCGTGGCGCTTGCCGGCCCGCTCCAGGTCGGCCACCATCTCGCCCACCGCGCCGCAGGCGTACAGCTCGCCCAGCCAGGTGGGGGTGTCGGTGCTGGCGTAGTCGGGCGCGCGCTTTTTCTGCACGTTGACCAGCACCACCGGCACGTCCAGGTCCCGCACGGCCGGCAGCATATTGTAGCTGGTGGCGTAGGTCAAAAGCTGCAAGATGACCAGGTCCACGTCCGCGGCGCGGAACTTGTCCCCCGCGGCCATGGCCAGCTCCTTGGTGGTGACGATGCCCCCGTCGATCAGCTCGACCGACGCGGGGATGGTCTGTTTGAAGGCTGCGTACTGCCCCTCGAACTCGGGGACCAGGCTGGGGAACTGGGGCAGATAGGCCCCCAGCGCAATGGCAAAGACGCCCACACGGGCTTTGGTGTCGATCAGCATGGTCATTCCTCCTCGATCTTCATCTGTACTTTCAGGTTGCCGATGGCGGTGGCCTCGATGGGCAGGGCGATCACCCGCTTGCCGGTGGCCCGGGCGGTCAGGTCGTTGAGCAGGGCGTTTTTGGCGCCGCCGCCCGCGATGTACAGGATATCCCAGCTGCGGCCGGTCACCGCCTCCATCTCGCGCACCGCTTTGCCGTAGCTTTCGGCCAGCGAGCGGTAGACGCTGCGGATCAGGTCGGCGTCGCCTGCGGGCGCGGGGCCGGTTTCGGAGAGGGCCGCGGCGATCTCGGCCTTCATGTCGGCCGGAGCGGTAAAGCGGGGGTCGTTGACGTCAAAGACCCGGTCGCAGCCGCTGGTGCGGGCCAGGTCCACCATCTCCCCAAACGAGATGCCCAGCTGCTTTTGGATGCACTGGACGATCCACAGCCCCATGATGTTTTTCAGGTAGCGGATGTAGCCCACGCCGCCCTCGTTGGTAAAGTTTGCGCGGCAGCTCTCCTCGCTTGTCAGCGGCTGCGGGAGCTTGGCCCCCAGCAGGCTCCAGGTGCCGGAGGAGAGGAAGAGCCCCTCCCCTTCCGCCATCGGGATGCCCTCCACCGCGCTGGCGGTGTCGTGGGTGGCGCACAGGACCACCCTGCACTGGCCGCCCGCCTCGGCGGCGACGTCGGGCAGAAGCTCGCCCAGCACCGCGCCGGGCCCCGTCAGGCTGGGGAAGAGCCGCTGCGGCAGCCCCAGCGCCTGCAGGATGGCCGGGTCGTACTGTCCGGTGCGGGCGTTGACCAGGCCGGTGGAGGTGGCGTTCGTATACTCCCGCGCCTTGACGCCGCACAGCCGCCAGAGCAGGTACTCGGGCACCATCAAAAAGTCCTCCGCGCCGTCCAGCCGGCCGGCCAGCTTATCCGCATAGAGCTGATAGATGGTGTTGAAGGGCTGGAACTGGATGCCGGTGCGCGCATAGAGCTGCGCAAAGGGCACGATGCCGTGCACCGCCCCGACGGCGTCCTGGGTGCGGCCGTCGCGGTAGGCGTAGACCGGGTAAACGGGCTGGTCCTGCGCGTCCAGCAGGACGTAGTCCACCGCCCAGGTGTCGATCGAGACGCTTTCGATCCGGGGGTAACGGGCAAAGGCCGCCTTCAGCCCTTCTTTAACGTGGGCAAAGATGCCCTCGATGTCCCAGACCAGATGGCCGTCCTGCCGCTGCACCCCGTTGGGGAAGCGGTAGACCTCCTCGGTGCACAGCCGCCCGTCCTCCATCCAGCCGACGATGTGCCGGCCGCTTGACGCGCCGATGTCGACGGCGAGATAATATCGTTTTTCCATCCTGCGCCCCCTCAGTCCAGCCGGAACACCTGCTCGAGCTTGGGCTGCGCCCCGGTCGCGGGGTCCATCTCCAGCTCCAGGATGTCGGCCATGTACTCGTTCCAGCGGGCCACCACCGGGCTTTCGGCCTGCACCTTTTCGGCGTAGGCCACCCCCTTTTCGCACTCGTAGTAGCCGAACAGCTCGCCGTCCACATAGAAGATGCTGTAGTTGCAGATGCCGGCCTCCTTGAGGACGGCCTTCATCTCGGGCCACAGCTCGCTGTGCCGCCGCCGGTATTCTTCCTTGCAGCCGGGCTTGACCCGGCCCTTCCACGCCATGTGTTCCATCGTGTCTGCCTCCCTCAGCGCAGGTGTTTTTTCCTGGTTTCAGGATACCACAACCCACAAAGGTTGTCACCACGGACGGCAATTTATGTGTAAATTTTGCAACTTTTGCCGCAAAAAGTTCAACCTCCCCGCCCCCGCCGGGCCGGATTGACAAAGCCTCCCGCCCTGTGGTACCATGACGGTAACATCACAAAGCGGGAGGCCCTGTGTATGGACAAACTGCCCTATCCGAACATCCTGTTTGACCTCTACGGCACCCTGGTGGACATCCGCACCGACGAGGACAGACCCGAAGCCTGGGCCGCGCTGGCCCGGTTCTACAGCTACTACGGCGCGCGCTATACCCCGCAGGCCCTCCGCGCGGCCTACCTCGCCGAGGCGGACCGGCAGACGGCGGGCCGGCAGTCCCTGCGCCGGGACAGCCACGAGGCCCACCCCGAGATCGAGCTGGCAGGAGTCTTTCGGGCCCTGTTCCGGGCCGGGGGCATAGAGGCCGACCAGACCCTCGCCGTCCACGCGGGGCAGTTCTTCCGCGTCCTGACCACCGACTACCTCCGGCTGTACGACGGGGTGCCCGCCATGCTTGCGGCCCTGCGGGCAAAAGGGGCCAAACTGTATCTGGTCAGCAACGCGCAGGCCATCTTTACCGCCTGCGAGATGCGGGCGCTGGGGCTGGAGGGGGCGTTCGACGCGGTCTACCTCTCCTCCGACTACGGCTGCAAAAAGCCGGACCTGCGGTTTTTCCGCCTGCCGCTGGAAGAGCACCGCCTCGACCCCGCCCGCACCATCATGGTGGGCAACGACCCGGTCTGCGACGCCGCCGGGGCCAAAGCGGCCGGCCTGGCCGCTCTCTATGTCCGCTCCAACCTCTCCCCCGATGGTCCGCCGCCCGATGCCGACTTCGTCCTGCCCGAGATGGATATCCCCCGCATGACGGCCATCCTCACCGGTCAGCCGGTCAGCCCGTCCCGCCCGGCAAGGCCCGGGCGGTGAGCAGCCCGTCCAGCGCGGCGTAGTCCACCAACAGGGTGCTGCCGGCGTCCTGTTCGGGGAAGGTCCCGGCCGGGAAGTCGATCTCCAGGTGCTCGGCGTAAAAGAGGACCCGGGCGGGGTCGATGGCCTCGGCCAGCCTGGCCTGGATGGCGGGGTCCTCCCCGGCTGCGGCGGCCAGGGCCTGCCGCACCTCGGCCTCCGGCGCCGCAAACAGGCTCCAGAGCTCCAGCCGCTGGCCGGTGGCGCGGTCAAACGCCGCGCCGGTCCGCAGGCTCTGCCCCTGCGCGGGGTCAAGGGCCAGGTCCACCGTGGTGGTGAGGTAGACCACCTCTTCGCTGGCGGCGGTGGCGGCGGCCCACTGGGTCACCCGGCCCGGCTGGTAGGTTTCCCCCTCCGCGCCATAGCGGGCGTAGCAGGCTTCGAGCAGGGCGGTCAGGTCGTACTGCCGCCCCTGCCCCTGATACCAGGCCGAGACGGCAGCCTGCACCTGCTCGGGCAGGGCCGCATAGGCCGCGTTGCCCTCGGGGCCGGCGATGTCGTCCTCTACCAGCAGGACCGTTCCGTCCGCCAGCTGGTAGAGGACCCAGGGCTCCCGCACGCCGTCCTGGTAGCCGCGCCAGCGGTCGGCCGCCTGGCCGTCGGCAAAGACGGCTGCGTTTTCCTCTTCCAGCTCCCAGATCTCCTCCTGCACCGCTTCACCGGCCTGGCAGCCGCTCAGCAGGCAGAGCCCGCACAGGGCCAGGGACAACACTCGTTCTTTCATGGGGACGCCGCTCCTTCTTGCTAGAATGGGCCCATTTTACCATATCTTTCCGCTGCAAACAAGGGAAATCCGGCGTCCTGCACACAACCGTCACCCAAAGGAGGTTTTTATGCGCGCACACCGCACCCATTCCCGCCCCGTCCTGCGGGCCGTCCTGGCCCTGCTGGCGGTGCTGGCGCTGGCTCTGGGGGGGCTTTGGCTCTTTCTCCGGGGCAGGGTCCAGGCCCTGCTGGCCGGCGCGGCGTTCAACTTCGACTACACCGTCACTTCCGCCTGGGCCGAGCCCTCCCCGGCTTATGCCGCGCTGGAAGCGCTGGACGCATTGTCCGGCAGCGTCACCGGCGTCACCAGCGGCGACGACCTGCAGCTGAGCTGGTACAGCCTGCCCCTGTCCGCCCTGCAGGCCGGCGATCCTGCCCAGCCTTTCACCGACCTGTGCGTCAAGGACGGCCAGGTCTATCTCAACGTCCGGCAGGTCTACCGCACCCTCCTGTCCGGGCTGGCCGCCCGGTATCCGGTCGCCTCCGCCCTGCTGCCCGACTGGACCCTGGGGGACTACATCACCCAGGACCAGCTTGCCCGGCTGCTGGGGGCCGAGCCCGCCGTCTCGGGGGCGGGGCAGTATTCGGCCGCCGCCTTCGCCCCCGGGCAGATGGAGCGGGTCCAGCCGGAACAGGCCCTGGACGGCTACCTCTATTTCACCCCCCGGCAGGATACCGGGGACGCCGAGATCGTCATCGGCTTCCCGCTGCGCAGCCTCTGGGGCGAGTATTTTGACTGCCACGTCCTGGTGGACCTGCCCGGGCAGGGGCTGCACTTTGCGCTGACCGGCAGCGCCCAGGCCGGGGACAGCGCCGTCGCCGCCCCCGCCTCAGTCATGCGGGACGAGGACATCGACGCGCTGGCCGCCCTCTTCGAGGCGGTGCGCTCCCTGCTGGCCTTTGTGCAGGAGCTGGCCGGCGGCACACAGTGACAACAAGGAGGCCAACCATGAAAACGATCTATCATAACGGCCGCGTCTACACCGGCGCGCCGGCTCCCGCCCAGGCTTTTGTGGTGGAAAACGGGCGCTTTGTCTACGCCGGCAGCGACGCCGGGGCGCTGGCTCTGCGCCGGCCGGGGGACGAAACGGTCGACCTCGGCGGGCAGTTCGTCTGCCCCGGCTTCAACGACAGCCATATACACCTGCTGGAATACGGCTACCTGCTCCGGATGCCCCAGCTGGCCGCCCACACCGGCTCCCTGGCCGATATGCTGGAGTGTATGCGCGCCTTTCTGGCCCAGCACCCCCGCCCCGCCGGCGGGTGGCTCGTGGGCCGCGGCTGGAATCAGGACCTGTTTGCCGACGTGCGCCGGATGCCCGACCGGTACGACCTCGACGCCGTTTCCACCGAGATACCGGTGGCGGCGGTGCGGGCCTGCGGCCACTGCATGGTGGTCAACAGCCGGGCCCTCGCGCTGCTGGGGGTCACCGGCAGCACCCCCCAGCCGGCCGGCGGCCGGATCGGGATGCGGGACGGCGAGCCGGACGGCCGCTTTTTCGACAACGCCATGGACCCGGTCTACGCCGCCATCCCCGCCCCCGGCAAGGCCGAGCTGAAGGAGATGATCCGCACCGCCTGCCGCGCCCTGAACGCCCAGGGCATCACCAGCTGCCAGAGCGACGACTACAGCATCTTCCGCGCCATCCCCTACCCGGTGGTGGACGAGGCCTTCCGGGAGCTGGCCGGCGCCGGGCAGCTGACCGTCCGGGTCAACGAGCAGTGCAACTTTGCCGGCCTGGATGCGCTGGAAGCCTTCATCGCCGCCGGCGGGCGGACCGGCCGGGGCGACGATTTCTACCGCACCGGCCCGGTCAAGATCATCGGGGACGGGGCCCTCGGGGCCCGCACCGCCCTGCTCAGCCGTCCCTACGCCGACGCCCCCGGGGTCACCGGGCTGCCCCTCTACAGCCGGCAGGAGCTGACCGCCATGATCGGCTGCGCCCACGCCCACGGCCTGCAGACGGCCACCCACACCATCGGCGACGCCTGTCTGGACTGGGTGCTGGACGCCCTCGAGGCGGCCATGGCCGCCCATCCCCGGCCCGACTGCCGCCACGGCATCGTCCACTGCCAGATCACCCGGCCCGAGCAGCTGGAGCGGATCGCGGCCCTCGGCCTGCACGTCTACGCCCAGAGCATCTTTCTCGATTACGACATCCGCATCGTCGAAGCCCGGGCGGGCCGGGAGCTGGCCGCCTCCAGCTACAGCTGGAAGACCCTGCTGGACAGGGGCGTCACCGTCAGCAACGGCTCGGACTGCCCGGTCGAGACCCCCTGCGTGATGGCCGGCATCCAGTGCGCCGTCACCCGGCGCACCCTCGGCGGGCTGGGGCCCTACCTGCCCCGGCAGGCCTTCACCCTCCGGCAGGCGCTGGACAGCTACACCGTCGCCGGGGCCCGCGCCAGCTTTGAAGAAGGGTACAAGGGCCGCATCGCCCCGGGCTTCCTGGCCGACTTCACCGTCCTGGGCCAGGACCCCTTCGCCCTGCCGGCCGAGGCGCTGCACGCCGTCCCGGTCACGGCCGTCTGTCTCGGCGGGCGGGAGGTCTTTCGGGCCGGCTGAACGTACACGAAAAAGGGAGCGAACCCGCAGCGGGCCCGCTCCCCTTTTTGATACGCCGTATTTACCTGCGCACCGGCGGCCAGGCGGATTCGTCCGCCTGCTGCTCCTCGGCGGCCCGCTCGGCCGCCAGCATCCGCCGGAAGGCCAGCTTGTTCTGCACCCCGCCCCAGAGGAACAGTCCCGGCCCGAGGACGCCCCCGGCCAGGTCGCACAGGCCAAAGACCGACGTCACCCCGCTGAACATCATCCCCAGCAGGCCCAGCGCCAGAAAGACCGCGCCCCACGCCACAAAGGCGGTGGCGGGCCGGGCGGCCCTGCGCAGGCCCCACACACCCACCGCGATCTTGACCAGCTGGAACAGCACCGCCAGCACCAGCAGGACGGTGAGGGTCCCCTGCATGGCCTCGACCACGGCGTCCAGCGTCATGCCGGAGGCCGCCAGCTCGGCGGCAAAGGCCTCGTCGGCCGTCAGGGTGCCGACATACGCCTCCAGCGAACGGCCGAACACGCTGCCATACACCAGCGTCAGCACGACGGACAGCCCCGCGCCCGAGATCATCAAGATGGAACCGATCAGGATATTCCGGTTTTTTTCCTGCATAAAGCACCCCGCCTTTCGGTATCAGTATAGCATCCCGGCCGCGCGGCGTCAACCGGCCCGGCGCGCCGGACAAAAAAACCGAAAAAAACCTGTTGACATTTGCCCCCGCCTCTGCTATAATAACTGACGTCGCCGGTCAAACGGCGCGGCGGACACCGCCAGACACAACCGCATATGGGGGTATAGCTCAGCTGGGAGCGCGGTTCATGCGTGCAGCGGCACCTCCATCAAAATTGAATCATCACCTTTATTTGGGGGTATAGCTCAGCTGGGAGAGCGCTTGAATGGCATTCAAGAGGTCAGCGGTTCGATCCCGCTTATCTCCACCAACACAGGGGCCTGCAACAATCGTTGCGGGTCTTTTGTTTTACTTGTTGTACCAGCCATCTTATGAACAGAGGACCAAACTATGAACTTAACCCTATGCGTGGATATGAAAGGATGCCCGAACCGCTGTAAACATTGTTGGATCGGGCATATGCCAAACCCTCATCTCAACGACAGTGATATGAGGACCATTGTGGATTCCTTCCAAAAGCATTTTGAAAAAATAACGGTCTATTCCTGGCTGCGTGAACCAGATTATTGTGTAAATTTCAGGGAAAGATGGCTCGCCGACTGTGAACTATCATCCGGAAACAAACCGCAAAGGTTTGAATTGGCAAGTTTCTATAAAATCGTCAGGGAACCTGCCTATGTAGAATTTCTCAAAGAAGTAGGAACGAAAAAAGTCCAGCTCACCTTATTTGGCATGGAAGCGACGACCGATCGATACATTGGCAGAAAAGGTGCGTTTCAAGAGATCCTCAAAGCCACTGAAATTCTGATTGCCAATGGTATTTCGCCAAGGTGGCAGTTCTTTATCAACGAGGAAAACAAAGACGAAGCCGAGCGGCTGCTGGCCCTGGTCCATAAGCTTCGGCTGAAAGAAAGATGTCCCCATTTTGCGTTCTTTATCCATGAAGGCTCCTGTGATGGAGAAAACGCCAAATTATATGATCTGCGGATCAAAAAAGAATCGGTTTCTAAAAATCTAATCCCTTATTATCTGGATTTTGACAACAAACAAGCCGAGCAGGATTTGGTGGAAACATTCAAAAGAAAGACGAATGAATGTTATCTGCCATCGAATCATCGCGGAGATATTACAATCTACGTTTCTGGCGCACGGGATGTTTTCTTCAACTTTACCCATATGACTCCCGAATGGCTCATAGGGAACTTAAAAGCCGACGATATGTCGGATCTATGCAGAAGAATCCAGGAGGAAGATATTCCCGCACTCCGTGCTGCTCAAAAAGTCTCTTTGTCAGAATTAGCCGTAAGGTATGGAAATCCAAACTCCACAAGGTTATTTGAAGAGGATGACTATAAGATGCTTCTTCTGAATCGATATCTGGCAGATCAATTCCACCCTGCCGGCATTCCGGGCGTATAGTTTTCCTTTTTATTTATTGAGACGTGATTCTTCTCTTTCTTTTATCTGGCCAACCCCTTGATGATCTGCAACTTGTCACGATTCTCTGCCCGGACTTTGTGGCCGGAAACGCCTTCCTCCTGTTCCTCATGGACGATGGTCCAGCCCATCTTGTCACAGAAG
>DXHQ01000009.1 GCA_019113345.1 Candidatus Faecalibacterium intestinigallinarum
AGCATGGCTTTTTCGACGTCAGCCGGCTGGATGTTTTCCTCCACCGCATCGTGGAGGGCGTTGGTGAACTTCTGGTCGACCTGGAATTCGACCCGCAGAGTTTCCCCCTGCGCCTCGTTGGCGGCCTTGACGGCTTCCCGGGAATAGTCCCACCGGCTGCCACAGCTTGCCAGCGCGTGACGGCGGCAAGCGCCGACAGCAGCAGGGACAACAGTTTCTTTGCGTGCATACGTTGTATTCCTCCTTTTTTCTGGCGCTGTCCGGCTGAGTATACCTTTCCGGACGGCTTTTTTATTTCCGCCCATGACCACCTTTTCGGACGGGAGGGTGCAAAAAAGCGTCCCCCGCTTGGCAAGGCGGGAGACGCTTTTCTTTTGTGTATCTGTGTGTATCAAAGGGGCCGTTATTTTGCCGCCTGACGCTCGGCGTGATGCCTGGCCAGCAGGGCCTCGATCTTGCGGATGGGGTCGGCGATGGCCGAACGCCGCTCACCCGGCACGGCAGCAGGCTGCGGCGGGCCTTTACCTTTTATATAGGGGCTTACGAATTCTTCATGACCACGCTCTCGACGTTATCGGCGATCTCCTCGCAGGCGTCGGCGCACTTTTCCAGGTAGGTGTAGATCTCCTCCCAGGCCATGATGTCGCGGATGTCCAGCCCCTGCTCGACGTGCAGCTGGCGCATATTGGCGATGAAGAGGCGGTCGCTCTCCTCTTCCAGGGAGTTGATGTGGATGGTGTACTCCTTCAGCTTTTTGGAGTGGCGGAAGTCGGCGAACTCGGCCAGCATCTTGCAGACCTCCTCGCAGCCGCGGATGACCACGTCCAGCATGGTGATGGCGTCGGGGCGGATGGTCTGCACGTTGTGGATGTACACCCGCATACAGACCTCTTCGATCTTGTCGGTCAGGGTGTCGATGTTGGTGCTCAGGGCCGAGATGTCCTCCCGCTCGATGGGGGTGATAAAGGCTTTGGCCAGTTTGTCGGTCATGCCGTGGCGGCACTTGTCGGCCGCGTGCTCGATGCTGTGGATCTGGTCCATCCACTCGGGCATTTTGGCGGGGTCAAAGTTGCGGAAGATATCCTTCAGCATCAGAGCGGCCTTGCTGGCGTAGCCGGCGCACTCGATGAAATTGTCAAAATAGATGGCGTCCTGCTTTTTCGACATAATCGCTTACTCCTTTTTGGTTAAAAGATCTGCATGAATACCTTGGCCATGACAAAGCTGATCAGGCCGCAGCCGGGGAAGGTGAAGATCCAGGTCAGCATCATATCCTTGACGACGCCGTAGTTGATGGCCGACAGGCGCTTGACGGCGCCCACGCCCATGATGGCGCTGGTCTTGGTGTGGGTGGTGGACACCGGGATGCCGAACAGGCTGGAATACAGCAGGCAGAGCGCGCCGGCAAGGTCGGCGCAGAAGCCCTGGTAGCGCTCCAGCTTGACCATGTCCATGCCCACCGATTTGATGATCTTTTCGCCGCCGACGCTGGTGCCCAGGGCCATGACCACGCTGCACAGCAGCATCAGCCAGACCGGGATCTCCATGCCGGCCACCGAGCCCTGGCCGTGGGCAAAGGCCAGGCCCAGAAACAGCACGCCGATGAACTTCTGGCCGTCCTGCGCGCCGTGCATGAAGCTCATGCCCGCGGCGCCGGCAATCTGCGCCAGCCGGAAGAACCGGTTGGCGGCCCGCCGCTCAACATTGCGGCAGAGGATGGTGACGGCCTTGCAGATGATCCAGCCGGTGGCAAAGCCCAGCAGCAGGCTGAGGGCCAGGCCGTACAGCACCTTGACCCACTCGTCAAAATTGATGCCGCCCACGCCGCCCTGGATGGCGATGGCTGCGCCGGACAGGCCGGCGATCAGGCTGTGGCTCTCGCTGGTGGGGATGCCGAAGATGGAAGCGCCCACGCTGTACACCACGATGGAGAGCAGCGCCGCGCACAGGGCGATCAGCGCGCTGTCGGTATCGGCGCCGAAGTCCACCATGTTGCTGATGGTGGAGGCGACCGAGCTGTTGATCTGGGTCATGACGAAGACGCCGAGAAAGTTAAAGAGGGCGCTCATCCAGATGGCCTGGCGCACCCCGAGGCACCGTGTGGTGACGCAGGTGGCGATGGCGTTGGGCGCATCGGTCCAGCCGTTGACGAAGATGACCCCCAGGGTGAACGCCACCGTGATGATCAGGATCGGGTTACCGGCCAGCTGACCCCAGAACGAGGTAAATGACAGATCCATAAAGTTGTTCAAGACTCCTTTCGGCAGGTCCGGCGGGGCGCAGCAGGCCGCAGTGCGGCCCAAAACGGCCCCGGGGACGGAAAACGAAACGCCCCTGTCGGGCACAAAGCCGCAAAACATCCAAGAGCTGAGATTCCGCGCGCGGATACGCACGAAAATCTTACATCTATTTTACTTGATTTATATCTGATTTGCAAGAATAATGTCGCGCAAGACGGCGCTGCCCGCGCTGCACGCACAAAAAAGCAGCGGTTCCACGATGGAAACCGCTGCCAATAGCTGGACTTTTACCTATATTTTACCAACTTTTTACATTGCGCCGCGCCGGCAGGGCCTGCCGCTCAGCCAAGGCGGGCGTATTCCTCGTCGGTGACGGGCTCGCACCACTCGCTGCGGGCGTCCTCGCCGGGCACTTCCAGGGCGACATGGGAGAACCAGCTGTCGGCCGCCGCGCCGTGCCAGTGCTTGACCTCAGGCGGGATGACCACCGCGTCGCCGGCCGAGAGGGCCTGCGCCGGCTGGCCCCACGCCTGATACCAGCCGCGGCCGGCGGTGCAGAGCAGGATCTGCCCGCCGCCCTTGCCGGCGTGGTGGATGTGCCAGTTGTTGCGGCAGCCCGGCTCAAAGGTGACGTTGGCGGCCGAGACGCCGTTCTCGCCGCCGAGGGGCTTCAAATAGCTTTTGCCAATAAAGTACTGTGCGTAGGCGTCGTTGGGGGCGCCCAGGCCGAATACGCCGCCGTGGGGCTGCTCGGCCTCCTCGTCCGCCCAGACCTCTTTGGCCATGCGGAAGGCGGCCCAGGCTTTGGGCCAGCCGGCGTAAAAGGCGGCGTGGGTGATGATCTCGGCGATCTCGGTGCGGGTGATGCCGTTCTTTTTGGCGCTCTCGAGGTGGAAGCGGAAGGAGGAATCCACCAGCCCCTGAGAGAGCAGGGCCACCACCGTCACCAGCGAGCGGTCCCGCAGGGAGAGCTTGTCCTCCCGGCTCCAGACCTCGCCGAAGAGGACGTCGTCGTTGAGCTGTGCAAATTTGGGTGCGAATGCGCCGAGCTGGTCCCGCCCGGCCGTCTGTTTGACTGCCATCGTTCTGCCTCCATTCGTTGTGTGCAGCGTTCTGATGGCTCTATTGTAGCGCAGACGGGGCGGAAAGTCGAATACTTCGTTTTCATGCTCGAAGATGCCCAAAACGCATGGCCGCAGGGGACGGAAAAGGCGGGGCAGCCGGCCCCGCCTGGTGCATCAAACCGTCATTTTGATTTTGGAAGCGGGCAGCTTGCTCATGGCGTCCTGGTCCAGCTCGGCGGAGAGGGCCGCGCCGGCGGCGTCCATGTCGGCCTCGATCAGGGCGGCACCCATATCCGAGAGGATGGTGGCGCGCAGGGCGTCGAGGGTCAGGGTCTCGAGCGGGTCGAGCCGCAGGGCGATGAGCAGGGAGGTGGCCCCGTACTCGACGGCGGCAGCATCGCCGACGGCGAGGCCGTCCAGGGTGGCGGCGGCCTCTTCCGAGAAGCTCTCGGTCAGCTGGCTGCGGGTGAGGAAGCTGGAGCTGAGCTGGGCGGCGGCGTCCTCGGCGGTGAGCTCGGCGTCCAGCACGGCGTAGATGCCGGGCAGGGCGGCGGCCACCGTCTCGTCAAAGGTGTCGGGGGTGCTGCTTGCCGCAGCGTCCTCGGCCAGGGAGAGCATCTCGGCGGTCTGGTCCTCGTCCGCAAAGGCGAAGGTGGAGGTGTTGTAGAGGGGGACGGTGACGTAGCGCAGGTAGAGCATCTCGTTTTCGAGGTGGTCGGTCAGCTCCTCGTCGGTGAGGGGGGTCTCGCCGTCCTGGCTGTAGACCAGGTCGATGAGGGCGGTCTGCTTGGCGAGGTTGTATTCGTAATGGCGGATGGTCTCCTCCCCGATGCCGTTGGCGGCGTAGAGGGCGCCGTAATTTTCCACCAGCTGGTCGGTGTAGCTGTCGGCCTGGGCGGTGTAGGCGGGGTCGAGCTCGGCGCCCAGTTCCGCGAAGCGGGCCTCCACGGCCGCGTAGCGGCGCAGCTCCTCCTGGGTGGCCTCGGCCACATAATCGCTGACCGCGACGGCCTCGCCCCCGTCGGGGGTGATCTCGGCCTTGAGGAAAGCTTTCACGTTGGCGGGGTCCTGGTCCTCGCCGGCGTACTGGGCGGCCTGCTGGTAGGCGTCGAACTGGGCCAGCAGGTACAGGCCCGAGGAAATCTCCTCCCCGCCGATGCTGCCCACCGTGTCAGGGGTGGAGGTGTGGCAGCCGGCCAGGGAGAAGCAGAGCGCCAGCGCACTGGCCAGCGCGAGCAGTTTCTGTTTCATAGGTGTTTGCTCCTTTGATGGTTTTTGAGCGGGTGGGATAACTTATTCAGTATAAACCCGGCGGGCAGGGCGCGTCAAGGGTTTTGCGCCGGCGGCGCGGCGGTTTTGTCCTGAATGGCCGCCATGGCCTGCAAAAGCTGCTGCAAAAGCTCGAGGGGCTTTTCCTCCTCCCGCAGGCGGACGGAGAGGTAGGGCTTTGCCCCGGCGCCGGCCGTCACCCGTCCGTCGAAGGCGGCCAGCAGCCCGCGGATCATGGGCAGGCCGAGGGTTTCGAGGGAGAGGGTCAGCAGGTCCTTTTTCTGGGTGACCTCGTACACCCCCACCGAGGCGGCCAGCACCCGGACGAGGGAGACGTTGACCAGGTCGCTGACCGAGGCGGGCGGGTCGCCGTAGCGGTCGATCAGTTCGTCCAGGACGTCGGCGGCGTCGGCGGGGTTCTGGATGGCGGCGATCCGGCGGTAGGCCTCGATCCGGCCGGGGCCGTCGGGGATGTACCGCTCGGGGATATAGGCGTCCACCCGCAGGTCGACCAGGCACTCGCTCTTGTCCCGCACGACTGGTTCGCCCCGGGCGGCCGAGATGGCCTGGTTCAGCATCTTCATATAGAGGTCGTAGCCGACGGCCTCCATGTGGCCGTGCTGGCTGTGGCCCAAAAGGTTGCCCGCCCCGCGGATCTGCAGGTCCCGCATGGCGATGCGGAAGCCCGAGCCGAAGGCGGTGAACTCCCGGATGGCCGACAGCCGCTTTTGGGCGATGTCCGACAGGGTCTTATCCCGGCGGAAGGTGAAGTAGGCGTAGGCCTTGCGGCCGCTGCGGCCCACCCGGCCCCGCAGCTGATAGAGCTGGGCCAGGCCCATCCGGTCGGCGTCTTCGATGATGAGGGTGTTGCAGTTGCGCACGTCGATGCCGGTCTCGATCAGGGTGGTGCAGACCAGGACGTCCAGTTCGCCGTTCAGCAGCTTCTGCCAGACGGGGTTGAGCTCCTCCTCGGTCATTTTGCCGTGGGCGATGCCCACCCGCGCGCCGGGGGCCATCCGCTGGACCCGGGCGGCGGTGTTCTCGATGTTGTCCACCCGGTTGTGCAGGTAGTAGACCTGCCCGCCCCGGGCCAGTTCTTTTTTGATGGCCTCGGCCAGGATGACCTCGTTGTATTCCAGCACAAAGGTCTCGACCGGCTGCCGCTCGAAGGGGGGCTCCTCGATGGTGGACATATCCCGGATGCCGCTCATGGCCATGCTGAGGGTGCGGGGGATGGGGGTGGCGGACAGGGTGAGCATATCCACCCCGATGAAGGTCTCCTTCAGCTTTTCCTTGTGGCGGACGCCGAAGCGCTGTTCCTCGTCGATGATGACAAGGCCCAGGTCGTGGAAGCGGACGTCCTTGGACAGCAGCCGGTGGGTGCCCACCACGATGTCGACGCTGCCGGCCTGCAGGCCGCGCAGGGTCTCCTTCTGCTGTTTGGCGGTGCGGAAGCGGCTGAGCAGCTCGACCTTGACCGGGAAGGCCTCCATCCGGGAGAGGATGGTGTTGTAGTGCTGCCAGGCCAGCAGGGTGGTGGGGGCCAGGATGGCGCACTGCTTGCCCCCCATCACGCACTTGAAGGCGGCCCGCAGGGCGACTTCGGTCTTGCCCACCCCGACGTCCCCGCAGAGCAGCCGGTCCATGGGCCAGGCGTGCTCCATGTCGTGCTTGATCTCGGCGGTGGCGGCCAGCTGGTCCTCGGTCTCGTCGTACTCAAAGCGGGCCTCGAAGTCCTGCTGCCAGTCGCCGTCGGGCGGAAAGGCAAAGCCCTTGGCCTGTTTGCGCCGGGCGTAGAGCTCGATCAGCTCCTGGGCCATCTCCTCGGTGGCCTTTTTGACCCGGGCGCGGGTGCGCTGCCACTCAGCCCCGCCCAGCTTGGCCAGTTTGACCCTGTCCTCGTCGCCGGGGGGCGTGTAGCGGCTGAGCAGGTCCAGCTGGGTGACCGGCACATACAGCACGTCCGAGCCGGAATACTGGATCTTCAGATAATCCTTGGTGGCGCCCTGGACTTCCAGCCGCTGGATGCCGGCATACATGCCGATGCCGTGGCTCTGGTGGACGACGTAGTCCCCCGGTTTGACGTCGGCCAGGCTGGAGAGGGCGTCCTTGTTCTTTTTGCGCTTTTTGGCGCGGGCCTCGCTCTCGGGGTCGACGCCGTGGCGGCGGCTGGTCAGGACGGCGCAGCGGGCAAAGGGCAGGGTGCAGCCGGCGCTCAGATGTCCCGGCAGCACCTGCACCAGGCCGGGGGAGGGCCGGATGTCCCGGCTCATGCTGACGGCGTAGCCCTTGTCGGCCAGGTCCCGGGTGAGGGCTGCGGCCCCCTTGGGGGTGCCGCAGTAGAGGGTGACGGCGCAGCCCTGCTTGACCAGGGGGTCCAGGTCTTCCAGCAGGCTGCGCAGCTCGCCGTTCCAGCTGGGGGAGACGTGGGCCTCGGCGTTGATGAGGTCCTTGAGCTTGAACTCGTTCATCCCCCGCAGGAAGTTCTCACACAGCAGGGTGGGGTATTTGCCGGCCGCGGCGGCCAGGTCGGCCATGGTCTGGTAGAGCAGGTCCAGGCCGGGGCAGATCACCCCTTCTTCCAGCAGGCCGGTCAGCTCCTCGCCGCGGCGGTACTCGGCGGCTTTAGCGGCGTCCCGGATGCCGCCCACCTCGTCGAGGATGAGCAGGGGCCGGTCGAGATGGTCGAGCAGGGTGGCGGGCTGCGGATAGCGGATGCCGTAGTATTTGTCCATCGCCTCCGGCATCTGGCCGGCGTCCAGCTGGGCCAGCTCGGGGGCCATGGCCTGTTCCAGGGCGGCGCGGCGCTTGCCGCGGGCCTTTTGGGCGGCCTCCCGCAGGGCGGCGGCCGTCTCCTCGCAGCTGCCGAACAGCACCTCGCGGGCAGGGGAGAGGTACATCTTGGGCAGAGAGGCGTCCCGCCGCTGGCTCATCAGGTCGAAGGAGGCGATGGAGTCGATCTCCTCGTCCCAGAACTCGAGCCGGGCGGGGGAGGCCATGTCGGGGGCGTAGATATCCACGATGTCTCCCCGGACGCTGAACTGGCCGGGCCCCTCCACCTGGCTGCGGCGGACGTACCCGGCCGCAAAGAGCTTTTGGACCAGGGCGTCCCGGGAAAAGGACATCCCCGGCTTGAGGGTCAGGGTGTTGGCCATGAAGTCGGCCCGGGGCACGGTGTATTGCAGCAGGGCCTCGGCCGGGACGCAGACGGCGGAAAGCCGCCCGCCGGCCAGCGCCCCCAGTACCGACAGGCGGCGGTATTCGTACTCGCGGCCGGCGCCCTCCACCGGGCGGAGCATCAGGTCCCGCGGGGGAAAGACGTCGGCCGCCACCCCCAGGGTCTTGAGGTCGTCGGCAAAGTGGGTGGCCTCGGCCTCGCCGGGGGTGACGATGCAGAGCGGCCGCCCCAGGTCGCGGGCCAGCAGGGCATAGACCAGCGCCCGCCCGGCGGGGGGCAGGCCGAACAGGGCCGCCGGCCCGGGGGCGGCCAGGCTGGCGGCGATCTTCTGGTATTCGGCGGTTTGTTTCAGCAGGGCCTCGTACATGGGGCGTTCACCTCACTGCGTGTCAATGGTTATACTTGTTCTGAGCCTGGGCCAGTTTGCCGGCCATGATGAGGCGGGCGGCGGCCTCCAGGTCAGGCCAGCGGGCGGCGACGGCCTTGGCGTCCTCTTCGGGGAAGCGGCCCAGCACCCAGTCGGCCAGATCGTAGTCGGGGCGGGGCTTTTCCCCCACCCCGATCCGGATGCGGGGGAAGGCTTCGGTGCCCAGCCTTGCGATGATGCTCTTGAGGCCGTTGTGCCCCCCCGCCGACCCGGAGGGCCGAATGCGCAGCTTGCCGGGGGCCTGGGTGACGTCGTCGCAGAGAACGATGACCTGTTCGGGCGGGATCTTGAAAAAGGCGGCGAGGGGGGCGATGGAGTCCCCCGAAAGATTCATATAGGTAAGGGGCTTGAGCAGGCAGACCCTGCGGCCGTCCACCTCGCCCTGGCCCCACAGGCCCTGGAACTTGGCTTTGGAGACCGAGATGCCCCACTGGCCGGCCAGGTAGTCCAGCGCGGCAAAGCCGGTGTTGTGGCGGGTGTGCTCGTACTTGGCCTCGGGGTTGCCCAGGCCGGCGATCAGCCAGATATCGTTCGTTGTCATAGCGTGTCCTATCTATTGTATGCGCAAAGGTGTCAGACGGACAAAAAGGGGCGGGCCGCACACGGGGTGCGCAGCCTGCCTCCTTTTTGATGCGGTTGTGCGGGGGTCAGCCCTCTTTGGATTTGGCGGCTTCGGCCTGCCGCTGCTCGGCTTCCAGCCGCTGCTTTTTGGCGATGTAGGCCTCCATTTTGGGTACGGCCCAGCCCTCGACGTTGGCCTGGCGGCCCCGCTCGATGGCCAGCGCCCCGGCCGGCACGTCCTGGGTGACGGTGCTGCCGGCGGCGGTGTAGGCGCCGTCCCCGACCGACACCGGCGCGACCAGGTTGGTGTTGCAGCCGATGAAGCAGTAATCCCCGATGGTGGTGCGGTACTTGGCCTGCCCGTCGTAGTTGCAGGTGACGGTGCCGCAGCCGAAGTTGCAGTATTTGCCCACGTCGCTGTCCCCGATGTAGGTCAGGTGGCTGACGGTGTTGCCGCGGGCGAAGTTGGCGTTCTTGGTCTCGACGTAGGCCCCGAGGTGGACGCCGTAGTCGGTGACGGTGCCCGCCCGCACATGGGTGAAGGGCCCGATGTTGTTGTGGGGGCCCAGCTGCGAGGCGTAGACCTGGCTGGCGTTGACGGCGGTGCCCTCGCCGACGGTGCTGTCCTCGATCAGGCTGTTGGGCCCGATGACGCAGCCCGGGCCGATGACGGTGCTGCCCCGCAGGATGGTGCCGGGCAGAATGACGGCCCCCGGTGCGATCCGGACCGTCTCGTCGATCCAGACCGAGCGGTCTGCGATCTCGACGCCGTTTGCGATGTGCCGCAGCAGCACCGCCTCGCGGGCGGCTTCGGCCTGGTCGAGGGCGGCGCGGGCCGCTGCCAGGGCCAGGGGCGTCTCGCTGATACTTTCCATACCCATAAAAACCTCCCATTGGATACAAGATGAAATAGGTTCCGAACCTATCCCACTATATATTAACGTAAAAGCTTTGTTTTTTCAAGGGAAATGCACAAATTTGTGTAAACAAAATGGGCAGATTTCAGCTTTGAAAGCCTAGATTTTGCGCTGCGGGTCTGGTATAATAGCCTTGCACGCAGTACGTTACGCATAAAACGAACGATGGCTGTACCGCCGGGCAGCAAAGCGTCCGGCACCAATCAAAACGGGAGGTAAATGAATCCATGAGCAAAAAGTATATCTACTACTTCAGCGAGGGCAACGACGCTTTTGGCGGCGATAAGACCACGATGAAGAACATCCTGGGCGGCAAGGGCTCGGGCCTGGCGGAGATGACCGCCGCCGGTATGCCGGTGCCCCAGGGCTTTACCATCACCACCGAAGCCTGCACCCAGTACTACGCCGACGGCCGCCAGCTGAGCGATGAGCTGGTCGCCGACATCTTCGAGCACGTCAAGGGCCTGGAGGAGATCACCGGCAAGAAGTTCGGCGACAACTCCAACCCCCTGCTGGTCTCGGTCCGTTCCGGCGCCCGCCAGTCCATGCCCGGCATGATGGACACCATCCTGAACCTGGGCCTGAACGACGAAGCCGTCGAGGGCCTGGCCAAGAAGACCGATAACCCCCGCTTTGCGTATGACTGCTACCGCCGCTTTGTGCAGATGTTCGCGGACGTCGTCATGATGGTCCCCAAGAGCCTGTTCGAGGTCGAGATCGACAAGATGAAGGAAGAGAAGGGCTACAAGTCCGACGCCGACCTGACTGCCGAGGACCTGAAGGCTCTGGTTGCTGTCTTCAAGAAGATCTACGAGGACAACGAGGGCCGTCCCTTCCCGCAGGATCCCAAGGAGCAGCTGGTCGAGGCTGTCAAGGCCGTCTTCCGCAGCTGGGACAACCCCCGCGCCAACGTCTACCGCAAGATGAACGAGATCCCCTACGAGTGGGGCACCGCCGTCAACGTCCAGCAGATGGCCTTCGGCAACTCGGGCGACCGTTCCGGCACCGGCGTTGCCTTCACCCGTGACCCCGCCACCGGCGCCAAGAAGCTGATGGGCGAGTACCTGATCAACGCCCAGGGCGAGGACGTCGTCGCCGGCGTGCGCACTCCCTCTCCCATCAGCCACCTGAAGGACCAGATGCCCGAGGTCTACGACGAGTTCGTCGACATCGCCAACCGTCTGGAGAAGTACTTCCGCGATATGCAGGACATGGAGTTCACCATCGAGGACGGCCACCTGTATATGCTGCAGACCCGTAACGGCAAGCGCACCGCCCAGGCTGCCCTGCAGGTCGCCTGCGACCTGGTGGACGAGGGCATGATCACCGAGCAGGAGGCTGTCCTGCGGGTGGAGCCCAAGCAGCTGGACACCCTGCTGCATCCCCAGTT
>DXHQ01000098.1 GCA_019113345.1 Candidatus Faecalibacterium intestinigallinarum
GCCCTGCTGGAAAAGATCCGCGCCGTGCCCGGCTGCGAGAGCCTGACCTGGGCCGACGTCCAGATCGCCTCCACCATCTTTGCGGTCAAGCCGGGCGACGGCTCGGCCCGCGAGCAGGCCGCCAGCTGCCAGCGGGTGCTGGGCGCCGGGGCCAACATCGCGGTGGAGTACGCCACCAAGCGCTACCGCTCCAACCTCATCAACTGGGGGATGCTGCCCTTCCAGATCGCCGGGCCCACCCCCTTCGGGCTGGGGGACTATATCCTGGTTCCCAACGCCCGCAAGGCCCTGGCCGGCGACCTTTCCGAGATTGCGGCCTACGTCCTGGGCGACGCGCCCACCGCCTTCACCCTGTCCATCGCGCCCCTGACGGCCGACGAGCGGCAGATTCTGGCGGACGGCTGCCTGATTAACTTCTACAAGCGCTGACGCGCTCCAGGGGGAACCCATTTCTGCCCGCATACGCGGGACAGAAATTCCTTCCCCCTGGTATCCCCCTGGGGACAAAATTTTCCAGCGAACCGCGCACTCGCCTTCGGCTCGCACACTCTCGCTTGAAAATTTCCCTGGATGTGTTCAGCCGGACGCACTTGTCGCCCGGCTGAACGGATTCTTGAAAACACAAAGGAGGTGGAGGCTTCGCCATGCCCGGCGACCTGCACAATCATTCCACCTGTTCGGACGGGTCGGTGCCCATCCACCGGCTGGCCGCCATGGCGGCCCGGGCCGGTCTGGACACCATGGCCATCTCGGACCACGACACCATGCTGAGCGTCGAATACTGCCGCTGGCACCCGGTCCAGGAGGGGGTGCGGCTCATCCCGGCCACCGAGCTGACCGGCTACGACTACGAGCGCCGGCACCGGGTCCACCTGCTCTGCTACTGGCCGCAGGACTGCCCCGAACTGCGGGCCCACTGCGACACCATGCGCCGCCGCCGCAACGAGTGCTGCCTGCAGAGCGCGCGGGAGCTGGAGGAGATTTACCCTCAGTTCCGCACCGAGCAGGCCCTCGAGTACGCCAAAGACAGCGGCGTCCTCTTCAAGAGCGGCATCATGCAGGCGCTGCATGAGCTGGGTCTGGCCGACGGCATCTATGGCGAACGCTACCATGAGCTGTTCGGCTGGGAGCCGCGGGGCCGCATCCTGCACAGCCCGGAATACCCGCCGGTGGAGGAAGTCATCGCCACCGCCCGGGCGGCCAGGGCGGTGCTGGTCTTTGCCCACCCCACCGTCTACAAGAGTATGCCGCTGGTGCGGCAGCTTGTGGCCGAAGGCAAGCTGGACGGCATCGAGATCGACCACCCCCGCAACAGCGAGGCCGACAAGGCCGAGTGCCGCGCCCTCTGCGAGCGGTACGGCCTGATCGTGACCGGCGGCACCGACTTCCACGGCTCCAACACCGCCCATCCCCACCCGGTGGGCACCTGCACCACCGCGGATGACCAGATCGCGCGCATCGGCGCGCTGGCCAGAGAGTATCAGAAATAGAAAGGACGTATACCATGACTTTTGCCTATCCCAACCAGGGCACCTGCTCCCGCATGACCAAGATCGAGCTGGCGCCCGACCACACCATCGAATCCGTCGAGGTCGTCGGCGGCTGCAACGGCAACCTGAAAGGCATTGCCAGCCTGCTCAAGGGCATGAAGGCGGAGGACGCCATCGCCCGGATGGAGGGCGTCACCTGCGGGCCCAAGCCCACCAGCTGCCCCGACCAGATTGCCAAGAACCTGAAAAAGGCCCTGGCCGCGATGGAAAACCAGTAAACGGCCCCAAAACCGGCGGCTCCTGTCCTGTGCGGATGGGGGCCGCTTTTTGAAAAGGAGGCAGAGCTGTGCCTTTTACCAACCAGAGCATCCTGCGGGCGGCCATGGAGCAGTCGGCCATCGACGCCCATTGCCGCTGGGAGGATTTTACCCGGGCGGACAACGTGGTCGTGACGTCGGCGGCTGACCCGCGGGCCCGGAAATACCTGTCCCTGCCCTTTGACTGCTGTCTGATCTCCTACGGCAGCAACATCGTGGCCTCGGTCAGCGAGCCTTACCGGGAGATCGCCGCCGGCTACATCGGCCGTTTCTCTGTAGAGCACTGTTTTGAAACGCCGAACCTCCATGTGCTGAACGATGCGGTCCAGAAGCTGGGGGCGCGTGTCTGCTCGATGTCGGAATACTTCCTGCCGGACCTCGGAGCGCTGCGGCCCCTGGACTGTCCTTACCCCTTCAAAATGCTGGGGCCGGCGGATTTCGGCCCGCTCTATACCGGCACCTGGTCCAACGCCCTGTGCAAAGAACGCCGGGAGCTGGATGTGCTGGGCATCGGCGCCTATGACGGCGGCACCCTGGTGGGCTTTGCGGCCTGTTCGGCAGACTGCGAGGGGATGTGGCAGATCGGGATAGATGTGCTGCCCGCTTACCGGCGGCAGGGCATCGCCTCGGCCCTCACCAGCCGGCTGGCGCTGGCCATTCTGGAGCGGGACAAGATCCCGTTCTACTGTGCGGCGTGGAGCAATCTGCGCTCGGTGCGCAACGCCCTGCGGTGCGGGTTCCGCCCGGCGTGGGTGGAGCTGAACGTCAGAAGCACCGCTTTTGTAGAGCGGATGAACGGAGCACAGTAAAAACGCGGCCCCTGTCCTATACGGACGGGGGCCGCTTTTGTTTGCCCGCTGTGACAGAAAGAGCTGATTTTTTCCTGCCTGCCCGGACTATACTGTAATTGTTGAGCGAAGCGGCGCACGCGCCGGGAATGGAGCAGGCAATGGGAATTTTGGAACATTTCAGCGCAGGATGGGGCAAGGGTTTTTCGCGGGAGGCGGGCCGGGTGCTGGAAGGCGCGGTCGAGCTGGCCGGCAACTACGGCTGTGATAAGGCCGACACCGGCCATTTGCTGCTGGCCATCCTGCAGCAGGACACCGGGCCGGCGGGCCGCTTTCTGGCCGGCAAAAACATCCGGGAGCAGGAGGTCCGCCGCCAGCTGGCCGAAGGGCGGCGGGGCACGCCCCGGCGGCTGCGCCGGCAGGACCTGGCCCCCGAGCTGCGCCGGGCGATGGACTACGCCCTGATCGACGCCCAGAACGCCCGGGCCGGCCGCGCCGAACCGGAACACCTGCTCTGCGCCATGCTGGAGGACGGCGGGTGCACGGCGGGGGTGATGCTGGCCTCGATGGGCCTGCAGCTGAGCGAGGCGGTGCGGGAATGCCGCCAGATGTCGGGGCAGCTGACCCTGCCCATCCAGCCCCGGGCGGCGGCCGGCACGCCGCGGGGCAGCCGGGCCAGCGACAAGTACTGCCGCGACCTGACCCGCCGGGCCGCCGACGGCGAACTGGACCCCGTTTTCTGCCGGGAAAAGGAGCTGGACCGGATGATCGAGATCCTCTGCCGGCGGCAAAAGAACAACCCCTGTCTGGTGGGGGAGCCGGGGGTGGGCAAGACCGCCCTGGCCGAGGGGCTGGCCCAGCGGATCGCGGCGGGGCAGGTGCCCCGGGCCCTCAAGGGCCGCCGGCTGCTGGCGCTGGACATGGCGTCCCTGGTGGCCGGCACCAAGTACCGCGGCGACTTTGAAGAGCGGCTGAAAAACCTGCTGGAAGAGCTGGTGCGGGACGGCGGGGTGATCCTGTTTGTGGACGAATTCCACACCATCGTGGGGGCGGGCGCGGCCGAAGGGGCCATCGACGCGGCCAACATCTTAAAGCCGGTGCTGGCCCGGGGCGAACTGCAGATGATCGGCGCCACCACCAGCCAGGAGTTCCGTACCCACATCCAGAAGGACCCCGCCCTTGAACGGCGGTTCGGCAAGGTGCAGATCGAAGAGCCCACCCCCGCGCAGGCCCGCGGCATCCTCGAGGGGCTGGCCCCCCGGTACGAGCGCTACCACGGGGTGCTCATCCCGCCCGAGGCGCTGGACGACGCGGTCGAGCTGTCGGTGCGGTATCTGCCGGGACGCTGCCTGCCCGACAAGGCCATCGACCTGATGGACGAAGCCTGCGCCGCCGCCCGCATCCGGGCCGAGAAGGAGGGCCGCACCGCCCCCGCCCTGACGCGGGAGGATATGGCGCGGGTGGTGGCCCGGGCCAGCGGCATCCCGGCCGAGCGGGTGGGGGAGGCCGAGCGGGAGCGTCTGGCCCTGCTGGAGTGCCGTCTGGCCCAGGAGGTGGTGGGGCAGGAAAAGGCGGTGGCCGCGGTGGCCGCCGCCATCCGCCGCAGCCGCACCGGCCTGGGGGAGCCGGGCCGGCCCATCGGGGCGCTGCTGTTTTTAGGCCCCACCGGGGTGGGCAAGACCGCCTTGTCCAAAGCGCTGGCCCGCAGCTGGTTCGGCAGCGACAAGGCCCTGCTGAAGTTCGATATGTCGGAGTACCAGGAGGCCCACACGGTGGCCCGGCTGCTGGGCGCGCCTCCGGGCTACCTGGGCCACGACGAGGGCGGCCAGCTGACCGAGGCAGTCCGCCGCCGGCCCTACAGCGTCGTCCTCTTTGACGAGATCGAGAAGGCCCACCCCGACATCCAGAACATCCTGCTGCAATTGCTGGAGGACGGCTGCCTGACCGACGCGGCCGGCCGCAGGGCGGATTTCACCAACACCATCGTCCTGCTGACGGCCAACCTCGGGGCTCGCTTTCTGGCCGGGCAGGCCGCGCCCCTCGGTTTTGCCGCCGGGCAGGAGGCCGTTTTTGAAAAGCAGGCCCAGCAGGCCATCGCCGAGGCCAAGAGCTTTTTCCGCCCCGAGCTGCTGGGCCGCCTGGACGACATGATTGTCTTCCGCCCGCTGGGGCCCGAGAGCCTTTCGGCCATAGCCGACCGGCTTCTGGGCCAGCTGGAGCAGCGTGCCGCCCGCAGCGGCTACACCCTGACCCACACCCCGGGGGTCTGCCGGGCCCTGGCGGCCAAAGCCGCCAGCCCCTACGGCGCGCGGGAACTGCGCCGCCAGGTGGACCGGGCGGTGGAGCAGGCCCTGGCCGACCGCATCGCCTCGGGCACGGCCCGCCCCGGCGCCCACTACACCGCCGACTGTTCCGCCGACGGCAGCGTGCTGCTGATCGCGGACGACACGGCCACTGTCTGAAACAACGCCCCGTCATTCCGGCAGCGGAACGGCGGGGCGTTTTGCGGTTCATTTCAGTTTCAGGGGCACGATGACCAGACGGTACCACAGATAGGGGACCATGTTCCAGATCATCCACACTTCCATCAGGAGGTAGTGGGGCAGGTCCCGCAGGCGGAAAGGCCGTTTGTCCAGCTTGCCCTCCCGCAAAATGGCGAAGGCCTCCTGCATCCCGGCGTCCCACGCCTCGCCGAAGCCCTGTTTGTGGAACTTGTAGCACTTGAGCAGATACCCCGCCAGCAGGGGCAGAGCGTTGACCAGCAGCATGAGGGCGGGCTGGTTTTTCAGGGGCAGCAGGATGCTGTTGCGGCCGCTCTGGCGGCTCTTGAAGGCGTTGTAGCGCACCGCGCCGGTGCTGGCCCCGCAGATGTGGTAGCAGCGGGCGGCCGGGCAGAGCACGCACTTGTAGCCGGCGTTGTTGGCCCGCCAGCTCAGGTCCACGTCCTCGAAATAGGCAAAGAAGTTCTCGTCAAAGACGCCGATCTCGTCCAAAATGCGCTTGCGGTAGAGGGCCGCCCCGCCGCAGGCCGAGAAGATCCGCTTTTGCTTTGTGTAGCGGCTGGCCCGGCGGCCGTCCCCGGTCTTGCAGGCAAAGCCCATCCAGGTGACGTAATCTCCGGCGTCGTCGGCCAGCTCCCGCTCAAAGTGGCGGATCATCAAACTCTGGACCGCGAAGATCCGCGCGTCGCTGTCGGCGGTGCGGATCAGCTGTTCCAGCCAGTCCGGCTCGGCGAAAGCGTCGTTGTTGAACAGGACCACATACTCGCTCTCGGCCAGGGCGATGCCCTGGTTGACCGCGTGGGAAAAGCCGGTATTCTCCCCGTTTTCAATCAGGGTGAAGTTGGGCCGGCCGCAGTAGCTGCGGGCCTCGGCGAGGCTCTCGTCGGTCGAGCCGTTGTCCACCACGATGAGGTGGAAGTCCTGCTCGGTCTGGGCCAGGACCGATTCGATCGAGTCTTTCAGCCAGCCCTTGCCGTTGATGTTGGGGATGATGATGGTTGCTTTCATAGCCGCTCCTGCCTTTGGATGTTGGTGACACTGGCAGTAGTATACCATATTTCGCCACAAAAAAACAGCCCGCAGCGGCAAAGCTGCGGGCCGGATGAAAGCAGCGCTTAGGCGGCGAGGGCCTCCTCGATGGCGGCGAGGACGGTGTCCGAATCCTCGCAGCAGACCAGCACCACCTCGCCCGAGGGGACGGTGGTGACGGTGGCGGCCTTGGCGATCTCGTACTGGTCGGCCAGGTAGTTCTCCATCGCCAGCTGCTGGCTGGTGACGTAGTTTTCCAGCGCGGCCTGGACGTCCTCGGCCTTGCCCTCGGCGGGCTGGACGATGGCCACGCCGTAGCTGCGGACGTTCAGGGTGGACACCGACGCGGCAAACCGCTCATAGTCCCCCTCCTGCAGCCCCAGCATGGGCAGGATGAAGTTGTCGGCCTGGGCCTTGAGGTCCTCCTCCGACAAATCGGCGACGGGGCCGTCCATGGCGGTGAGGTTGCCCTCCGCGTCCGAAGAGAGGATCAGCATGGCCTCGTTGTACTCGTCGGTGCGGG
>DXHQ01000099.1 GCA_019113345.1 Candidatus Faecalibacterium intestinigallinarum
GGCGTCGGCGAGCCGGGCGGCCACCAGTACCAGGGCCGGTTTTTGCAGACGGCGGGCATCCTCGGCGTCGAAAAAGAGACCGGCTTCACCCTCAACTACGACAAGTACAACTGGGACGAGCATCGGGACCATTTCATCCTGGCCGACTGCCCCGACCACGACATGGACTTCGGCGAGGGCAAAAAGAGCATCTACGCCCTGGAGGGCGCTGACATCCTGATCCAGCGCGAAAAGGAAGTCCAGCTGGCCGCCCACGACTACGGCGAAGGCCGCGGCGTCTACATCAGCGGGCTGCCCTACAGCTTTATCAACAGCCGGGTGCTCTACCGTGCTATCCTGTGGAGCGCCCACAGCGAGGAGGAGCTGCACACCTGGTTCAGCTCCAACTGCAACGTGGAAGTGCACGCCTACGTCAAAAACGGCAAGTACTGTGTGGTGAACAACACCTACCAGCCCCAGGACACCACCGTCTACACCACCGGCGGGGAGCACTTTGACCTGCACCTCGAGGCCAACGAGATCAGGTGGTACGAGATCGGGTGAAGAAAGGTTTGGCTGCAAAATCCGTGGATGATCCCGGGGACTCGGCAAAACTTCTGCGCATCTGCGCAAGATTTATGAAAGCCCCTTGACAATCCGGTGCGGACAGGCTAAACTATAGAAAGTGTAAAAAGGGAATCTTTCCCAGTACATACCTGTTTTGGCAAACCTGCAGAAATGCAGGGACGCAAAGCTTGAAGCCTGACGCGGCAGGAGCCGTAAGGTGGTTCGGCCGCAGTTATCGTGGATAATTGCGGCCTTTTCTTTTTGCGTCGAACAGACCTGTGAAAGGGAGCGTGCAGACTTTCCATGTTTACCATCAGCCTGGCCGGCGTTCCCGTAGGGATCGACAACCGTTATCCCTATGTGCGGTGGCTGTGCAGGAACTATATCGCAGAGGACCAGACGCCGGCGTTTACCGTCCGGGCAGCCGACCAGGAACTGGCCGCAGAACTGGCCGAAGCGGGGGAAATGTCCCCCGCATACGCCGAAAGCCTCTGCCTGTACCGGTCCATCTGCATGAAGATGCCATTGTACGGCGCGTTTTTGATGCACGCTGCGGTGGTGGAGGTGGACGGCATCGCCTATGTGTTCACGGCGCCCAGCGGCACCGGCAAATCGACCCATGTGCAGCTCTGGCTGGACCACTTTGGCCCGCGGGCCAGGGTGCTCAACGGCGACAAGCCGCTGCTCCGCTTTGAAGGAAACACCCTGTACGCCTGCGGCACCCCCTGGCAGGGAAAGGAGAATCTGGGCTGCAATGAGATGCGGCCGGTGCAGGGGATCTGCTTTCTGGAACAGGCCCCTGAAAATGCCATCCGCAAACTGCCGCTTGGCCAGGCAAGCCGCCTGATTTTTAAGCAGGTGCTGATCCCCAGGGAGGAGGAAGCGTTTAACTGCTTCTGGTCCATGCTGGACAGGATGATGAACACGGTGGACTTTTATTTGCTGCAATGCAACCGCGAACCGGAAGCGTCGCGGCTGTCCTATCTGACCATGAGGAGGAAACAAGATGCTGAAAACCAAGAAAGGATTCCTGCTGCGCCGGCTGGGAGATGAGTATATGGCGGTCGCCATCGGCGAGGCCAGCAGGCATTTCAACGGGATGATCCGGCTCAACGAGACCGGCGCGTTTTACTGGAAGGAGCTGGAAAAGGGCTCCTCCGAGGACGAGCTGACCGCCAAGACCCTCGAGCGCTTCGAGGGGGTGGACGAGGCGACCGCCCGCCAGGATGTGCGGGCTTTTCTGGACAGTGTTCAGGTGGCACTGGAAGATGCAGCACCGAACGATTGAAGAGGAACTGGCCGTAAGCGGCCGGGCGCTTTCCTATACGGTAGGGGTCAGCATGGAACCGCTGCTCCACAACCGCAGGAGCACGGTGGTGATTGAACGGCCCCGCGGCGCTTTGAAGCCGGGCGACGTGGCGCTCTACAAAAACGCTCAGGGCGACTATGTGCTCCACCGCGTCGTCGGGACGGCGGCTGGGGGCTATGTCATCCGGGGCGACAACTGCTTTTGGAAAGAGACGGTGCCGCCCGAAAAAATCATCGGGGTGATGGCGGGCTACTATGCGGACGAAGGGGAACAGTACACCCCCTGCGGCAGTCCCGCCGACCTGCGCTACCGCCGCAGCCTGCCCCTGCGGTTTGCAAAGATCTGGCTGCGGGCTTTTCCGGGCCGCGCCAAACGGAAACTGAAACGGATGCTGCGGAAATAAAGGGATGGATGTGCTGAAACGATCGCGGCGGGAAGCGCCGCAAAGAGAAAAGAACGGCAGCCAGCCCACCCTCCGCTGGCTTTGGCAGGTGACCGGCCGCTACAAGGCGGTCGTTGGGGGCCTCACCCTGCTGGACGTGGTGCTGGGCGCGAGCAGCGTGGGGTACGCTCTGCTGTTCGGCAATCTGGTGGACCGCGCCGCGGCGGGGCAGCTGACGCCCTTTTTATGGGCCGCGGGGGCCCTCGGCGCCATGACACTGGTGCAGATGGGGCTGAACACGCTGGACAGCCTCCTCTCCGAGTGGGCGCGGGCTTCGATGGAAAACCGTCTCAAGGAGCGGCTGTTCGGCTGTCTGCTGCGCAGGGATTACGCCGCTGTCACCGCCCGGCACTCGGGGGACTGGGTGGCGCGCCTCACCTCGGATACGGCGGTGGTGGCGGGCAATCTGGTGGACCTGCTGCCCCGGCTGGCCGGCCTGCTGGCCCGGCTGAGCGGGGCGCTGGCCGCGCTGTTTCTGCTGCAGCCGGCATTCTTTTATATTCTGGTGCCGGCCGGGTGCGCCGTGCTGCTGCTGAGCGTCTCGCTGCGCCGCATCCTCAAGCGGATGCACAAGCAGATCCAGGAGGCGGGGGCGGCTTTTCTGGCCTTTGTCCAGGAACGGCTGGAAAGCATGATGATCGTCCGGGTCTTTTCGATGGAGGACCAGACCTGCGCCGAAGCTGCCGCCAGAATGGAGCGGCACAAGGCCGCCCGTCTCCGGCGGAACCGCTTTTCCAATCTGTTCAACTTTGGCTTTTGGGGGCTGGCCGAGGGCGGCTACCTGCTGGCAGCCCTTTACTGCGGGTACGGCATTCTGCGGGGGACGGTGTCCTACGGGACCTTCACCGCCATCCTGCAGCTGGTGGGGCAGGTGCAGTCCCCGGTGGCCGGCATCACGGGAGTGGTGCCGCAGTATTACGCCATGATCGCCAGCGCCGAGCGGCTGATGGAAGCCGAAACCTATCCCGGCGACGGCGGCGCCCGCCTCCCGGAGGCCGAGATCAGCCGCTACTACCGGGAAGAGTTTGTCTGTCTCGGGGTGCGCGGCGCCAGCTTCTCCTATAAAGTATTTGGGGGCGAGAACCGCTCGGACGGGAAGCTGGCTGTCATCAGCCGCCTGAACATCGAGGTGAAAAAAGGGGAGTACGTGGCCTTTACCGGGCACTCCGGCTGCGGCAAGAGCACCCTGCTCAAGCTGCTGATGTGCCTTTACCCGCTGGACGCCGGCGAGCTTTATCTGCGGGGCGTCAACGGCGAGACCCCGCTGACCCCCGCCTGGCGGGGGCTGTTCGCCTATGTGCCCCAGGGCAACCAGCTGATGAGCGGCACCATCCGGGAGATCGTGGCCTTCGGCGACCCCGGCGCCATGGCGCAGGAGGAGCGCCTTGCCCGCGCGCTGGACATTGCCTGCGCCGGCGAATTTGTATCCAGGCTGGAAAACGGCCTGGACACCCGCCTGGGCGAGCGGGGCTGCGGCCTTTCGGAAGGGCAGATGCAGCGGATCGCCATCGCGCGGGCGGTCTTTTCGGACCGGCCGGTCCTGATTCTGGACGAATCGACCAGCGCGCTGGACGAGGACACCGAGCGCAGGCTGCTGTCCAACCTGCGCCGGATGACGGACAAAACGGTCCTCATCATCACCCACCGGCCGGCCGCCCTTGCCATCTGCGACCGGCAGATCGATATGGCGGCCGCAGAACTGCAGGAAACGACATAGAACAAAACCGGGCCTTCCTGGCAAACCAGGGGGCCCGGTTCTTTTTTGCTTACCCCTCCGCCTGGACCTGCGCGCGGTACTCCATCGGGGTGAGGCCGTACAGCTTGTGGAAGGTTTTGAGGAAGCTGCTGTAGTCCGAAAAGCCGTTTTCGGTGCAGGCGGCGAGGATGCGCTTGCCGTCGGCGATGTCCTGGCGGCAGCCCTGCATCCGCAGCTCGGTCAGGTAGTCGTGGACGCTCTGCTTGGTGTATTCCTTAAAGACGCGGGAGAGGTGCTCCCGGCTGACGTAGGCGTATTGGGCCAGCTTGCTCACCGTCAGGTCGGGGTCGCGGTAGTGCTGGTGGATGTAGGCGGTGGCGGTGGCCACCAGGGCGTTGGTGGAGGTGGGTTTGCCCAGGCCGTCCTCCCGGATGGCCTGCCGGATGACCAGGATCAGCCCGATCAGCAGGCTGCGGTACATCAGCTCCCTGTCGTGGGCGTCAGGGATGACGGCGGCGGCCGCCGCGTGCTCGATCATGGAGCGCACCTGCCAGCGGTCGGTGACGTCGGCGTGGAAGATCATCATCTCGGCGGGGATGGCGCACCCCTCCGCGAGGGGGCCCAGCATCTCCAGCGTCTCCCTCCAGAAGGCGTCGTCGATCTGGATGATGAGCCGGTCGTAGGTGTCGTAGTAGCCGGTGTGCACCACCCCCGGCGGGATCAGCATCAGCTCGCCGGGGTGCAGGTCGTACTGGCCGCCGTTGACGTAGTAGTGGGCTTTGCCGCTGGCCATGTAGATGTATTCGTGATAGGGGTGGTAGTGGGTCACCGACTGGCGCACCCGCCGGTTGGAGTACCAGCCCACCACCACTTTGTCCAGCGGCAGGCGGCGGCGCGCTTCCTCCACGGTGATGTTGGGGTCGGGGTAAGAGGGGATGTAGGAACGCATGGAAGTCTCCTTGTTTAAACAGGCTGCACTAGTATATCACGAGTTGCAAACATTATATCACAGAAACCGAGGACTTTCTACCTGAAATTTGCTATAGTTATTGCACAAGCGGGAAATATCCATAAAAAGCACAAATATTGAAGATATTTATTGTGCATTTTCGGAAGTCCTGGTATACAAGCGACGGGAATATGGATGCAAATAGTGATACTTTTATCCCCGCAAATAGGGGAACGTGAGAGGAGGCAGCGCGATGGCGGTACAGTATCAGGGCCGGATCGACCACACCGAAGATTCGATCCAGGCGCTGTTTCAGGCGCAGTACAATACCTACCGGCTGGGGCTGGTGGTGGTGACGGCGGTGGCCGGCGTCGCTCTGGCCGCGGCCGGTCTGTTTGCGCCGGTGCCCATGCTGGCCCAGGGCCTGCTGATCCTGGCGGGATGCCTGCTCTTCACCGGGCGGGACTTCCCGGCCATTGTGCGGGCCGAAAGCGTCATCGAGGCGCGGGGCGGGGCGCTGCCCTCGGCGGTCTGCACCTTCTGCGCCGGCCATATGGAACTGGAAGAGGGTGGCGTGAAAAAGAAGCTGCGCTACGATCAGCTGGACCGCATCGTGCAGGACCGGCGCTACCTCTACCTCTTCTTCGGGCCGGATTCGGCCGTGATGGTGGAGCGGAGCAAGATCGACCCCGGCACCGCCGACGAGGTGATGCAGCTGGTCAGCGAGCGCTGCGGCAAACAGTGGGAGGCCACCTTCTCGCTGCTGACCTTCAACATCCGCGATATCATCCGCATCTGGGACAACCGCAAGGCCGGCCGCAAAGGCGGGGCCAAAACCGGCAGAAAGGCCGGCGGAAAGCGGGCCAAATGATCTGGTGCGATCCGCCCTCCGCGCGGCGTCGGGGATGATGAGCCGACGGGGGACGTTTAGGATCATAACAACTCTTGGGGAAAGGAGGAAGGAAGAAAACAGAAACGGAGATTCGGAAGGCGGCCGCCTGACACGGGGCGGGCCGCAAGCAAAAAGGAGGTTTTCTATCCCAATGAAAAAGCTGATTTCCCGCCGTCATTTCCTGGCGGCCCTGGGCGCTGCCGCTGCGGCTGGCGCGCTGTCCGGCTGCGGTGGCCAGGCGGCCCAGACCAACGCCAACGGCGAGCACGTCTTTGAGCTGACCCTCTCCCACGGCCTGGCCGAGGACCACGCGGTCCACATCGCGCTGAGCTCCTTCGCCGACGCTGTCCGGGAACAGTCCGAAGGCACCATCGACATCCAGATCTTCCCCAACGCGACCCTGGGCAGCGAGGTGGACAACATCACCCAGATCCGCGCCGGCGCGCTGGATATGGCCAAGGTCTCGGCTTCCACCCTCGGCAACTTCCAGCAGGAGTGGAACGTTCTGTCGGTGCCCTACGTCTTCAACGACCAGCAGCATTACTACAACGTCATGGACGGCGAGATCGCCCAGGACCTGTACCAGCTGACCGCCGACAAGGGCTTTATGGGCCTGACCTGGATGGATTCGGGCGCCCGCAGCTTCTACACCGCCAACAAGGCCATCCGCACCCCGGCGGACCTGAAGGGCCTGATGATCCGCACCATGGACTCCCAGATGGCCATTGACATGATGACCGCTCTGGGCGGCTCGGCCACCGTCACCAGCTACTCCGAGATCTACACCGCCATGCAGCAGGGCGTCATCGACGGCGCGGAGAACAACGTCACCGCCCTGCGCGACCATGCCGACGTTACCCAGTATTACTGCTTCGACGAGCACACCCGCATCCCCGATATCGTCCTGATGTCCACCGAGACCTGGAACGCCATGTCCGACCATCAGCGCGAGATCATGTCGAGCTGCGCCCGCACCATGACCGAGGACTACAAGACCGCCTGGACCGAGTTCGAGAACGAAGTCCTGGCCACTGCCGAGGAAAAGGGCGTCGAGCTGATCTACGACGTCGACCTTGCCGCCTTCCAGGAGGCGTGCCAGTCCATTTACACCGACCTGCAGGCCGAGCAGCCCGAGGTATACGCCTACGTCGAGCGGATCCAGCAGGCGGCCCAGTAACGCAAAGGAGGAAATGAGACTGTGAAAAAGTTTGAAAAGATCCTGGACACCGTCATGCGTTTCCTGATGGCGCTGTCCATGTTCGCCCTGCTGGCGGGCGGCACCTGGCAGATCTTCAGCCGTATGGTGCTGGGCGACCCCTCCACCTTTACCGATGAGTTCCTGCGCTACGTCCTGATCTGGGCCTCCCTGATCGGCTCGGCCTACTGCTTCTACCGCGACGAGCACCTGGCCCTCGACCTGGTCAAGGGCCGCGTCAAGGGCGGCGCAGCGGTGGTGCTGAACGTCTTCATCGAAGCGGCCACCCTCTTCTTTGTCTGCTACGTCTTTATCTACGGCGGCGCGACCCTGGCCATGAACGCCCTGAACGTTTCCTCGGTCATGCACCTGCCCTTCACCTTCCTCTACTCCATCCTGCCCGTCTCGGGCGTCTTCATCGTGCTGGCCCGCGTGCTCAAGTACGCGCAGCTCTTCTCTGAGAAGAAAGGAGGCAAAAACTGATGGTCGTACAGGCTACCCTGAGCCTCTTCGGCTCCTTCTTTGTCATGCTGCTGGCGGGCGTTCCCATTTCGGCCGGCATCGGCATTGCGTCGGTCATCACCGCCCTGTTCAGTATGCCCGCTGACATCTTTGCCCTGATCGCGGCCCAGCGCTGCTTCTCGGGCCTGGACTCCTTCTCCCTGCTGGCCCTGCCCTTCTTCACCCTGGGCGGCAACATCATGAACAAGGGCGGCATTGCCCGCCGCCTGATCCGTCTGGCCCGTCTGCTGGTGGGCAAGATCCCCGGCTACCTGGCCGCCACCAACGTCCTGGCCAATATGTTCTTCGGCGCGGTCTCCGGCTCGTCGGTCGCCGCCACCTCGGCCATGGGCTCCATCCTGAGCCCGCTGGAAGCCGAAGAGGGCTATGACCCCAACTACTCGGCCGCCGTCAACATCTGCTCGGCTCCCACCGGCATCCTGATCCCCCCGTCCGGTCCGCTGATCCTTTACTCCATCACCGCCGGCGGCGTCTCGGTCGCAGCCCTGTTCATGGGCGGCTACCTCACTGGCATCCTGCTGGGCCTGTGCGTGGGCGCGCTGACCATCTACCTGGCCGTCAAGAAGGGCTACAAGGCCTCCACCGTCAAGGACGAGGACCCCGCCGTCAAGATCTGGATCGACGCCATCCCCTCGCTGCTGGCCGTCATCATCGTCATGGGCGGCATTCTGGGCGGCTTCTTCACCGCCACCGAGGCCGGCGTGGTCATGTGCCTGTACTGCCTGCTGCTGGCCGTTGTCTACCGTGAGATCACCTTCCAGACCTTCTACGATATGCTGGCCGACACCATGAAGAGCTCGGCCACCATCCTCTTCCTGATCGCGGCTTCCTCCATCATGTCCTACGTCATGTCCTACTCGGGCATCCCCGCCGCCATCAGCGAGGGCCTGATGAGCATCTCCAACAACCGCTACGTCATCCTGCTCATCATGAACGTCTTCCTGCTCATCATGGGCTGCTTCCTGGACCTGACCCCCGCCGTCCTGATCTTCACCCCGATCTTCCTGCCCATCGCCACCAGCATTGGCATGAGCCCGGTCCACTTCGGCCTGATGCTCATCACCAACCTGGGCATCGGCTCGGTCACCCCGCCCGTCGGCTCCTGCCTGTTTGTCGGCTGCGGCGTCGCCAAGGTCAAGATCGAAGGCGTCACCAAGTACATCATCCCGCTGTTCGCCGGCATGGTGGTGGCCCTGTTCCTCATCACCTTTATCCCCGCCATCCCGATGATCGTGCCTTACCTGTGCGGTCTGGTCGACACCTTCTGGTGGGCATAAACCGTTAGCCATTCTCCTCCTTGCGGCACCGCCGCTGGTTACCTAAAGAGCTCCCGACTATCTTGCCCGGCAAATGGTCGGGGGCCCTTTTCTTTGCATCAAAAACTGGAAAGGAGAACCTCATGAACCTTTGCAAACAGATTCAGTCGATGGAGCGCCTGGACGGGGCGTTCCTCTTCCACACCAACTGCGCCGACATCAAGGTCTGCTTTGTCACCGACGAGATCGTCCGCATCCGGGTCGCCTTTGACCGCGAGCTGGCCGAAGAGTCCTACGTGCTGGCCACCACCGCCTGGGAGGACCGCCTGGACGGCCTGTTTGCCGGCGAGCGCACCCGCGTGGCGCCGGCAGCCCCCACCGTCACCGTCGCCGACGAGGCCATCACCTTTGAGACGGCCGCCGTCCGCCTGGTGGCCGAGCGGGACCCCCTCTGCTTCAAGCTGTACGACAAGGACGGCGTCCTGCTGCACAGCGACCTGGCCGGCAGCCCCTACACCCTGGACGCCAACCGCCGTGTGACCCACTACAGCGCCATGGCCGAGGAGGACTGCTTCTACGGCTTTGGCGAAAAGGCCGGCGAGCTGAACAAGAATAAGAAGTTCCTGCGCGAGCGCGCCACCGACGCCATGGGCTACGACGCCGAGAAGATGGACACCCTCTACAAGCACATCCCCTTCTACATCCAGCTGTCCCGCGCCAGCGGCAAGGCGGTGGGCGTCTATTACAACAATTTCTACGAGTCGGTCTTCAACATGGGCTGCGAGAAGAGCAACTACTGGCCCCGCTACAGCTACTGGCAGGCCGACGGCGGCGACATCGACCTGTTCCTGCTGGCGGGCGGCTCCATCCGTCGGGTGGTGGACAACTACACCCGCCTGACCGGCCGTCCCGCCCTGCTGCCCAAGCGGGCGCTGGGCTACCAGGGCTCCTCCATGTACTACCCCGAGCTGGAGAAGGACAGCGACGACGCCGTGCTGGACTTCATCGACACCATCAAGGAAGAAGGCTTCCCCATCGACGGCTTCCACCTGTCCTCCGGGTATACCAGCTATAACAACAAGCGCTGCGTTTTCACCTGGAACACCGACCGCTTCAAGGACCCCCGCGCCTACTTCGCCGCCATGAACGAGAAGGGCGCCCAGAACGTGCCCAACGTCAAGCCCGGCATCCTGCTGTGCCACCCCCGCTTTGACGAGTTCGACGCCTGCGGCGTCTTTGTCAAGGACTCCGAGGCCGACACCTACGCCGTGGGCAAGTGGTGGGGCGGCGACGGCGCCTTCTGGGACTACACCAGCCCCGAAGGCCGCGCCGCCTGGAAGAAGTTCCTCACCGAGGCCATCATCGACGTGGGCACCGACTCGATCTGGGACGACAACTGCGAGTACGACAGCCTGCTGGACAAGGACGCCCGCTGCTGCTTTGACGGCAAGGGCGGCACCATCGGCCAGCTCAAGCCCATCATGAGCACCCTGATGTGCAAGATCGGCGCCGAAGCCGTCGTCGAGCACAACCCCAAGGCCCGCCCCTACATCGTCTGCCGCAGCGGCTCGGCCGGCATCCAGAAGTACGCCCAGACCTGGTGCGGCGACAACTTTACCAGCTGGAAGACCCTGCGCTACAACATCCCCATCATCACCGGCATGGGCCTGTCCGGCCAGCCCAACGAGGGCGCCGACATCGGCGGCTTCCACGGCCCCGCCCCCAGCGAGGAGCTGTTCGTCCGCTGGGTCCAGAACGGCATCTTCCAGGCGCGGTTCTCCATCCACTCGGCCAGCAACGACAACACCGTCACCGAGCCCTGGATGTTCCGCGGTTCGGCCGGCCTGATCCGGGACGCCATCCTGCTGCGCTACCGCTTCACCCCCTATCTGTACTCGGCCGAGTACGAGGCCAGCCAGACCGGCGCGCCCATCATGCGCCCGCTGGTCTACGAGTTCCAGTCCGACCCCAACGTCTACGACGAGAGCTTCGAGTTCATGTTCGGCCGCGACATCCTGGTGGCCAACGTCCTCGAGCCGGGCGCCAGGACCTGGAAGGTCTATCTGCCCGCCGGCGCCAAGTGGTATGACTGGAACGACAACTTTACCTGCTACGAGGGCGGCCAGACCATCGAGCTGCCGGTGGACATCAGCTCCATCCCCATGTTCCTGCGGGAGGGCGCCGTCGTGCCCAAGGCTGCCAACCAGCTGATGAGCATGGCTAACGACCATATGACCAGCCTCCACCTGACCCTCGTACCCGGCGAGGACCGCACCTACACCCTCTACGACGACGACGGCGTCACCAACGACTACAAGGACGGCGTCTGCCGCAAGACCCGCATCACGATGGAGGGCCAGAGCGTCGTGAACGTCAAGTTTGCCGCCGAGGGCAGCTACACCGACTTTGTCGAGGACGTCACCGTCGAGATGGTCCGCAAGGACCGCAGCCCCTTCTGGGTGGCGCTGGACGGCCGCAAGCTGGAGCACTTCCTCAACCGCCGCAAGTTTGACGCCGCCGCCGAGGGCTGGTACTACAGCCAGACCAAGCGCGCCGTCCTGGTCAAGTACGCCAACCCCCGCAAGGATGCGACCCTGACCGTCTCCTTCGAGGACTTTGACCTGATCGGTATGTAAACCGCCGCATCACGAAAGGAATCTGACATGCTGCTCAAACACTTCCAGTCCCTGGAAAAGACCGGTAACGGCTACATCGTCCACGGCGACAACGCCGACGTCATGCTGGTCTTTATGACCGACGATATCATCCGCATCCGCGTCTCCTTCGACCGCCAGTTCAAGGAGGAGTCCTACACCCTGGTCACCACCGCCTGGCCCGACCGGATGGACGAGATGCTGAAAAACGAGCGCACCCGCATCACTGCCCTGGACATCCCCTGCGAAGAGGACGACAAGACCCTGACCTTCCGTACCAAAACCCTCAGGCTGGTCATGCGCAAGTGCCCGCTGTCCTTCCTGCTCTACAGCGCCGACGGCCAGCTGATCTACGCCGACCTGCGGGAGCGCGCCTTTGAAAAGGACCAGCTGGGCCGCCTGAGCCATTACTCCCGCATCGACTACGCCCACGACCACTTCTACGGCTTTGGCGAAAAGACCGGCCACCTGGACAAGAAGGGCCGCCGGATGCGGATGGCCCCCAAGGACGCCATCGGCCACGACCCCGAGACCGGCGACCCGATGTACAAGCACATCCCCTTCTACATCCGCCTGTCCGACCAGCAGCGCCACGCGGTGGGCCTGTTCTACCACAACTCCTACGACAGCGTCTTTGACATGGGCCAGGAGATCTCGGGCTATTGGGAGCGCTACAGCTACTACCAGACCGACGGCGGCGACATCGACCTGTTCCTGCTCAACGGCCCGTCGGTCAACGCGGTGCTGGACCACTACACCCTGCTGACCGGCCGTCCCGCCCTGCCCACCAAGCAGTCGCTGGGCTACTGCGCCTCCACCATGTACTACGCCGAGCTGGAAAAGGACTGCGACCAGGAGATCTACAAGGTCATCGACAAGCACCTGAAAGAGGGCGTCCTGATCGACAACTTCTGGCTGGCCTCCGGCTACACCAGCGGCGAGGAGGACAACCTCCGCTACGTCTTCAACTGGAACCGCCGCCGCTTCCCCGACCCCAAGGGCTTCTTTGACAAGATGAACGAGATGGGGATCAACGTCATCCCCAACCTCAAGCCCGGCATCCTGAAGAACCACCCCTATATGCCCCTGTTCGAGCAGAACGGCGTCTTTATCAAGAACCCCGACGGCAACGGCGACTACTACGGCCGCTGGTGGGGCGGCGAGGGCCGCTTCTTCGACTTCACCAACCCCGCGGCCCGCGCCACCTGGAAACAGCTGCTGGAGGATAACGTCCTCAAGCTGGGCGCCAAGACGGTCTGGAACGACAACTGCGAGATGGACGGCGTCGAGGACCGCGAGGCCCAGTGCGACTTTGAAGGCGAAAAGGGCACCATGGCCGAGCTGAAGATCCTGCACTCCAACCTGATGGCCTACCTCGGCAAGGAGGCCCTGGCCGAAGTCTACCCCGGCGAGCGCCCCTACATCATCAACCGCGCCGGCTTTGCCGGCATCCAGCGGTACGCGCAGGTCTGGGGCGGCGACAACCTGACCGACTGGCGGACCGTCAAGTTCAACATCGCCACCATCGTAGGCATGGGCCTGTCCGGCTGCCCCAACATGGGCTGCGACATCGGCGGCTTTGCCGGCCACGCCCCCGAAGGCGAGCTGCTGCTGCGCTGGATCCAGAGCGGCATCTTCCAGCCCCGGTTCACCCTCAACTCGGCCAACGACGACAACACCGTCACCCAGCCCTGGATGTATGAGGAGAACAACGAGTATATCCGCGCCGCCTACGCCCTGCGCTACCGGATGCTGCCCTACCTGTACTCTCTGATGTACGAGGCGCACTGCACCGGTATGCCGGCCATGCGGCCCCTCTTCCTCGAGTTCCCGGACGACCCCGCCTGCTACAGCGACAAGAACCTGACCTTCCTGTACGGCAAGAGCGTCCTGGTGGCCAACGTGGTCGAAAAGGGCGCCGCCACCCGCACCGTCTACCTGCCCGCCGGCTGCACCTGGTATGACATGAACGACAACCTGCGCGCCTACGCCGGCGGCCAGACCATCGAAGTGCCGGTGGACCTCGGCTCCATCCCCATGTTCCTGCGCGGGTCGGCCGTCTTTGCCACCAGCGAGGACGTCAAGCACATCCTCAGCGACACCCTGCGGCATCTCGACCTGCTCATCGCCGCCGAGACCGACACCGACTTCGTCCTCTATGACGACGACGGCCACAGTGAGGAGTACGAGAAGGGCGTCTTTGCCCGGACCGATATCTCGGTCAAGGCAGGGGAGCAGACGGTGGTCTCCTTCCGCAAGACCGGCAGCTATGAGAGCACCGTCGACAGCCTGACCATCCGCCTGGTCAGCAAGGCCAAGGGCGCCTACTGGGTCACGGTGGACGGCCAGCCGGTGCCCCGCACCATCGTCCGCGAGGTCTTTGACGCGTCGCCCTGCGCCTGGTACTACAATATGTCCGACCGCACCATCTGGGTCAAATACCCCAAGCCCGCCAAGGACAACTACGACGTCGTCATCTCGACCGAAAAGTTCGACCTGGTCGGCATGGTCAAGGAGGACTGAGCCTGACCGCCTGACCCCATCAGCTGCATCAAAAGAGCGCCGCGCGCCCGCCTGCCCCCAACGCAGGCGGGCGCGTTTTGCTGCCGGGACGCGCAAATCTTGCGCAGCGGCAGGCGGACGACAAACACCGAAACAATACGAAACTGCGTCTTGCGCCGCCGCCCCAATCTGCTATAATAGGGGCAGAGAAGGACCGGAATGCCGCACAGAAGAAAGGATGATGTACGATGGAATGGAGGCAGCTTGCAAGCCGCCCGGTATGCAGAAAAGAAGCGGTGGTGCGCGGAGAAAACTACCGCATCACCATTTTGACGCCCCGCCTGTTCCGCCTGGAATACAGCGAGGACGGCGTCTTTGAGGACCGGCCCACCCAGTGCGTTCTGAACCGGGAGTTCCCGGTGCCGCAGTTCCAGGTGTTCGAGACGGACGCTTCGCTCAAAATCGTCACCGAAGGGGTGGAGCTGCTCTACGATAAGCAGAAGTTTTCTCCGAGCGGCCTGTCCCTCACCGTCAAGAGCAAGGGCTGCTCCCACAACGGCGTCTGGCACTACGGGGAAGAGCCCCACGACCTGCGGGGCACCGCCCGCACCCTCGACAACGCCAACGGCGCCATCGAGCTGGAGCACGGCCTGCTCTCCAACTGGGGCGGCTACGCCCTGCTGGACGACAGCCGCTCGCTGCTCATCCGCCCCGACGGCTGGGTCGAGCCCCGCAGCGGGGAGCGGATCGACCTTTACTTTTTCGGCTACGGCAATGCGTACCAGGAATGCCTGCGGGATTTTTACCGCCTGACCGGCCCGGTCCCGCTGCTGCCCCGGTATGCCCTGGGCAACTGGTGGAGCCGCTTCCACCGGTACGACGAGGCCGAGTACAAGGCCCTGATGGAGCGGTTTGAGGCCGAGGGGGTGCCCTTCTCGGTGGCGGTCATCGACATGGACTGGCATCTGGTGGACGTCGACCCCAAGTACGGCAGCGGCTGGACCGGCTATACCTGGAACAAAGAACTCTTCCCCGACCCGGCCGAGTTCATGGGCTGGCTGCACCGGCACGGCCTGAAGGTGACCCTGAACGTCCACCCCGCCGACGGTGTCCGCGCCTTTGAGGACGCCTACCGCCCCATGGCCGAAGCCCTGGGCAAGGACTGGCGAAAGGAGGAGCCGGTCGAATTCGACGTCGCCGACCCCCAATTCCTGGACGCCTATTTCAAGTACCTCCACCACCCCAACGAGGAGGCGGGGGTGGACTTCTGGTGGGTGGACTGGCAGCAGGGCACCCAGACCCGGATCCCCGGCCTCGACCCGCTCTGGATGCTGAACCACTACCACTATCTGGACAGTATGCGGGATGGCAAACGCGGGCTGACCTTCTCCCGCTACGCCGGCATGGGCAGCCACCGCTATCCGGTGGGCTTCTCGGGCGACACCATCATCACCTGGGAGTCGCTGGCCTTCCAGCCCTACTTCACGGCCAACGCCAGCAACGCCGGCTACGGCTGGTGGAGCCACGACATCGGCGGCCATATGCAGGGCTACCGGGATGAGGAGCTGTCCACCCGGTGGGTGCAGTTCGGCGTCTTTTCGCCCATCATGCGGCTGCACAGCTCGAACAGCCCCTTCACCGGCAAGGAGCCCTGGAACTTTAACCCCATCGCCGAAGCGGTGATGAAGCGCTACCTGCGGCTGCGCCATCAGCTGGTGCCCTACCTCTACACCATGAACTGGTATGCCAGCCGGAAGGGCCAGCCCCTCATCCGCCCCCTCTACTACCTCGAGCCCGACTGCGCTGAGGCCTACCAGGCCCCCAACGAATACTACTTCGGCACCGAGCTGATCGTCTGCCCCATCACCGCCCCGATGGACAAAAAGGCGGGGGCCGCCGCCTTTACGGCCTGGCTGCCGGAGGGCAAATGGTTCGACCTCTTCAACGGCCGTGTCTACGACGGCGGCCGCAAGCTGACCCTCTACCGCGGCATCGAGGACATCCCGGTCCTGGCCAAAGCCGGCGCCATCCTGCCCCTGGCCGAGCTGGAGCCCGGCTCGAACAGCACCGACAACCCCGCCGCCCTGCAAGTCAAGGTCTTTGCCGGCGGGGAGGGCGCCTTCGAGCTCTACGAGGACGACGGCGCGGCCGCGCCCGCCGCCGCGGTGACCCGCATGACCTGGGACGGCGCGCGCTTCGCGGTCGCCCCGGCCGAAGGGGACCGGAGCGTCCTGCCCGCCAGCCGGCGCTACACCTTCGAATTCTGCGGCATCGGCCCCGAGACGCCGCAGCTGCTGGTGAACGGCCAGCCGGCGGAAGCCTCCGCCGCCTACGACGAGGCGCGGCACATCCTGACCCTCCGCGCCCCGGCCATCACCCCGGCGGACGGGCTGGAAGTCCGCTTTGGCCGCACCCTGCCGGTCCGCCCCAACGACCTGGCCGGCCAGCTCTTCCGGCTCCTCTACAAGGCCGAGATGGCGTACGACAAGAAGGAGTACATCTACCGCTGCGTCTGCGCGGACAAGACCCCGCTCGAACTGCTGAGCCTCCTCCCGACCATGGACCTCGACCCCGCCGTCTGCGGGATGCTCTCCGAGGTGCTGCTGGCGGAGAACAGATAAGCCTGAATAAAACCAGCCGGAAGGCGAGCGGTTTGCTCCGCGCCTTCCGGCTGGTTTTTGTTTGGGTTATTCGGCTTTGGCCGCCTCGTCCGGCTTGGCCGGCGCGGGCCGGGCGGCGGGGCGCAGGCGCCAGATGTCGGCGTCGTACTGGGCGATGGTGCGGTCGGAGGAGAAGTAGCCCGATTTGGCGATGTTGACCAGCATCTTTTTGGCCCAGGCGGTGCGGTCCTCGTAGGCGGCGAGGGCGCGCTCCTTCTCGGCGATGTAGCTTTCGACGTCCAGCAGCGCCATGAACCAGTCCTTGTACTTCATGTCGTTCCAGAGGGGCCAGAGCATGGACGGGTCGCCGATGGCGAGCATCTGCGGGGTGAGAAGGAAGTCCACCAGATACTCGATGCCGGGGCGGTGGTAGTAGTCGAGGGGATGGTAGCCGTTTTGGGCGTACAGGTCGATGACGGCATCGCTGGAGGCGCCGAAGGTAAAGATGTTGTCCGGGCCCACCAGGCCGGCGATCTCAACGTTGGCGCCGTCCATGGTGCCGAGGGTGACCGCGCCGTTGGCCATGAACTTCATGTTGCTGGTGCCGCTGGCCTCCTTGGAGGCGAGGGAGATCTGCTCCGAGATGTCGCAGGCGGGGATGAGCGCTTCGGCCCAGCTGACGTTGTAGTTTTCCACCATCACGACGTGCAGCCAGGGGCGGACGTCGGGGTCGGACTCGGTCAGCTGCTGTAAGCAGAGAATCAGGTGGATGATGTTTTTGGCCATGGTGTAGGCCGGGGCCGCCTTGGCCCCGAACAGCACCGTGATGGGCCGGGCAGGCTTATGGCCGCCCTTGATCTGGCAGTACTTGTAGATGACCCAGAGGGCGTTCATCTGCTGGCGCTTGTACTCGTGCAGCCGCTTGACCTGGATGTCGAAGATGGAGTTTTCGTCCACTTCGACGCCCTGACGGGCGCGCAGCAGGGCGGCCAGCTTGCGCTTGTTGTGCTGCTTGACTTCCAGCAGGGCGGCGAGGCTGGCCTCGTCTTCGGCAAAGGGCAGCAGCTGTTCCAGCGCGGTGGCGTCGCGCTTCCAGCCCTCCCCGATCCGCGCGGTGATCCAGGCCGAGAGGGCCGGGTCGCAGGCTTCCAGCCAGCGGCGGAAGGTGACGCCGTTGGTCTTGTTGTTGAACTTTTCGGGGTAGAGGTCGTAGAAGGGCTTGAGCTCGCTGTTTTTCAAAATCTCGGTGTGGAGGGCGGCCACCCCGTTGACCGAGTGGCCGTAGTGGATGTCCATGTGGGCCATGTGCACCCGGCCCCACTCGTCCAGAATGGCCACCCGGCTGTCGCCGCTGCGCTGCCGGGCCCGCTCGTCCAGCTGGCGGATGATGGGCACCAGCTGCGGGGCCACCGTCTGGATGTAGTCGAGGGGCCACTTTTCCAGCGCCTCGGCCAGGATGGTGTGGTTGGTGTAGGCGCAGGTCTTTTCCACCTGTGCGACCGCCTCGTCGAAGGTCAGGCCCCGCTCGGTCAGCAGCCGGATCAGTTCGGGAATGACCATCGAGGGGTGGGTGTCGTTGATCTGGATGGCGGCGTGCTCGCTCAGGGCGGCGAGGGCATAGCCGCGGGCGGCCAGCTCGTCGAGGATCAGCTGCGCACCGGCCGACACCATGAAGTACTGCTGATAGACCCGCAGCAGCTGGCCGTCCCGGTCGCTGTCGTCGGGGTAGAGGAAGGAGGTCAGGCAGTGGGGGATATCCCGCTTGTCGAAGTCGATGCCGTGGGCGGGGGGCTGGGCGGGGTCGGCGACGTCAAAAAGATGCAGCCGGTTGGCGTTCCCGCTGTGGGCCCCCGGGATGGCGATGTCGTACAGCACCGCGTCCAGCGCAAAGCCGCCGAAGGAGACGGCGTACCGCTTGCCGGTGGGCAGCAGCCAGCTCTCGGGCTCAATCCAGGGGTCGGGCTGCTCGCACTGGCGGCGGTGTTCAAACTTCTGGCGGAACAGGCCGTAGTGGTAGTTCAGCCCCACCCCGTCGCCGGGCAGGTCGAGGGCGGCGATGGAATCGAGGAAGCAGGCGGCCAGCCGTCCGAGGCCGCCGTTGCCCAATGAGGGCTCGGGCTCGTACTCTTCCAGCGCGGCCAGGCTGCGGCCCATCCCGTCCAAAAGCTCCCGCACCTGGTCGAACAGGCCGAGGGCGAGCAGGTTGTTGCTCAGCAGCTTGCCCATCAGAAATTCGGCCGAGAAGTAGTAGAGCTTGCGCTCGCCGGCGGGAGCGGGCCGGCCGGCGGCCAGCTGCTGGGTCAAAGCCAGCAGGGCGTGGTAGAGCTGCGCATCGGTGCAGCCGTCAGGCTGGCAGCCGAAGCGGGCGGCGGTGAGGGCCGCCAGTTTCTGCTTGATTTCGTTCCTTTCCATAGGAAGTACCCTCCTTTTTGCTGGTTACAGATCGCGCAGGCAGATCAGCGCCTCCCAGGGGCGCAGCTTCCCGTCCAGGGGCGCGCCCTGGGTGGCCAGCAGCGGCTGGCAGCCGGCAAAGGCCGCGGGCAGGGCAAAGGGGGCGCTTTGGCCGCTCAGATTGACGGCCACCAGCATCTCCTGGCCGGCGCCCCGGCGCAGGTAGGCAAAGACCTGTTCGTCCTCGGGGCAGAGGAGGGTAAAGTCCCCCTCCACAAAGACAGGGTGAGCCTTGCGCAGCGCGATCAGCTTCTGGTAGGTGTAAAAGACCGAGTCCGGGTCGGCCAGGGCGGCCGCGGCGTTGATCTCGGTGTAGTTGGGGTTGACCTTCATCCAGGGATCGCCGGTGGTAAAGCCGGCGTTCGGCCCGTCGGTCCACTGCATGGGGGTGCGGGCGTTGTCCCGCATCATCCGGTGGATGGCGGCGAGGGCGTCCGCTTCGCGCATCCCCTTTTCGAGCATCTCGTGGTAGGCGTTGATGCTCTCGAGGTCCCGCAGTTCTTCGAGGGGGTAGGGGGCGTTGGTCATCCCCAGCTCCTCGCCCTGGTAGATGTAGGGGGTGCCCTGCAGCCCGTGCAGGGCCGCCGCCAGCGCCTTGGCCGAGTTGACCCGCTGTGCGTCGTCGTCGCCCCAGCGGCTGACGATCCGGGGCAGGTCGTGGTTATCCCAGAAGAGGCTGTTCCAGCCGCAGCCGTGCAGCCCCTGCTGCCAGCGGGCGATGCTGGCCTTCAGCTCGGGCAGGGTCATGGCTTTGGGCACCCACTTGTCGGGCTCGTGGTCGAGACACATCTGCTCGAACTGGAACACCATGCTGAAGACGCTGCCGTCGGGGGCGCTGTACTGCCGGGCGCGGGGGATGTCGGCGCCCCAGGCTTCGCCGACGGTGACCAGGTTCCTGCCGCCCCAGGTCTCCCGGTTCAGCTCGCGGAGGAACTCCATCAGCCGGGGGCCGTTGACGGTGATCTGCCGGTCGGGGTCCTTGCCCACCTGGTCGATGACGTCCAGCCGGAAGCCGGCCACCCCTTCGTCGATCCAGAAGCGGATCATCTTGTACAGCTCCTGCCGGACGGCGGGGTTGGCCCAGTTGAGGTCGGGCTGCTGGGGGGCAAACTGGTGGAAGTAGTATTGCCCCAGTTCGGGGACGTAGGTCCAGGCCGGCCCGCCGAAGGCCGCCCGCATCTCGTTGGGCAGCGCGCCGGGGGCGGCGTCCCGCCAGATGTAGTAGTCGTGGTAAGGGTTCTCCTTGCTCTTGCGCGCCTCGAGGAACCAGCGGTGCTGGTCGCTGGTATGGTTGAGGACCAGGTCCATCAGGATGCCGATGCCCCGGGCTTTGGCCTCCCGGATGAGGGTGCGCATCTCGGCCATCGAGCCGAACATGGGGTCGATGTCCTGGTAGTCGGAGACGTCGTAGCCGTTGTCCACCTGGGGGGAAGCCAGCACCGGGCTCAGCCAGAGGGCGTCCACCCCCAGTGTATGCAGATAGTCCAGCCGGCTGATGATGCCGGGCAGGTCGCCGATGCCGTCGCCGTTCGAGTCCTGGAAGCTCTTGGGGTAGATCTGATAGATGACGGCTTCCTTCCACCAGTCCTGTTTGTTAAAGTCGATCATAGCAATCCTCCTTGGTGCGGGCAGTCAAACGCGGCGGATCAGGATGCCGCCGGGGGCCAGGGTCTCGCCGTCCCAGGCCAGTGCAAACAGATCGGCGCCGCCGGCGGCGATGGCCTCGGGCCGGGTCCCGGCGTTGAGATACACTTCCAGCTGAGGGCCGCCGGCCTGGCCCCGCAGGTAGTGGACCAGCCGCCCCTCCCCGGGCAGAAAGACGATCTCGCTGCCCTGCAGGGCCACTTCGCGCCGGCGCAGGGCGATCAGCTGGCAGAGGATGAGGTTCGGGCCTTCGGCCTCCAGCCGGGCCCAGGGCATACAGCGGCGGCAGTCGGGGTCGGGGCCGCCCTCCAGCATCAGCTCGGTGCCGTAGTAGACGCAGGGGCTGCCCGGCAGGGTGAAGAGGGCGGCCAGCTGCTGCCAGTACTCCGCCTCGCCCGACACCCGGCTGCGCAGCCGGATGGTGTCGTGGGAGTCCAGCAGGGTGAACTGCGCCGCGTTGACCTGCGGCGCATAGACCGCCATGCAGCGGCCCACATCCCACCCGAAGGCCGCCGCCGGCCGGTCCGCATCCTCAAAGAAGCGGCGGACGGCGCTCTGCAGCGGGTAGTGCATGACGGCGTCGTACTCGTCGCCCTCCAGCCAGGCGGGGGCGTCGTGCCAGATCTCGCCCAGCAGATAAAGGTCGGGCTTTGCTGCCTTGAGCCGGGAGCGCAGCCGCCGCAGAAAGCTGTGGGCGATCTCGTTGCCCACGTCGAAGCGGATGCCGTCGATGTCGTACCGCTGCACCCAGCTCTCGCACAGGGCGATGAAGTATTCCTGCACTTCGGGGTTGTTGGTGTTCAGCTTGGGCATCCCGCCGTGGAAGGCGAAGGAGAAGTACTGGCCGTCCCGGGTCTCGCCCTCGTCAAAGGGCCACCGGCGGACAAAGAACCAGTCCCAGTAGGGGGAGGCGGGCCCGCGGGCCGCCACGTCCCGCCAGGGGGCAAAATGGGGGCCGCAGTGGTTGAAGACCGCGTCCAGCATGACCCGGATGCCCTGCGCGTGGGCGGCGCGGACCAGCTGCTCCAGGTCGGCCTCGCTGCCGAAGTCGGGGTCCACCCGGGTGTAGTCGGCGGTGTCGTACTTGTGGATGCTGCCCGCGGCAAAGATGGGGTTGAGGTAAAGGCCGTTCACCCCCAGTTTGGCCAGGTAGGGCAGTTTGGCGGTGATGCCAGACAGGTCCCCGCCGAAGCGCTCGGCGTTGGTGACCGGCCCTTCCCGCCAGGGCTGCCCGCCCGGCCGCCCGCTGCCCCCGCGGCAGAACCGGTCGGGGAAGATCTGATACCAGACCGTCTGCCGCACCCAGTCGGGCGGGGCGATCAGGTCGGAGGGGTTCATCCACGGCATGGTGAAGCACTGGACTTTGTTGTCCAGCTGTAATTTTGGCCGGACGCCGTCCTCGTAGTAATAGCAGACCGTTCCGCCTGCCCGCACCGCAAAGCAGTAGCGCAGCCGGCGGTAGGGAGGCCGCAGAACGGCCCGCCACAGCTGATGCTCTTCCAGCTGTGCGGCGGGCTGCATCTCCATCCGGCGGCCCTGCCAGGACGCCTCGCCGCCGGCGATGCCGGCTTCATAGGGGTCGGCGTAGATCAGCTCCGCCCCCTCCGCATCCCGGCCGGTGCGCAGGGTGATCTGCAGCGTTTCCTCGTCCAGGGCGCAGCACAGAGGGGCGCGGGCTTCATGATAGATCGCAGCTGTATTCATGAAAAAACCTCCTTGGAGTGTCTTCTGATTGCTGCAACAAAGATACGATGGAAGGGCCCCGGATTCAATAAGAAAACCGCCGGTTCCTATCAAAAAAACGACTAATTCGCCCAGCCGCCCGCAAAGCCGGCGGCCTCGGGCCGCTCCAGCGCCTCGCAGACCCGCAGCACCTCGCCCACGCTCCAGGCCTGGGCAAAGCACCCGCGGGATGCTGCCGGCGTGCCGCCGTCGTAGATCTCGGGCAGCTGGCCGAGACAGCCCTCCCGCAGAGCGGGGAGCAGCGCGTCGAGGTCCGCGGCCACCCGGGCGCGGCTGGCTGCGTCAAAGCCGCCCACCCGCAGCTCGGCCAGATAGTACCCCCCGAGGGGGAAGGGCCAGACCGTGCCCTGGTGATAGGCCATGTCCCGCACCTTCTGCGGCCCGCCGTAGAAGGGGTGGAAGTCGGGGTCGTCGGGGGCGAGGGTGCGCAGCCCGCAGGGGGTCCAGAGGGCGCGGCGGACGCTGCGCACCACCCCGGCTGCCTGCGCCCGGGTCAGCGGGGTAAAGGGCATCGAGACGGCCCAGACCTGGTTGCAGCGCAGCTGGGTGTCGGCGGGGGAAGATTCGGGGCTGAGAACGTCCCGGAGCCGCTGCTGGTCCTCCATCCAGAAGGCGGCGCGAAAGCTCCCGCCCGCCTGGTCAGCCAGGGCATCGTAGGGCGCGCCGTCCGCCCCGGCGAGGGGGGCCAGCCGGGCCATGATCCGCAGGGCGTTGTACCAGTAGGCGTTGATCTCCACCGGCTTGCCGTGGCGGGGGGTGGGCAGGATCTCGCCGATCCGCACGTCCATCCAGGTCACCTGGTCCAGCCCTTCGCCGGCGCAGAGCAGGCCGTCGGCGTCCGCATGGATGCCGTGACGGGTGCCGGCTCTGTAGCAGTCGATGATGCGGGCGGCGCAGGGCCAGACCTCCCGGACAAAATCGTCGTCCCCGGTGCGGACGTGGTAGAGCCACAGGCAGTTCAGAAAGAGAAGGGCGGCGTCCGCCGTGTTGTACTGGGGCGGCGCGTCCTGGTCGGGGAAGAGATTGGGCAGCAGGCCGTCCCGCTCGTTGGCGGCAAAGGTGCGCAGGATGCTTTTGGCGTCCTCATAGCGATGGGTGGCGAGGGTGCAGCCGGGCAGGGCGATCATGGTGTCCCGGCCCCAGTCGGTGAAGAAGGGGTAGCCGGCCACGATGGTCTTGCCGCCGGTGGAGGCGCGGTCCACGACAAAGGCGTCGGCCGCCGCCGAGAGGGCCCGGCCCAGCTCAGTGTGCAGCCCGGCGGCCTCGGCCTGTGCCCGGCGGCGTTTGGCCTGTCCGGCCCAGACGGCGCTGGCCCTGGGCAGCTTGGCCCCGGTGCCCAGGACGACGGCGCACTCCCTGGTCTCGCCGGGGGCGGCCTCAAAGACGAACTGCCCGGCCGCTGCGCACAGACCGGCGCCCGGCCGGCCGTCGGGGGCGTCGTGGCGGAAGCGGATGCGCTCGTACTGCACGGCGGGCAGGGCCTCGGCCCGGCCGCCCTCCACCGCAAAGGCGAGGGTGAGCGCACCGCTCGAGACCTTATCCTCCTGCCAGGTGAAGGCGCGCTGCCGGGTCATCCGGCGTCCCTTGGGGACAAACCGCAGCCAGGGGGTGACGGTCAGGGTGCAGGGGAGGGCTCCGCCGTTTTCGATGGTGTAACAGACGGCCACCGTGTTGCTGCCGTACTGCATGGCCACCCGGCGGGTGACGCGGACGCCGCCCGCCTCGTAGACCCAGCGGGGGCCGGCCCCGTCGAACAGGACGAGATGCCGCCAGCCGTCCTCGTCGGGCGCGCCGGCCTTGTCCTGGGTGGACAGGCAGACCGAGGCGTCCCCAAAGGCGAGGCGCTCGCTCAGGCGGTGGACCAGGTCAAAGCGGGCGGTGGGGGCCCGCAGGCAGGCCATCAGGAGGGCGTGGTCCCCCCGGGTGGCTGAAAAGGCGGTGGACAGGGCGCAGTAGGCCCCGGTGCCGGCCGTCAGCAGAAAGGTCTCCTGCTGGCAGTCTGAGCCGGCAAAATCCTGCCGGCCAAAAAGAGTGTTCATACGCATATCTCCTTCCAAAACGGGTTACGGACCCACCCGGCCCAGGATCAGCGCCCCGGCGGCGGGCAGGGTGGCCTGGCCGGCAAGCAGGGCGGGGGCGGCTTCCTGCCAGCGGAAGCTGCTGTCGGGGTCGGCCAGCACCTGCCACTGCCCGTCGGGCAGGGCGGCGGGGCGGGGCTGGCCGGCGGCGCTGTAGAAGAGCAGCAGCGCGTCCCAGCGGCTGACCGGGCCGCTGTTGTCCAGCAGAAAAGCGGCGGTCAGCCGGGCCGGCCGCCAGGCCGAGCGCAGGCGGGCAGGGGCGTCGGGCCCCTTGCTGCACAGGCCGGGCAGCTGCGGGCGGAGGGCGATCAGGCCGCGGTAGTAGTCGGCCAGGTCCCGCCAGGGCCCGGTCCAGGCGCGGGCCCAGTCCAGCTGATTGAGGGCGGCGGAGGCGTTGAAGCTGTTCTGCAGCCCCTGCTTGGTCCGGCCGAATTCCTCCCCCGCCAGCATGAACCAGCGCCCCTGGCATCCGAAGCAGAAGGCGGCCGCCAGCCGGTTGGCCCGCAGGACGGCGGGGGTGGGGGTGTCGAACTGCCGGGCAGGGTCCATGGTGAGGACCAGCTTGTCCCACAGTGTCCAGTCGTCGTGACTGGAAAGGTAGTTGATGGTCTGGGAGGCGGCCCGGGCGGCAAACCGCCCGCCCGGCGCCCCGGCCCAGCCGGTGACGGCCGCCCGGAGGTCGGCCAGCCGGGCCGACCCGCCGTTGACAAAGCCGGGCCGTTCGGCGTGGAGGATGTGTCCCTTGGCCAGGTCCCGGGTGGCGTCGCAGAAGGCCCCGATGTTCTCGTCCAGGGTGGGCAGGGCCCGCTTGCCGGCCGGCTTTGCGCCCCGGTGCATGGGGCTGCTGTGGGCGCTCCAGGGCTCGCCGAAGACCAGCTTTTCCCCTTTGCCATAGGCGCGGTCGAGCTCAGCGCGGACCCGCTCCATCAGCTGGGTGTCCAAAAGGGCCATCAGGTCAAAGCGGAAGCCGTCCATGTGGTACTCCTGCGCCCAGTATAGCACAGATTCCAGGATATATCTTGCGCACATACTGCGCTCGCTGGCCAGGTCGTTGCCGCAGCCCGAGCCGTCGGCGGGGCTGCCGTCGGGGTTCTGGCGGTAAAAGTACCAGGGCTCGGTCCGCCACAGCCAGGAGTCGAGGTGATAGGTGTGGTTGTAGACCACGTCCATGATGACCCGGAAGCCGTTTTGGTGCAGGGCCTGAATGGCCTCTTTCAGCTCCCGGATGCGGACCGCGCCGTCGTCCGGGTCGGTGGCGTAGCTGCCCTCGGGGACGTTGTAGTTGACCGGATCGTACCCCCAGTTGAAGGCCTCGGGGTCGTCCTCGGGCACCGAGCCGTAGTCGAACACCGGCATCAGCTGGACGTAGTTGACCCCCAGCCGCTTGAGATAGTCGAGGCAGGTGGGGTGGACGCCGTCCCCGTCCAGGGTGGTGCCGGTCAGGGTCAGGGCCTTGAACTTGCCCCGCAGCGCCGCGGGCACCCCGCTGCGCGCGTCGTGGGAGAAGTCCTTGACGTGCACCTCCCAGATGATGTCCTCGGGGCCGCGGGCGGGGGGCGCGTCCTCCGCCCAGCCGGCGGGGTCGGTGCGGCGCAGGTCGATGACCATGCTGCGCGCCCCGTCCCGGCCGCAGGCGCGGGCCCAGGGGTCGGCGGTGCGGCGGGTGACCCCCTCGCAGTCGGTGACGGCAAAGTCGTAGTAGCGGCCGTCGAGGTCGCCCTCCACCACGGCCTCCCAGACCCCCCGCCCCCCGCGGGCAAGGTCGACCGTCAGCAGGGGCCCGCCCCCGGTCCCCTCCGCATAGAGGGAGAGGGAGACCTGCCGGGCGGTGGGGGCCCAGAGGGCAAAGCGGGTGGCCGCGGGGGTCCAGAGGGCGCCCAGGGCCTCGTCGGTGTGGTACTGCGCCTCAAAGGCTTTGGAATCGTAGAGTTTGCGGCGGGTGGCCGCGGGCTGTGTCGCAGTTTGCATGTGATACCGTCCTTTTGTGAAAAAATGCAGCCGCCAGATGTGACGGTCTGGCGGCTGCGCGCATAGGGGGAAATGGATGAAGAAGAATCAGAGAATACCGATCAGCCCTTGACCGCGCCGGCCATACCGTTGACGTAGTATTTCTGCAGTTTGAGGAAGAGCAGGGCGATGGGGATGGAGATCAGCACCGCGCCGGCCGCAAAGCTGGTGTACCAGCTGTCGATGTACTCCTTTTCCAGCATCCGCCACAGGCCGATGGCCACGGTATACTGGTCGGAGTTGGCGCGGCAGATGACCTTGGCAAAGACGAAGTCGACCCAGGGGCCCATGAAGCTGGTCAGGATGGTGTAGATGACGATGGGCTTGGACAGGGGCAGGGTGATCTTGGTGAAGATCTGCCACCGGGTGCAGCCGTCCAGCAGGGCGGCCTCGTCCAGGGCCATGGGGATGGTGTCGAAGAAGCCCTTGGTGATCTGGAAGCCCAGGGCCGCGCCGCCCGAGTAGCAGAGGATGAGCGCGAAGCGGACGCTGTTGCCCTCGGTCAGGCCGACCGCCTTGAGGATGAAGTAGACGGCCACCATCGACATGAAGCCGGGGAACAGGCCCAGGATCATGGCCATGTTCATGTAGGGCTTGCGCATCTTAAAGCGCAGCCGGGACAGGCAGTAGGCCGCCGACAGCAGGAAGAACGAGGACAGGATGCAGGAGCAGACGGCGATGAACAGGGTGTTCAGGAACATCTGCGGGAAGTTGAGCAGGCTGGTGTCGGTGAACAGCTTGATGTAGTTGTCAAGGGTGTAGGTCTTGGGGAAGAAGGTGGAGATGTAGCTGCCCTTCTCGCCGCGGAAGCTGGTCATGATGATCCAGGCCACCGGGAACAGCCAGATAAAGGCCAGGATGGACAGAATGATGTAGACGATGACGTTGTTGCGGGTGCGGATGCGCTTGGCGCTCAGCTGTTTTGCCGCTTTGGTGTTGCTGCTCATGCTCAGAACCCTCCTTCTTCACGGTAGGACTTGCTGCGGCGGTAGGTCAGCAGCGAGCCGACGGCCAGAATGATGAATGTCAAGATGCCGACGACGGCGCCCACGTTGTAGTACTGCTTGTCGATGGTCAGCTTGTACAGCCAGGTGACCAGCAGGTCGGTGCTGCCGGCGGTGGAGGCAAGGTCGGTGATGGGGTCGCCGCCCGACAGCAGATAGATGACGTTGAAGTTGTTGACGTTGCCGGTGAAGGTCGAGATCAGGTACGGGGTGGTGACGTAGAACATATAGGGCAGGGTGATGCGGAAGAAGGTCTGCACCGCGTTGGCGCCGTCCACGGTGGCCGCCTCGTACAGGTCGGCGGGGATGTTCTGCAGCACGCCGGTCAGCTGCAGCAGGGTATAGGGCACGCCGACCCAGATATTGATCAGGATGACGGTGACCCGCGCCCAGGTCGGGTCGGTGAAGAAGGGCAGGCTCTCGCCGGCGGCGATGACGCCCAGCTGCCGCAGCAGAACGTTGACCGCGCCCTCAGGCTGCAGCATGGTGCGCATGATCAGCAGAGAGACGAACATGGGCACCGCGCAGGGCAGCACAAAGCAGAAGCGCCAGAAGCCCTTGGCCTTGGTATCCTTGCGGTTGATGATGATGGCAAGGATCATGCCGGCAAAGTAGTTGGTAAAGGTGGCGAAGAAGGCCCAGACCAGCGTCCAGCCCAGCACCCGCCAGAAGGTGGAACCCAGCACCGAGTCGGAATTGAACAGGGTGACGAAGTTGTCCAGCCCCACCCAGTCAAAGAGGACCAGGTGGTTGTCGATCTTGCTGTAGTTGGTAAAGGCCATGCAGATCATGAAGATCAGCGGCAGGATGGTCAGGATGGAGATGAAGAACATCGGCGGGGTCATCAGGAGGCGGTAGAGGTTGGAGTCAAACAGCTCCCGGATGTCCTCCGGCAGGGTGTTGATGTGGCGGCCGGCGGCCTCGTTCAGCTGGGCGGCGTAGCCGCTCTTGAGGGTGCCGCGCCAGATCCAGAACATGACGCCGGTCAGCAGGATGGTGGCCAGGCCGTAGAGCAGAAGCAGGATGGACTGGTCGCCGTGGGTGTACTCAAAAATTTGCAGCTCCTCGTTCCAGACTTCCTGGCGCTCGACGGTGCCCAGGCTGGGCAGCATGGCCAGATTGTGGAAGCCGCTCATCACCATAAAGGCGATGTAGGCCACCTCGGCCGCCAGGAACAAAAGGCCCTTGGCCACCTGCTTGTGGGCCATATTGCCCAGACCCATGACGACAGCCGACAGCTTGACCATGGCGTCGCCGTTTTTCAGGGCCTCCATGCAGGTGACGGGGTTGTCGATCTTCAGGGTGCTGCGCATTTTAAGCGCATTCGTTGCATTCATCCTTACGTCCTCCCTTTCTTACGAGATACCGTCGCTGTTCATGGCGGCGTTCATGGCTTCGGTCTGCTCGGCGGCGTTGTCGTGAGTGATGGTCCCGCTGCGGATGCCCTTGCCCAGGTTCTCGACGGGGGTCCAGCAGTTGTTCATGGAGGCGACGAAGGGCTGGAGGATCGAGGTGCGGTCGAAGGTGTCGTTCTGCGCGGCGACCAGCTCGTCGCTGGCGATGGCGGGGTCGGCCAGCAGCTCGGTGTTGCAGGGGATGACGGTGCGCAGGTCGTAGTGCAGCTGCTGCGATTCGGCGCCGCCGAGGTAGAGGGCCAGCTGGATGGCCTGCACCATGTACTTGCTGTTGGTGTTGACGCCGATGGCCTTGCTGCCGGCGTAGGCGTACATCTGCTTTTCCTCGCCGTTCAGGGTGAAGGTGGGCAGGGCCGCAACGCCCATGTTGTCGCCCAGGATCTCCTTGATGGCGGCGGCGTCCCACGAGCCGGTGAAGATGGCCTTGATGCTGCCGTCGCGCAGGCCGGCCATGCCCGAGCCGTCGGCGTCGACCGTGAAGTTGGGGTTGTTGTACAGATCGATCAGGTAGTTGGTGACGTCCACCGCCTTCTGCCCGCTGAAGTCGGCGCCCAGCTCCTCCTGGGTGCCGTCGCCGAACAGGGTGCAGCCGTTGCCGAAGTAGAAGGCCGGCAGATACCAGGAGTTGGTGAAGGGGAAGCTGACCTTGCCCTTGGTCAGCATGGTGTCCAGGTTCCGGATGTCCTCCTCGGTGAAGGTGGCCTTGTCGTAGTACATGAACCAGGTGTTGGTGGTAAAGGGCACGCCGTAGATGTAGCCGTCCATGGTCAGGCTGTCCACCAGGCCCTGGCTGTTGGTGGAGGCGATCTCGTCGGCGTAGATGCCGCCGAACTTGGCCAGAGCCCCGGCGTCGGTCAGGGTGGTCAGGGTGTCGTTGGCGAACATAAAGACGTCGGCGCTGGCCTCGGCGTCCTGGCTGACGGTGCCGGCTGCGCCGGCCTCGTCGGCCACGCCGTAGACGAAGGTGATGTTCCACTCCGGGTGCAGCTCGGCAAAGCGATTGCAGCAGGTCTGCAGCCATTCGCCGCTGTCTTTGGCCTGGTCCTGAGACGGGCTCCAGACCATGAGGCGGACGTTCTCGCCGCTGCCGGAACCGGAGCAGCCGCTCAGAACGCCGCCCGCAGCTGCGGCCCCGGCCGCTGCCGCAGAAAGACGCAGGAAGTCTCTTCTGGACAGAAGGCGGGGCGCGGACTGATTCTTGCGCATGTAAATTCCTCCTTTTTTGCTACTCAAAACCGTGGGCGAAAGCCATTACAAAGTTTCGTAATGTTTCGTTGTGACTTTACTATACCCCCAAACGCGAAAAGAAGCAAGAGTTTTTTGCGGATTTGAGAACGATTTGTGAATACTGTACAACAAATGCGTATGACTTTCTAGCGGTTTGACCGTGGTTTGGCGCTCGTATCCAAAATGCGAAATTTTTTGGCAATGTTTCGGCATTTGCCTTTTGCAGCCGGGACGGGTATAATACATACAGCGTTTGCAGCAGCCGGAAAGGGGGTGTATTCTATGCCGACCATGGACGATATCGCCAAACAGGTGGGCGTCTCCAAGGGGACGGTCTCCAAAGCGCTGAACGGCGCGCCCGATATCAGCGAGTCGCTGCGCAAGACCATTCTGGACACGGCGGTGGCGCTGGGCTACACCCGCGCCCGGCGGGGCGCGGTGCGCACCCTCTGCGTCTTTATCCAGAACATGGACTACGAAAAACCCGAGGACTTCGGCACCGACATCATCACCGGCTTCCGGCAGATGGCCGAGCCTTCCGGCTACGGGGTCAAGGTGGTGCGGCTGTCGGCCGAGCTGCAAAGATCCATCCCCTACGACGCCTATATGCTGCGGGAGGGATATCTCGGGGCGCTGTTTCTGGGCCTGACCCTGCTCGACCCCTGGATGAAGGAATTCACCCGCAGCCACACCCCGGCGGTCCTCTACGACAACCTCGTCCGGGGCAACCCCACCGTTTCCACCCTCGGCATCGACAACAACGAGGCCATCGGCCAGGCCATCGAGGCTTTATACGGGATGGGCCACCGCAAGATCGGCTATCTGAGCGGCGCGCTGGGCAGCCACATCACCCAGGTGCGGTACAACAGCTTTTTCTATGAGATCAAGCGCCGCAAGCTGCCCAGTTCCAGGTCGATGGCGGGGTACTCCTACTTTTTCTCGGACTGCATCGACACCTACCTGCCCCGCCTGCTGGCCCAGGGGGTGACGGCCATTCTCTGTTCGAGTGACCTGCTGGCCCACAGCGTTCTGATCCGCTGCCTGGAGATGGGCATCCGCGTGCCGGAACAGCTGAGCATCGTCGGCTTCGACGACCTGCCCTTCTGCGCCCACACCGCCCCGCCCCTGACCACCATCCGGCAGGACCGCCTGCAGCTGGGCAAGAGCGGCTACTACGCCCTGGACAGCCTGCTGAACGGGGTGCCCATCAGCAGCCTGCTGCTGCACGGGCATCTGATTCTGCGCGGGTCGACCGGCCCCGTGCCCGAACATCCCTACGGCAAACAGGCGTCCGACGAAAAGATCATCGCCTCTTCGCGCAAGCTGACGGAACACTACCGCGCCGCGTATGAGGAGTTTGCAAAATGAAAAAGCAAAGCAGACGCTCCGACAAAGGAGCGTCTGCTTTTTGATAGAAAGAAATGGATTGATTTTAGGTTGAATTCGACGGATGAATTTGATATAATGATGACAGGGAGGTGACGGTATGAACATTGACAGCAAGACGCTGGTCTCCATTTCGGAAGCCAATCAGAATTTTTCAAAAGTTGCACGTCTGGTGGACCAGTACGGCTCGGCGGTGATCCTCAAAAACAATGCGCCGCGCTATATCGTCATTGATTTTGGCAGACTGGATGAAGCGCAGGAAGCGTCTGAGGAAGAGGTGCTTGCCTCTTCGCGCAGGCTGATGGAGCGGAACCGGGCGGTGTATGAGGAACTGGCGAAATGAAGGTACTCAGCAAGCAGAAAATCCGGATGCTTCATGCAGCTTTGATCGAGATGTATGAAGGAACAGATGGGGTTCGAGATGAAGGATTGCTGGATTCCGCAGTCAACGCACCCTTTCAGACGTTCGGAGGGGTTGAGCTCTATCCCACCATACTGGAAAAAGCTGCGAGGCTTGGGTTTGGACTGATTCAAAACCACCCGTTTCTGGACGGAAACAAGCGAATCGGCGTTCATGCAATGCTGGTTTTTCTGGACATCAATCATGTGGCCTGTGTGTATGAAGATGACGAATTGATTCAGACGATCCTTTCCGTCGCGGCGGGGACGCTGGATTACGAAGGACTGCTGGCATGGCTGCGGTGCCATGTGAATTGAAAAAGCCCGTACAGGCGTTGAACCTGTACGGGCTTTTGGTTTGCAGGGGTTCAGTCCAGGTTGTGCTTGCGGCAGAACAGCTTGGACGCAAAGTACATCCCCACCCAGAGGGCGATGGCCGGCACCAGGTAGAGGGGATTTTCCAGGGCGTTGGTCAGGGACTGCCCGAAAACGGCCATCATGGCCACCATCACCGCCTTGCCGGCCAGCAGGGTCAGGACGTAGCGCCGGCTGTCAAAGTCGGAGATGCCGAAGGTCAGATGCAAAAAGGAGGTGGGGGTAAAGGGCAGCATGGCCAGGGTGAACAGGGCCGAGGTGTCGCAGTTGCTGACCCACTTCTGCGCCCGGCGGAACCATTCGTATTTGCTGGCGTGGCGCCAGAAAAAACGCTTGACCACCCGCCGCCAGAAGGTGAACATGATGGCGCCGCCGGCCGCCACGCCGCACCAGCTGTAGACAAAGCCCATCACCGGGCCGTGGGCCGCGACGTTCAAAGCCACAATGGCGATCAGCGGCAGGGGCGGCACAAAGGATTCCACCATCGCCAGCAGGATGGGCACCAGCGGGCCCAGCCCTTCAAAGCTGTCCAGCAGCTGCTGCCAAAACTCCAGCGATGTGATCTGACTGCTCCAATACAGCAGCGTTTCTTCCATGTACCGTCCTCCTTACCGCGTGTGTGCCCGATCATTGCTTCTAGTATACCCTGCGATTATGACAAACCAGTGAACGAACTGTCAAGTTCTTCCAAATAAAGGCGAAAAAGTGGGATTTATTTGGTTTCGGCGGCTTTGGCCGCCTTGGCGCCGGCGGCCTTGATCCGCTCCAGCTGCTGGCGGCGCTGCTTCGACCACCTGGCCAGCAGCTCCTCGTTCGGCATCTGCAGGCAGCGGGCGTAGGTCCAGTGCAGGCCGTCCCGCCGGGCCAGCTTGTACCGCAGGAACACCCCCTGCCCGGCCTCGTTTTCGCTGCCGGCGCAGTGCGGGCACTGAGCCAGGGTGTACCAGGTATTGCTGCCCTTTTTGAGCCAGACTTCGTCGGGCTGGAGCGCCGCGCCGCAGACCGGGCAGGCCGCGCCAAGGATGTCCGGGTCGCTGCGCCAGGCGAACTGCTCGACGTAGCCCTCCCAGATGCGGAAATCCCGGTAATCGCCGGGGGCGGGGCAGAGGCTCTGCCGCAGCGATTCCTCCTCGGTGGGGTATTCGGCCAGGCCGCGGGCCAGGTCGATGCAGCGGCAGATATCGGCGGTGTAGAGCGCGTCGGACAGCGCGTCGTGGAAGGGCCGGTCGGTGGGCAGGCCCAGCCGGGTGACGACGCTTTCCAGCGTCAGGCCGTCCCCCTCCTTGCGGGGGTACTGGCTGAGAAAGATCTGCTGCAGGTTGTACCAGACGGTGGGGCGGCTCTCGTCCAGGTTGCACAGAAAGAGGTTCTGCTTGAGGACCGGCACGTCGTCCAGCCCCCACTCGGCAAACTCGGCGTCGGGGCCGCACCACTTCATAAACCGGCGCAGCCCCTGCAAGATGGGCTCGCCCTTGTCCAGGTCGCCCTGGGTCAGGCCGGTGACCTTGGCGATGTGGTGCTGTAATTTGCGGAAGATGCGGGGCCGCAGATGGATCGAGAAGGTGTCGAGGACGTTGCCCCGCTCATCCACCTTGACCGCGCCGATCTCGATGATCTCCCCCCGCAGAGTCTGCTCCACCCCGTGGTAGTTGAAGGTGTGGGGGTGGTAGCCAATGTTCCATTCCAAATCAAAAATGACCAAATTGCGCTGCGGCATGATAGTGCTGCTCTCCCTCCGTTCTTACTGCAAGATAAAGCGTTCGATCGCTTCGGCGACGCCGTCGTGGTTGTTGTCGGCGGCGGTGACATAGTTGGCGGCGGCCTTGACGGGGCCGGCGGCGTTGGCCATGGCGACCCCCACCCCCGCGTAGCGGATCATCGAGCGGTCGTTCATCCCGTCGCCGCAGGCCATCAGCTGCCGGGGCGCAAGGCCCATCCGGTCCAGCAGGGCGGCCAGGCTGCGGTCCTTGGCCACCCCCAGGGGCACCGCCTCGATGAAGAAGGGGCTGGAAGGGTAGAGGTCGATCTGCCCGGCAAACTTTGCCTCCCCGGCCTGCAGCACCCCCCGCAGGCGGAGCGGGTCGAGGGTAATCAGCATCTTGTTCACCGGATAGTTGACGTAGGCGGCAAGGTTTTCCACCCCGATCATGGGCAGCTTGTTGGTAAAGCCCTCTTTCTGGGCCCAGGGGTCCTCGGGGCGCTCGGTGACGACGCCGGTGTCGTTGTAGGTGACGATGGCCACGTTCTGGCTGGCGGCAAAGGCGCAGAGGGCCGGCACCATGGGGGCGGGCAGCACCTGCTGCCACAGCACCCGGCTGCCGGGGGCGCAGTCCACGATGGCCCCGCCGTTGTAGGAAAGGATCATCCCGGCCCGGCCCGGCTGGCCGAGGCCCAGCTCCCGCGCCACCGGGGTGACCCCGGCGGTGGGCCGGCCGGAGGCCAGCACGACGGTGACGCCCTGCGCCAGGGCGGCGTCGAGGGCAGCCCGGGTGCGGGGGGTGATCTCCTTCTGGTCGTTGGTGAGGGTGCCGTCCAGATCAAGGGCCAGCACTTTGATATCCGTTTTCGCCATAAAAAGCGTTTCTCCTTCTCTGTTCGTTGTTCTCTCTGGCAGTTTCATCTTTTATTGTACAATAAAACCGCGCAGGTGAAAAGAGAGAAACGCGCATTTTCCAGAAAAACGCAAAAAATCCCGCCCCGTGGCAGGGGCGGGATGCCGTTTTGAGAATTTATTCGGCCAGGTTGCCGGTGTAGAGCTGGTAATATTTGCCCTTTTTGGCGATCAGCTCGTCGTGGCTGCCGCGCTCGATGATCCGGCCCTGCTCCAGGACGATGATGCAGTCGGCGTTGCGGACGGTGGACAGCCGGTGGGCGATGACAAAGGTGGTGCGGCCGTACATCAGGCCGTCCATGCCGGCCTGCACCAGCGCTTCGGTGCGGGTGTCGATGGAGCTGGTCGCCTCGTCCAGGATCAGGACGGGCGGGTCGGCCACCGCCGCCCGGGCGATGGCCAGCAGCTGCCGCTGGCCCTGCGAGAGGTTGGCGCCGTCGCCGGTCAGCATGGTGTTGTAGCCGTCGGGCAGCCGGCGGATGAAGCCGTCGGCGTTGGCCAGCTTTGCCGCCACCACGCACTCCTCGTCGGTGGCGTCCAGCCGGCCGTAGCGGATGTTGTCCATGACGGTGCCGGTGAACAGGTGGGTGTCCTGCAATACGATGCCGAGGGACCGGCGCAGGTCGGCCTTTTTGATCTTGCGGATGTTGATGCCGTCGTAGCGGATCTTGCCGTCCTGGATGTCGTAGAAGCGGTTGATAAGGTTGGTGATGGTGGTCTTGCCGGCGCCGGTCGAACCGACAAAGGCGATCTTCTGGCCGGGCAGGCCGAAGAGGTTGATGTCGTGCAGGACCGTCTTTTCGGGGGTGTAGCCGAAGTCGACGTCAAAGAAGCGGATGTCGCCCTCCAGCTTTTTGTAGGTCAGGGTGCCGTCGTGGTGGGGGTGCTTCCAGGCCCAGATGCCGGTCCGCTCCTCGGTCTCGACGAGGTTGTCGTCCTTGTCGTACTTGGCGTTGACCAATGTGACGTAGCCGTCGTCGGTCTCGCTGGGGGCGTCCATCATGGCGTAGATGCGCTCGGCGCCGGCCAGCGCCATGATAACGCTGTTGGCCTGCATCGACACCTGGGTGATGGGCATATTGAAGCTCTTGTTCAGAGCTAGAAAGGCCATGACGGTGCCGAGGGTGACCCCGCCGAAGCCGCTGACCGCCAGCGCCGCGCCCAGCAGGGCGCAGAGGGCGTAGCTGACGTTGCCCAGCTGTGCGTTGACCGGCATCATGATGTTGGCAAAGCCGTTGGCGCGGATGGAGCTCTCCTTCAGCTTGGCGTTCAGATCCTTGAAGCCGTCCAGGGTCTTCTGCTCATGGGTAAAGACCTTGACCACCTTCTGGCCCTCCAGCATTTCCTCGATGTAGCCGTTGACGGCGCCGAGGTCGCGCTGCTGGGCGATGAAGTACTTGCCGCTCTGGGCGCTGATCTTTTTGGAGCAGAACAGCATCACGCCCACCATGCACATGGTCAGGATGGTCATGGGGATATCCAGCATGACCATGCTGACAAAGACCGAGACGATGGTGATGACGCTGGAGACCAGCTGCGGGATGCTCTGGCTGATCATCTGCCGCAGGGTGTCGACGTCGTTGGTGTAGACCGACATGATGTCGCCGTGGGGGTGGGTGTCAAAGTAGCGGATGGGCAGGCTCTCCATATGGGAGAACAGCTCGGTGCGGATGTTGCGCATGGTGCCCTGGGTCACGTTGACCATGATGCGGGCGTTGGTCCAGGAGGCCAGGATGCCGATCAGGTAGATGCAGGCGATGCGGCCCAGCGCGCCCAGCAGCGGCCCAAAGTCGGGGTCGGACTGCTGCAGCATGGGGGCGATGTAATCGTCGATCAGGGTCTGTAAAAAGAGGCTGGCCTGGACGTTGGCAAAGGCCGCCAGGAAGATGCAGATCAGCACCACCACGCAGTGGGGAGCGTAGTGCTTGAACACCTCGCCCAGCACCCGCTTGATCAGTTTGCCGGGGTTTTCCACCTTGGGCCGGGGCCGGCCTATATTGCCGCGCGGACCGGGGCCGCGGACGGTGCGCACATTCTGTTCAGCCATTACGCTTCACCTCCCTGTTTGTCGAAGTCGCCGCCGCCCTGGGTCTGGCTGTTGTAGACTTCCTGATAGATCTTGTTGGTGGCGAGCAGCTCCTCGTGGGTGCCCAGGCCGTTGATCTGGCCGTTGTCCAGCACCAGGATGCGGTCGGCGTCCTGCACCGAGGAGATGCGCTGCGCGATGATGATGCGGGTGGTGCCGGGCAGCTTTTCGCGGAAGGCCGCCCGGATCCTGGCGTCGGTGGCGGTGTCCACCGCGCTGGTCGAGTCGTCCAAGATCAGGATCTTGGGCTTGCGCAGCAGGGCGCGGGCAATGGTCAGGCGCTGTTTCTGGCCGCCCGATACGTTGGAGCCGCCCTGCTCGATCCATGTATGGTACTTGTCGGGGAAGCGCTCGATGAACTCGTCGGCGCAGGCCAGCTGGCAGGCCTCGACGCACTGGGCGTCGGTGGCTTTTTCATCGCCCCAGCGCAGGTTGTCCAGGATGGTGCCCGAGAACAGGACGTTCTTCTGCAGCACCATCGAGACGTCGTGGCGCAGCACGTCGAGGTTGTAGTCCCGCACGTCCACGCCGCCCACCTTGACGCAGCCTTCGGCCACGTCGTACAGGCGGGGGATCAGCTGCACCAGGCTGGATTTGGCCGAGCCGGTGCCGCCGATGATGCCCAGCGTCTCGCCCGGCTTGAGGCTGAAGGTGATGTCGCTGAGCACCGGGCTGCCGGTGCCGTGCTTATACTTGAAGGTGACGTGGTCGAACTCGACGCTGCCGTCCTTGACCTCCTGCACCGGGTTCTTGGCGGGGGGCAGGTCGGTGGCTTCGTCCAGCACCTCGATGATGCGGTGGCAGGAGGCCACCGACATGCTCAGCATGACAAAGACCATCGAGAGCATCATCAGGCTCATCAGGATGTTCATGGTGTAGCCGAACAGGGCGTTGAGCTGGCCGGTGGTGATGATGCCGCGCAGCACATAGTGGGCGCCGAACCAGGACAGGGCCAGGTTGCAGCCGTAGACCGCCACCAGCATGGAGGGGTTGTTGAAGCTGAGGCGGCTTTCCGCCTTGACGAACTGGTCGTAGAGATGCTGGCAGGCCTTGGCGTATTTGTCGTCCTCGTGCTGCTCGCGGACAAAGCTCTTGACCACCCGGATGGCGGCGACGTTCTCCTGCACCGAGGCGTTCAGGGCGTCGTAGTTCTTAAAGACGCGGTCAAAGATCTTGATGGTGGGCAGCATGATGCCGCCCAGCACCAGCGCCAGAAAGACCATGGCCACCAGGAAGATGCCGGTCAGGTGGGGGTTGATGGCAACGGACATGATGAGGGCAAAGACCAGATGGACCGGCGCGCGCACGCACATGCGGGTCAGCATCTGGAAAGCGTTCTGGACGTTGGTGACGTCGGTGGTCATGCGGGTGACCAGGCCCGCCGTCGAGAACTTGTCGATGTTGGTGAAGGAATAGTGCTGGATGCGCTCGAACATGGCGTCGCGCAGGTTGCCGGCGTAGCCCGCCGAGGCGCGCGCGGCAAAGCGGCCGGCCGAAAGGCCCAGCAGCAGCGCGCAGGCCGCCACCAGCAATGTGAGCAGGCCGTATTTGACGACGGCGTTCATATCGCCCTTTTCGATGCCCTGGTCGATGATGTAGGACATGAGCAGGGGGAGCAGAACGTCCATGATGGCCTCGAGCGCGGACAAAAGCGGCGTGATGATGGCGGCGCTTTTGTACTCGCCCAGATGGGAGGCCAGTTTTTTCAGCATGGGGCATACCTCCTAATCGTTGGTTGTTTGCGGTCGAATTGTTTCGCATCGAACATTGTATCCCCAAAAAGACCGGCTGTCAACCGGCGGGGGCAATGTTTCAAACTCTGTTCATGAAAAGTTCAGACAAAACGGCGGGTTATTCCAGGCCGGCCCGCAGCTTGTTCAGCAGGCGGAGCAGCTCGGCGCTCTCCTCGGCGGTCAGCAGGGCGTTGACCGACTCGTCGGTCTGGTGCAGGCTGCGCAGGATCTGCCGGTGGGCCTCGGCCCCGGCTTCGGTCAGGACAAGCCGCTTGAGGCGGGCGTCCTGCGGGACGCTCATCCGGCGGATGTAGCCCTTTTTCTCCATCAGCTGCAGGATATTGGTGACGGTGGAGCGCGTGATGGAAAAGGCCCGCTCGATGTCCCGCTGAAAGATCTCCCGGTCCTGGTACTGGTAGAGATAGGCCAGGATCCAGCCGTGCATGGCGGTGACGTCCTCGACGCCGTTTTCGCGGCTGTAGTAGTTGACCCGGCGGGAGATGAGGTTGTTCACCCGGCGCATCTGGGCCGGGATGACCTGGGGCAGGTCTTTGGACGGCATGGAATCTTCAATGGGCAGAGGCGGAACGTTTTCTGTGCACATGGCGTACTCCTTTGGCTGTTCGCAGCCGGACAGTTTTGCGGCCAAACGATTTCGCGTCTGGACTGTCGGCAAAAGAACAATTCGATACAAAACTATTATGCAGAAAGAAAACGGATTTGTCAAGACAAAAATCATGACAAATCCGTGCCATTTTTATCCAAGCATCGCCGCCGCCTGGGCCGGCATGGTCCAGGCCGGGTCCAGCATCTGGAACAGCCGCTCGGGACGGTTGGTGACGACGGTCACCGGATCCATGTCCAGGATGCTCTGCAGATCAAAGACGCCGTCCACCGGCCAGGGGGCCACCTCGATGCCGGCAGCCTGCACCTTTTGGACCAGGTCCAGGTCCCGAAAACAGGTGTTGTACTGGCAGCTGAGCACCTCGGGGACAAAGTCGAGGCCGGCCAGGTAGGAGGGCAGGTCGTACTGGGAGGCCATGCACAGCATCAACTCGAAGAGATTTTCGCCCGGATGGTCGGCGGTCAGGGCCCACAGCCGGTCGATCAGCCAGCGGACGGGGGAGGTCTCGTCCCCGTTCAGGGTGGCGTACTGGGCCA